>NZ_PHHE01000001.1:6335000-6635000 GCF_002813455.1 Pseudomonas baetica | reverse complement strand
CCAAGGGCGCGTGCGATCGGGTCGTTGACCGAGAGCACGCGGATGTCGGTCAGCGTGCCGCCATCACCGAAGTTGCTGGTGGTGTTCTGGAAACCACTCTGCGCCAGCGACGGCGCGCGGAAGTTGTTCGACACCGCGCCGCGCAGCGCCCATTGCTCGGTGAGTTTATAGCGACCACTGAGCTTGCCGGTGAGTTTGCTGCCGGCGTCGTCGTAATGTTCCCAACGGGTGGCGGCGTCGACGAAGAAGCGGTCGGTGACGTCGCCCGACAATTCGGCGTATGTGCCGAACACGTTGCGATCCAGATCCGACTCTTCGCTCGGGCGCAGACCGTTGGCGCCATCCGCTCCGGAGCCGATGTAGGACGCCTCGTCGCCGGCATAGGTCAGGTAGTTCTCATAGCGATACTCACCGCCGACCGCGAGGACAAACGAGCGCTCGCCGAGGCGCAGCTCGCGGCTGAAATCGAGGTTGCTGGTGGTCTGGCGCAACTCGTATTCGCCGGTGTCGAACTTCGTCGGCGAGTCTTCACCGAGGCTGACGTTGAGGGTGCGTCGGGTTGACGATTCGAAGCGGTTGCGGCCATGGGTGATGCTGCTGTCGAAATCCCACTCATCGCCGATCAAGCCTTTGAAACCGGCGGTGGCCGAGATGTCCTGGTTGTCACCCAGCGATTGTGGCAAGTAACCGTTGGGATAGAACTGCGGTTGTTCGTAGGGGTAACGATAGAACGCGGCGCCCGTGGTATGGCGCTGGTTATAGGTGCCGAAACTGTAGGCCTTGCCGCCGGTCAGCGGCAGCTCGCTGTTGAACCACAGGTTGACGTCCCGCGCCAGGCCGTCGCCCATCACGTAGTTGCGCTGGCCGGGTGTGTCGGCGAAACCGTCGAAGCCTGCACGGTTGGTCGGGTTGCGATCCTTGTACTCGGTACCACCGCGAATGAAGCCGCCCTCCTCGCCCAGGTGCGTGCCGAGCTTGGCGGTGGTCACGCTGTTCTGGCCGTCGGTGGTGGTCTTGCCGATGGCGTCCTGACGGGTGTGAAACGCGCCATAACTGGTGGACACTTCGCCGCCTTCCGGGGCGTCGTCTAGGATGATGTTGATCACCCCGGCAATCGCGTCAGAGCCGTACTGCGCACCCGCGCCGTCACGCAGCACCTCGATGCGTTTGATCGCGCTGATGGGGATCGAATTGAAGTCTACCGGTGCGGTGCCGCGTCCGATTTTCGAAGAGTCGTTGACCACCGCCGACGTGTGGCGGCGCTTGCCGTTGACCAGCACCAGCACCTGATCCGGGCTCATGCCGCGCAGTTGTGCGGCGCGGATATGGTCAGCGCCGCCGGAGTTGGATTGGCGCGGCAGGCTGAAGGATGGCAGCAATGTCTGCAACGCCGCGCCCAGTTCGCCGTCAGCCGCGCCGGCAGTTTTCAGGTCTTCGGCGGTCAGCACATCCACCGGCACGGGGGAGTCCAGCACCGTGCGCGAAGTACCGCGCGTACCGGTGACCAGAACAGTGCCCAGTCGGGATTCGTTTTCGACGCTAGTGGAAGTATCTTCGGCTTTTGCGGGTAGTTGCCAGATTGCACTGACAACTGCAGCGGCCAGTAATGAACGGGAACGGTAATGCATGTAACAGCTCCTTGAATCGCAGCTAATACCCGGCCGTTACCGGCAATAAGTCGTCGGCAATCAAAGCGCGGCAATGTCTGCTGTAGTTTTAGATAGCGGAAGGCAGCGAAGGCTGTTGAAACGTTAAATAGCGGTGAAGCGCAGTACCCCCCAGAGTGAATATTTTCCCCTTGAAGCCCGATGCTAGAGGAGCGGATGGCTTTCGCAAAAGAACCAATAACACTTAGGTTAGATCGCTCTAAAGGAGTGTTTTTAGTTCAACACAAGTGTTGCTGGACCAACACTTTAACCAACTAAGTAAGACCCCTGTAGGAGCTGCGGCACGCTGCGATCTTTTGATCTTGCTGTTAAAAGACAAAGTCAAAAGATCGCAGCGTGCCGCAGCTCCTACAGGGACCGATGCATTACATTCAATCGAAGTCCTTTTCCAGCCACGCATCTTCGGCAATGTCCAACGCTTGTGCACTGAAGCGCTGCTCAGCAAACGGATCGGCCTGCAGATGAAAGCCGTTACGCTCCCAAAAACCCGCTTGCTCGTGTTCGACAAACTCAAGCCCCCGCAGCCATTTGGCACTCTTCCAGAAGTACCGCCCCGCCACCACCAGCCGCAGGGGCCAGCCGTGTTGCTCGGTTAACGGTTGGCCTGCGTAGTGAGTCGCCAGCAGGGTGTGCGGATGCAGCAAGTCGTCAAGCCGAAGGTTGGTCTGGTAATCGTGATCGGCGTGGGCCATGACGAACGCCGTCTTCGGCTGGATATCGAAGGCTTGCAACAGGTCTTGCAGATGCACTCCGCGCCACTGCGTGTCGAACTTCGACCAGCGTGTCACGCAGTGGATATCGCATTGCAGTTGGCGTTGCGGCAGCGCTTGCAGGTCGGTGTAGCGCAGCTCGACCGCGCTGTTCAGCGAACCGAACAGACGCAGCGACCAGTTCGCCAAGTCATACTCCGGCACGTCGCCTTCATGCAGGATCGGGAAGCGCTCGGTCAGCACCTGACCGGGAGGCAACCGCCCGCCGAATGCAGGATCTGTTTTCGGAGAGCGGGTTTTGCGCAATCGTGCAGCTTTGTTGTGCATGTTCACCCCAAACTCAAAAGTGAAACCTGACCCTGTGGGAGCGAGCCTGCTCACGAAGACGGCGGATCTGTCATCTGATTTTTATTGGGCCACAGGTATCCACTCAGCCCGCGCCACATTGTCGGTATCGCCGAACGCCGGGAGTTTCTGTGCCAGATCGCGCACGTTCTTCACATCCAGATCGAGCAACTGCTGGCGGGTGATCAGCGTCGGCGGAACCAGCACCTGGTGCCCCGGATTCTCCCCGGCAATCAACATCGCCAGACTGCGCACGCTGATCGCCCCGGCCACTTGCGGATTGACCGCCGCCGTCGCCGCCCAGGCGCTGTCCGGCTCTTTCATGATCTGGATATCGGCGGTAGAAATATCCGCACTGTAGATCTTCACTTGGCTCGCCAGCCCCGCCTCGTCGACGGCAATTTTTGCGCCTTTGGCGAACTCATCGAACGGCGCAAATATCACGCTGATCCCCGGATTCGCCCGCAGCACGGCGCTGGCCTGATCCGCCACCGAGTTGGCAATCGGCGGATTCAGCGTGCCGAAGCGCGCCTTCTCGACGATGCCCGGATTGGCCTTCTTGACCTGACTCCAGATCTCGTCGCGGCGCTCCATTGGGGTAAACCCGCTGATGTACACATACCCGGCATCGAACTGCGTGCCGTTGTCCTTCAGCGCCTGATCCAGTGCCAGCCGCGCCAGCGCATGGTGATCCTGCTCGACCTGAGTCACCTGCGGCGAATTCAGATCGACATCGAACGCGACCACTTTGATGCCTTTGGCGATGGCCCGATCAATCGGCGCCTTGAGGGTTTCCGCCAGACCGAGTTGCACGATGATCCCGTCCACGCCCAGATCAATCGCCTGATCGATCATCTCGCCCTGACTCGCCGCCTGCTGCCGGGCATCGAATACACGCAGACTGGCGCCCAGCGCTTTGGTCTGCTGCTCTACCCCGCGCAAATACGCCTCGGGAAAATCCCCGGAAAACAGATAACCCACCAGTGCGATCTGCACCTGACCTTTATCGAACGGTGCCGGCGCGCCGGGCAATACCGTGGCCTGGGCGTTAAGGGCCAACGCCGAGAGCAAGGCCCCCGCGAGGCAATGGCGGGCGAACTGTCTGATTGAACCGTGCATACAACTTCCTTGACTGAAAGCGGCTCAACGCGCCCGATGCGCGAGGCCGAAGGTGAACATCAGGGCCAGCACCAGCACCAGTCCCTTGACGAAATCCTGCGCGTAATAAGGCGCGTTGAGCATGGTCAGGCCATTGAGCAACGAGGCCACCAGCAGCGCACCGACCAAGGTGCCAAAGGCGTTGGGCTTATTCGCGCCGAGTACGGCAAAACCGATCAGCGCCGCGCCTAAGGCATCCAGTACCAGGCCGTTGCCAGAGCTGACATCACCGCGCCCCAATCGCGCGGCCAGTAACAAACCTCCAAGCGACGCCAGCAGTGCCGACAACACGTAGGCCAGCAATTTGAAGCGCTGCACCGGTGCGCCGGCCAGTCGCGCGGCCTGCTCGTTGCCGCCAATGGCATAGAACAACCGGCCAATGCGCGTGCGCTCCAGAAACAGCCACACCGCCAGCGCCACCACCGCCGTGATCAGCACCGGAACCGGCACCACGTCCCATAATCGCCCGCGTCCCAGCGCCAGAAACGCCGCACTGAAGGTGCCCTCGGTTTCCACGCCATTGGGCAAGGTCATGCCCACCGCAATCGAACGGCCGCCGGTGGGAATCAGTTGCACACCGATCACCAGAAACATGCTGCCCAGCGTCGCGAGGATGTCCGGCACCCGCAGCTTGACGATCAGCCAGCCGTTGAGCAGCCCGACCAGTGCGCCACCCGCCAGACTGATCAACACCGCGGGCACCGCGCCCCAACCGAGCACGACCATCACGTAACTGGCGATCATCAGGCTCATCGCCGCCACTGCGCCAATCGATAAATCCACGCCGCCGACGGCCATGGTCAGGGTCACCCCAAGGGCCAGCAGCGCCACGATCGACACCGATTGCAGGATGCTGAACAGATTGCCGACGCGCAGAAACGCAGGCTCCGCAGCGCTGAAAAACACCACGATCAGCGCCAGCAGCCACAACAGGCCATAGCGAATCAAGGCTTGCAGCAAGCGCTCGGCGGGGGCCGGCACGGTCGATATCAGTGAACTCGAATCAGGCACTCGCTCTGCTCCTTGGCGTGGCTTGAAGGGGATTTTCAACAGCGTCGGTGCCGGCCAGTGCGGCGACCAGCGTGGCGCGGTTGAGGCCGGCACGCGGATATTCGGCGACTACCGCGTGATCGCGCACCAGCAGGATGCGGTCGGCAATTTCCAGGGCTTCATCAACATCGGCGCAAATCACCAGCGTCGCGCGGCCTTTGGCGCTGTCGCGCAGCAACTGGCCGATCTCGCGACGGGCGCGCACGTCGACACCTTGAAAGGGCTCGTCGAGGATCAGCACCCGCCCTTCCCCGAGCAACCAGCGGCCCAACACGACTTTCTGTTGATTGCCGCCGGATAACGCGGTCATCGGCACATCGATGCCCGCGGTCTTGATCCCCAGCGCCGCCACTTGCGCCTCGACCGCAGCGGCTTCAGCGCGATTGCGGATAAAACCGCCGCGAGTGAAGCGTTCAAGAAACGGCATAGTCAGGGTGCGACGTAAGGAAAAATCAGGCACCAGCGATTGACTGGCGCGATCTTCGGCGGCCAAGAACACGCCGCTGCGAATCGCCTCACGGGGGGAGCCGGCGCGCCAGTCAACGCCCTCCAGTTGCGCGGTGCCTGAGACAGCGGATCGCAGGCCAAACAGCACCTCGGCAATCTCGCTTTTCCCGGCGCCGAGCAACCCGGTCAGCACCACTATTTCGTTTTCGTGCAGGCTCAGGTCAAACGCGTTCGACCGAGGCAGGATTTTCATCGCACTGAGTTTCAGCACTTCCCGCCCGGCCACACGCGGCACGTAAGTGTGTTGCGCAAGCGCCTGCCCGAGCATCGCCTGCACCGCCTCGGGCAATTGCCGCGCCGTGAACGCCCCCGCCAGCCGCCCATCACGCAGGACAATGGCGCGATCCGCCACCCGCTGCAGATCGGACAACCGATGGGAGATGTACAGAATTGCCACGCCACGACTGCGTAACGTATCGATCAAGCGAAACAAGCGCTGCGCTTCGGCATCCGACAAGGCAGCGGTCGGCTCGTCCAGAATCAGCAAGCGTGGCTGCAAAGCGAACGCCCGGGCCAGCACCACCAGTTGCCGTTCGGCCTGGCCCAGATGCTCGATCGGCTGCTCCAGCGGCAAGCTCAACCCAAGCCCTGCGGCAATGTTCGCGGCGCGCTCCAGCAGACGTTTGCGATTGAGCCAGAAGTCGGCATCAGGGCGGCATAGCTCATCGAGCAGCAGGTTTTCCGCCACGCTCAAACCCGGTGCAATGCCTTCATTGATCTGCTGATGCACCGCGACAATTCCGACCCTTCGCGCCGACAACGGCGAGCTGAAATGGCGCGGCTGAGCGTCCACCAGTATCTCGCCGCCATCCGCGCGCTGACTGCCAGCCAGAATCTTCACCAGCGTCGATTTGCCCGCACCATTGACGCCCAGCAGCGCTACCACTTCGGCGGGATAAATCTCCAGGCTGACCCGATCCAGTGCCCGGTTCGAACCGAAAACCTTACTGACCTCACGTACCCGAATCAGCGGCTCAGGGGCCACAGCGACAGGTGCACTCATAAAATTCCTTAACGTCGATGGGCCAGTGAACGCACCAGCCGATCGCCCAGGCTTTGCACGCCCTGAACGAGAATGACCAGCACCACCACGGTGGCGACCATCACTTCATTGTTGAACCGTTGATAGCCATAACGGATGGCCAGATCGCCGAGCCCGCCGCCACCAATCACCCCCGCCATCGAGGAAAAACCGATGAGCATTACCAGCGTCAGGGTGATCCCCGCCAGCAACGCCGGCAGCGCTTCGGGCAACAGCACTTTGAAAATCACATGGCGAATGTCACCGCCCATGGCGAGGATCGCTTCGATGCGGCCCTTGTCGACTTCGTCCAGGGCGTTTTCGACAATGCGCGCGAAGAACGGAAACGCGCCGATGGTGATCGGCACCACCGCAGCGGTGCTGCCCAGTGTCGTGCCAACCACCAACCGGGTCAGCGGGATCAGGGCAATCAGCATCACCACGAACGGCAACGAACGCCCAAGATTGACCAGCCCGCTCAGCGCCGCATTGAAGCGTGGCATCGGCGCCAGTCCGGTGCGGCGGCTGATGAACAGCAACACGCCCAGCGGCAGGCCGATCAACAGCGTGAACAGCCCGGCGAGCAAGACCATGTACACGGTTTCACCGGTGGCGTTGAGCACCAGTTGCAGGATTTCATCCCAATTGATCGAGCGATTCATGACTGCGCCGCCCGCGCGCCGTATTGCTTGAGAAAGCTCAGGCCGGGCGAGTCATGACCCAACGGCAATCCGCAGGTGGGCCGTAGCGAACGGCCGAGTGTCGATTGCGGATCAGCCAGCAGCCGTGGCACCGGGCCGGCCTCGATCAACCGCCCGTTGGCCATCAGCGCTGCGTGATCGCAGATCGACTTGACCACGTCCAGTTCATGGGTGATCAGCACGATGGTCAGGCCCAGTTGCCGGTTGATATCGCGCAGCAGCTCCAGAATCGATTCGGTGGTTTCCGGGTCGAGGGCGCTGGTGGCTTCGTCCGACAGCAAATACGCCGGTTCCGCCGCCAGGGCCCGGGCGATGCCCACCCGCTGTTTCTGGCCACCGGACAATTGCGAGGGAAAGGCCTGCGCCTTGTCGCTCAAGCCGACCAGCGCCAGCAATTCGCGAACCCGCACATGGCGCCACGGCTTGCCGACGTTGGCGATTTCCAGCGGCACGGCGATGTTGTCGAACACATTGCGCGAGTGCAGCAGGTTGAAGCCCTGAAAGATCATGCCGATGCGTTGCCGTTGTTGGCGCAACGCCTTGTCGGACAGCGCCCTGAGGTCGACACCGTCCAGCAGAATCCGACCGCTGTCCGGTCGTTCGAGCAGATTAAGGCAACGCAGCAGCGTCGATTTGCCCGCTCCGCTGCGCCCGAGAATCCCGTAGACCGCACCGTCGGGAATGCTCAGCGACACCTGATCCAGGGCAGGCGCCGGCGCTGACGGGTAGGTCTTGCTCAACTGCTCGACGATGATCATGGCTTCGCGTCCGCCACCGGAATCACCGAGCCGGCGAAGTTATCGGTGATGTACTTGGCCACTTGCGGCGAGGTCAGGTCTTTGGCCAGTTGCGCGATGCGCGGGTCGCTCTGCAAGTTCGGTGTGGTCACCAGAATGTTGGCGTAGGGGTTGTGCTCGGCCTTCTCCAGGCCCAGCGCATCCTTGGCCGGCACCAGTCCGGCGTCCAGCGCATAGTTGCCGTTGATCACCGCCAGATCGACATCGTCCAGCGAGCGGGGAATCTGCGGTGATTCGATCTCCAGGATCTTCAACTGTTTCGGGTTTTCGGCAATGTCCTTGGGCGTCGCCTGGTCCGTTGCCGGATTGTTGAAACCGGGCTTGAGTTTGATCAGGCCGTTGTCCTGCAACAGGTACAGCGCACGGCTCAGGTTAGTGACGTTGTTGGGCACGGCGACGGTGCCTTTTGCCGGCACATCAGCGAAACTTTTATGCCGGTGCGAGTAGATGCCCAACGGTTCGATATGCACGGTGGCCGCGACGGCGAGTTTCTCGCCGAGGGCCTGCTCCTGAGACTTCAGATACGGCAGGTGTTGGAAGTAATTGGCGTCGACATCGCCATGCACCAGCAGCTCGTTGGAGTTCACGCCGTTGGGGATCTCGATGATTTTCAGATTGAGTTGCGGGTCGATCTTCTGCACGTACGCCAGAATCTGCGCATGGGGCACCGGGTCGGCAGCGACACGTAATGGCTCCAGCGCCTGAGCACCAAACGAGGTCACCAGCGCGCCGAGGACGGCCAGGGTCAAACCTGCTTTTTTCAACATGGGCGAAATCCTTGAGCGAGTGATGAATCAGGCGGTTTTGCGAGCGGGTGCTGGCGGCAGCAGCGCATCGGCATAGAACCGTTGCGCCACATCGGGATGCGAGCGCAAACGACCCTTGAGGTAGTTCCAGCCGACATCGCGAAACAGGGGGTTGAGCGGATCACTGGCCGGCCCGCGCGCTTCACGCAACAACGCGGTGGGCAAGGGATACAGCGGCACCGTGGCGTCGAGTTGCGCGCCAAGGAAGAAGGCGATGGACAGGCGTTCGCTGCCTTCGGGCGGCGAGACAACCCGATGCACGGTGGCGCGCAGATAACCGTTGGTGGCCAGCTCCAGCAATTCGCCGATGTTCACCACCAACGTGTTTTCCCGGGGCAGCGCATCGATCCAGCGGCCCTCTTCGATCTCCACTTGCAGACCGGCCTGTTCGTCCTGCAACAGGAAGCTGAGGAAACCGGAATCCTTGTGCGCACCGACGCCCTGATTGCTCGCATCGACCGGCTGGCCCGGATAGCGCATCAGCTTGATGTGTTCATTGGGTTTGTCGCCGTATAACTGATCAAAAGCGTCTGCCCGTAGCGACAGTGCCTGGGCGAACGCTTGCAGCAGGCGCAACGACATGTGCGTCATCGCCTGCTGCCAATCGAGTAGCAAGGGTTTGAGTTCCGGCAGCGCCGCCGGCCATTGATTCGGGCCTTGCAGCCGCGCCCAGAACGGGCTGTCCGCTTGCAAAGGCAAGACTTCACGCTCGGCGCCCAGATCAAACTGTTCGCGCTGGTCAGGTTGGCCGCGGGTGATCTCGGAAGCCGCGCGGTTGTAGCCGCGAAAGTGCGGCGAGTTGATCATGCCGACGGCGGTTTTTTCGCTGTCGGGCAAGGCGAAGAATTGCCGGGCGTGATCCTGCACTTGCTTGAGCGAAGCGCTGTCGATGCCATGACCGGTGAGATAGAAGAAGCCGACGTCGCGCGCGGCGTGACGCAGGTTTTCAAGAAATTCATAACGCTGTTGCGCCGTGCCTTCGAACAACGAAAGGTCCAGCGTCGGTAATGCAGTGATGTCCAGGGTACGCGGCATGATTCACTCCCGTGTGAACCAAACCTGAAGAGCCTTTGATCGATTCAGCGTGTGCCGTCATGGCAATCGGAGGTCTATCGGTTTGATGCTTTGATTCGTTGGTGAATCAAAACTAATCGATATATAAAACGGCTAACAAATACCTTTTTTGCATTAGCTTAGGCCGGATGCTTTTTGGGTTGAGGGTGTTTGGCAGGTGCGTGGAGTGTCAGGTAGATGGCTGCCCCCTCACCCCAGCCCTCCCGAAACATCCAACAGGCCCCAGAGGGGGCGACGGTAAAAGGAGCCGAGCTTTAGTGCGTTCAAAACTGAGTTCGACTCGATGTTTCAGGTCGGTGTAACTCGCAAGAACAATCGCTGGTAACGTGTACGCCCTGCAACGGTGGCGCAGAGCACCTGAAGCAATCATTCTCTGCGTTGCAGCGCGCGGCCTCTTACCCAGCCGACGAGAGCACTTGGCGTACCCATTTCGGTCCAGTTACGGAAAAGTATATGCACATGGAAATTCAAGACCAGGGGTTCTTCTGGTGGGCAAATGAAGATTCTGAGACGCAGAGGACGGCCGGCTTATTAACGATAGACTCAAGCGGACTGATCAAACTTGAACTGCACGAGACGTTGCCAGGGCGAAGCGGACTCGGCGGAGTTTTTGGTGAAAACCTTGCGGAGTCCATTTCCCTGTTGGGTTGTTTGAAAGCCAGCGGCCAATATGTATTGCTCAAGGGGCTGGCTGCCGTCGGTGGGCACACGGGGCACAATTCACATGAAACGTTTATAGCCCGTGAATGTTTTATCTCCCAAAGGCCACCCACCTTTAAAAGCATCGATAAGATCAGTGTGTCCCTGGATGATCTACAGCAGTGGATACGCCCCGGGAAAATCACCTTTGATCGATCAAAGAGTAGTGATGGTGGTGGCGAGGCAATCGAAGCCAGGCTGGCGCTAAATCCGGATGAGTCGTTGATCACCTCATCGGGAACGCTTGAAGTTATTCATGACTTCACCGGTTACGAACCCGACATGTGGGCCCATTCAATCAATGCCGGCATGTCTTCAAGACTGGCGTTCACGCCAACAACAGCGATGACAAGCGAGGATGCACTGGACTGGTACCGTGCCGTCCAGGATTTATTGCTGATTCTTACGAATTCAAATTTAACGCTCAGGTGGCCGAAATTATTCTGGGAAGAACATGGAGAACTCACTACGGCCGTCTTTTATTTTCGCCGCAACGCACCGGCCGACAGCCCGGTAAAATGGCATGAAATGCTACTGCCGTTCATTATGATCCGCGAGACGTTTGCAACCCTGCTGGAAAACTGGATAGACCAACGAAAACGTTTAGGCCCGGGCATCAGCCTTTATCTGGGAACCCGCCGCAACAAGCCCCTTTATGTAGAGCATCGCTTTGTCAATCTTGTGTGGGGGCTGGAAGCGCTGGATCGCCGCGTCAACGCGTCAAGCTGTGACGACCCTAAACTTACGGAAAAAATTCAGCGACTGAAGAAGTTCGTTGCAGAAAACGGCGAACAACTCAACCGTAGTGATCGTAAATGGTTAACGGGGCTATTAGAGCAGCGTAGCGTGGAACGGCCACTGGCAGACAGGCTCTACAACCTGTTAAAGCCCGTGGCTATCGGGCTTGATGACACAAAACTCAAAAAATTTACCCGCGCCTGCGCCGACCTTCGAAATGACCTGTCTCATCACGGTGGTGAAAGGAAGCCGGGGGATTATCAGTATTTCATCAGTGAATTGCTGAAAAAAACTGATGCACTTTCCACCCTTTACCTCCTGCGAATCCTCAGCCTGACAGGCTTCGACTCGACGCACATCAAGCACATGCTTTATGGCACGCCGAACTCGCTCCAGCTCAAGGAATACTTAATCGGAGCTGACTTGCTTCCCGATGTAGACATCGCTGAACTTCTCGCCAATTTAAAGACCCACAGTTCAACAGCAGCACCACAAGATGGAGACGATACGCCCTCTTAAACGTCCGTTGAACGAAGGTCAGGATAGCCGGTAGAACATTTTCGTTACCGGCGATCAGGTGCGCAATCCTGAGAGTGTCGGGCGTAACGCAGGCACTCTATTTCGCCAGCGGCAGGAATTGCAGGCAGGGAAAACCGGTCTTAAAGCGCAATTGCCGGATCGGCTGGATACTCGGTGTACGTCGCGCCGGTCCGATATGAGAACTGCATTGAATTAATGGTTGTTACTGACGCGATCAGTGATCGTCTGCTGGCTGTGATCAAGCCATAGTCGCTCGAAGGCCTTTAACATCAATACCCTGATTTTTAACAATGGTTTACATCGCTTTGGCAGCCCCCCCGATATAGTTTTTGCACCTGCCACGATCTGGAAATCTCGCAATGCAGTCGAGCACTACTCTGGTGGATCCTGAGCTGATCATGATCCGCCGGCTGTTCGCAACACCTCTGGCCAGTCTCCAATACCCCCATGCAGAAACCCTCAACGCCGAGCTGAAAACCCTCATCACCCAGCGCATGGCGCAAGACCTGTGCGGCACGCAGCGCAGCAATGAAGGTGGCTGGCAGTCCAGCAACGACTTCTCGACATGGGGTGGCGACGCCTGTGATGCCTTGGTGCGCTTCGCCACCGACTTCGCCGGGCAACTGACCGCCGTTCACAGCGAGCAATACGGCCTGACCGAACCGGCATTCGCATGGAAACTCAACGCCTGGGCCAACGTGAATCAGGCCGGCCACAGCAACTCACTGCATGGCCATCCCGGTGCATTCTGGTCCGGGGTTTACTGGGTCGACGCTGGCGGCCGCGAAGACGACCCGGCCGTCGGCGGTGATCTGGAATTCCTCGACCCGCGCGGCATGGTCGCCTCAACCTACAACCCTGCCCTGCGTATGCGCGTCGAAGACTGTCTGACCGCTGGTTTCAGCACGACCTGTGCCGCCCAAAGTGGAACCTTCCTGATGTTCCCGTCGTGGCTGATGCATTTAGTGCAGCGCTTTGAGGGGACGAGGCCGAGGATTTCCATAGCGTTCAACTTTGGCGCCTGAGTGGTTGAACCTCCCCTGCGGGAGCTGCGATGCGACCATTTTCTTTCGGAGGTATGCACTCCAACTGTAGGAGCGAGCCTGCTCGCGAAAGCGGTAAGCCAGACAACCTCAAAACAGCGGATGGACTGCGCGATGCTCGGCCCGTAAACGCAGTCCTGCAAGCACGTTTAAATTACACAACCCGTTACGCCACAGAGCCTACAACGCCTTGCGCCGTTACCTACGCGTACGCCAGAATCCGCCGGCTTACACGGCTATGGGGCGGGCTATATCGTTTCCCTGTCACTGCATAACAGTGATCGGGTTTGGTAGCCCGCTTCTATAGTAGTCGTTTGGCACCACCCTTTATGGTGGCCATGCGTGGGGCTCACTCGTGAGCGCCGGGTTTCCTACTTAGACCGGTCTACCAACCCGCGTATGGCCACCACCCCTCGTTTGGTAGCGAGAGTGATGGTTCCTTAATTTATTAAGTAGGACCTTTATCATGTTCAAAATCACACCCAACCCACCACAAACCGATGCAATCCCCCACGACCCCGCGCTCGACCCGCAAAAGGTCAAAGAAGCCACCGACCGCGCCCTCGACTACTACCTCAAACCCGAAGCACTGGGAGCCCCGCCAGGCTCGCCCAGGTTTCGCCCAGTGTTCCTCGTCGACCCCACGCTGGATGACGAAACCCTGCTGGTCGAGGCCTGCGAATCGCTTTCATACGCCCATGCCATGGCCGGCAATATCGCCAACTCGGTGGGCGGCCCGGAGCGCAAACCGTTGCTGGCGCTGCAACAGGTGATCATGTTGAACGAGCTGTTGGCCAATCGACTGCTGGATAAGCTGCGCTTGCCTGAGTAGTCGCAAGCTCCGCTGATATGCGTTTGAGCGGGGCAATAAAAAGCCCGGACGCTTTTGCTGTCCGGGCTTTCAAGAGCAAGAGATCGCAGTGTGCCGCAGCTCCTACAGGGGGGTGACGATGAACCGCAGCGGGTTCAGGCGTCGTAGAACGGCGCGACCGACACGCGACTGCCGACAAAGAAACTATCCGCCACCAACCGCAATGGCTGCAGATCCAGATCACTGGCCTTGTCGCCAATCAACTGCTGGAAATGCCGATACACCGCGGCGTATTCGCCCTCCTCCGACACGGTCTGACGCACCCCGTCGATGCTCAACAACGCGCCGCCGTTATCCAGTCGCAACACACCTTCGGCGCAGCGAACTTCGATGCTCCATAACTCATCATGACCATGGTCGAAATCGAACTCGGCGCGCACATCGAGGTGGCGCGCGTCAGACATTTTGATCGACGCGGCAATTGGCGACTGGCAGTTGCCCGGCACGCGCAGTTCGGCGGATTCGACAAACAATGGCAGCGTCAGCAGGTGCGTCACGATCGACAAGGCATTGATGCCCGGATCGAAAACGCCCAGGCCGCCCGGTTGCCAGATCCAGGTCTGGCCGGGGTGCCATTTGCGCACGTCTTCCTTCCAGTCGATCTGCACGCTTTGCAGGGTGCGGCTCGCGAGCCAGTCGCGGGCGGCGGCGATGCCGGGGGCGTAACGTGAATGCCAGGCGAACAACGCGCTGACACCTTGGTGCTCAGCCAGCGTCACCAACGCCATCGCCTCACCCAATGTGGCGCACGGCGGTTTTTCCACCAGCACATGTTTGCCGGCAGCCAGCGCTTGTTGCACCAGTGCGAAACGCCCTTGCGGCGGCGTGCAGAACGCAATCGCATCAACCTGCGGGCCGTGTTCGAGCAACTCGCTCAACGACTGAAAATTCTCTACACCGGCGCAGGGCTGGCCTTGCGTGGCGACGGACACCAACTGGAAGCCGGGATTGGCGAGGATCGCCGGCACGTGTTGATCCTGCGCAATTTTGCCGTAGCCCACCAGGCCGAGACGGATCGGTTGCATCAATGACTCCTGTTTTTGTTTTAGTCAGCGAACCGGCAGATTACCTGCAAACACTGCCATCGTCTGTCTGCGCAACGTCACAAGGCCTCGCAGGATCAGGCAAGCATTGCACAGGAATGCACTACTCCAGCGCCGCGCGAAACCGCAAAGATAGTCCTCCGACAAATCCATTGAGGACGTTCCCATGCTCGTACAAGCCTACGGTGCCCACGCTGGCGACAAACCCCTTGAGCCGATGCAGATCAATCGCCGCGCGCCCGCCGCCCATGATGTGCAGGTCGACATTGCCTTCTGTGGCATTTGCCATTCGGACCTGCATCAGGTGCGCGCCGAATGGGCCGGCACGCAATTCCCCTGCGTACCGGGCCATGAAATTGTCGGACGCGTCTCGGCCGTCGGCGCACATGTCGCGGATTATAAAGTCGGTGATCTGGTCGGTGTCGGTTGCATCGTCGACAGCTGCAAACATTGCGATGACTGCGAAGCCGGCCTGGAAAACTACTGCGACGGCATGATCGGCACCTACAACTTCCCGACGCCGGACGCCCCCGGCTGGACCCTCGGCGGCTATTCGCAAAACATCGTCGTGCACGAACGCTACGTGCTGCGCATCCGCCATCCCGAAGCGCAACTGGCGGCCGTCGCACCGCTGCTGTGCGCCGGCATCACCACCTACTCGCCGCTGCGTCACTGGCAGGCCGGGCCGGGCAAGAAGGTCGGCGTGGTCGGCATCGGTGGTCTCGGTCACATGGGCATCAAACTGGCCCATGCCATGGGCGCGCATGTCGTGGCGTTCACCACTTCCGAATCCAAACGCGAAGCGGCCAAACAACTGGGCGCCGATGAAGTTGTCGTGTCACGCAATGCCGAAGAGATGGCCGCGCATGCCAAGAGCTTCGACTTCATTCTCAACACCGTCGCAGCGCCACATGATCTCGATGCGTTTCTGGTGCTGCTCAAGCGTGATGGCGCGTTGACGCTGGTGGGGGCGCCCGCCTCGCCGCATCCTTCGCCAAACGTGTTCAACCTGATCATGAAGCGCCGCACGATTGCCGGTTCGATGATTGGCGGCATTGCCGAGACGCAGGAGATGCTGGATTTCTGTGCCGAGCACAGCATCGTTTCCGACATCGAACTGATCCACGCTGACCAGATCAATGAATCCTACGAGCGCATGCTCAAGGGTGACGTGAAATATCGCTTCGTGATCGACAACGCGACGCTGGCTGGCTGAAGGTTCGCGCCGTGATCTTTGTCGGCGGAATTTGACAGGCGCCGTGTTGCTCGCCAGAGTCGCACCCCTTTTGCGGCTATCGACGCCGCAGGTTTGGGCAAAACAGGGGTTGTCGTTGAACGAACAAACATTGTCCACGCGCCTGGAGCGCGTGGCGGCGCATGTGCCAGCCGGCGCACGGCTGGCCGATATCGGCTCGGATCACGGCTATCTGCCGGTGGCGTTGATGCGGCGTGGTGTGATTGAAGCGGCCGTGGCCGGTGAGGTGGCGTTGACGCCCTTTCATTCGGCTCAGCGCACGGTGCGCGACAACGATCTGCAGCAACACATTACCGTGCGTCTGGCCAATGGGCTGGCGGCGATCGAGCCTGGCGACAGGGTCACCGCCGTCAGTATCTGCGGCATGGGCGGCGAGACGATCCGCGACATCCTCGACAGCGGCAAAGCGCGTTTGAGCGGCGAAGAACGCCTGATCCTGCAACCCAACGGCGGCGAGCAGCCACTGCGCCAATGGCTGATGAATAACGGCTACCGCATCCTCAGCGAGGAAGTGCTGCGGGAGAACCTTTTCGACTATGAAATCATTGTCGCCGAACGCGCAGAATCCGTGAGCTACACCGATCAGGAGTTGTACTTCGGCCCCTTGCAGATGCAGGCTCGCAGCCCGGCGTTCCTGGACAAATGGCAACGCAAGCTACGTCTGAAGCAGCAGACGTTGAGTCACTTCACTCGAGCGCAGCAGGCTTTGCCCGAGGCGAAAGTGCAAGAAGTTGCTCGCGAGGCGCAATGGATTGCCGAGCTGTTGGCTTGACAGGAGAGGCACAGCGGTCGATGACATAAAAAACGCTCGCGATCTGCGAGCGTCTTTCTAATGCGCTGAGTCAAATCAACACGGGATTACAAACCGATTTGCTTCAACCCCTGACGCATGCCTTGATCCGCCTGTTCGCACCACTGTTTCAGATCCAGATTCGCTGGCAAGCTGGCTTCCAGGTTTTTGTATTCACCTTCGGTCAATACTTCACCCTTGCGACCCTGGGCTTCGCTTTTGTCGCCCCCACTCTTGTCCATTCCCCCTGGAATACCGGCCACGTAAGCCACCATTTTGTTGGCGTTTTCCGTGCTGTCCGCTTTCAGGAAGCCCTTGTCGACACAATGCTTGATCAGCCCGGACATGTTGCGCCCGGTGTCGTACATGCCTTTCAAAGTGGCGGCGTCCGGCCCCTCTGCGTGGGCGACGTTGAAGGTGCCGAAAGCGGCGGTCATTGCGAGGATCAAAGCAGTGTTTTTCATGTTTATTCCTTTAAAAGAAAGAGCCTGGGTCAGTCAATCATCAGGTGAACAAGCACATCACCGAGCGTGCAGATTGTCTTCAATCCACTGGGCAAGAACGGGCCTCTCGATGCTTCGCGCTGCGTCCGCCAAATAGGCGGCCTCGTCCGCACCCACGGTCCATCCATGCGCTAGAAGTATCTGCAGACCTTCAATGGCCTGCGCGTCTTCTCCCATATGGAAAACCGCTTGTCGCGCCGGGGTCAGGCCGTTGTCTGCCACTGAGTCAACGCTTGCTCCGGCGTCGACCAATCGGCGTGCACGCTCTACCGGGCCGAGTTTCAAAAGCGCCGACAATGTCGTGACGCCGGCGTCATCAGGGGTGTCGATCAAGTTATGGGCCTTGTACCAGTCGAGCACCCAGGTGAAGACAGAATCATCACTTTCCAGCGCCGCGCGATGCAGCAGGCTGCCACCGCCGAGGTTGCTTTTCTGAAAAAAATCCACGCCATTTTCCGCGAGAAAATCGAGTGTCTCCACGTTTTCAGCGACGTAGAACAACACCGGGATTTCGCTGTACGACTCGCCGTTTTTTATGTGCGCAAGCAAACGTTGCATTGCACTGCTATCTCCGCCAGCCAGCGCATCGCCGGCTTCATAAAGATCCACTAGCTGTTCTTCATTGATCATCGGTTGCTCCCTATACGAATCGGCGCCACGCCTGGCGGAACGACGACATGCCTGTTCGCGTAGCCTTCTGCCCGATCAAGCACCGGCTTGGCCTTGATACCCAGGCATTGGCAATTGCATTCGCTGTCTGAATAGTCTTTCAAGGAATTTTTAATCCCTCTCTGAAGATCTCGAATTTCCTTGTAGTGCCCACCCGGAACAGTCACGCCATGCTTATGCACATGTCCGCCCTTGGCATCCTCAATCGGATTGTATTTGCTGAACTCATGGCTAAGAAGCCGGGTTTTGTCTTCGATTTTTGTCAATTTCGCATAGCAGGCAATTTTTTTCGCCGTCAGCCCTGACGGGTCGACCCAGCCAACCGGGTTCGGCGCATAGGCATACAGGTTCAATCCGCCCGCCAGACCGATCGGGTCCTGGCTGATAAAACGCCCGACGCCTGGATCATAGTAGCGATGCCGATTGTAGTGCAGGCCGGTTTCATGGTCGTGGTACTGGCCCTGGAAGCGGATCGGGTTGGTCAACCCATGACGCTGCGCCAGTGCCGAGCGATGTTCGTCGATTTCCCCCCAGGCCTTGTAGTGGGCGCTCCAGGCAATGTCGCCCTGCTGGTCAGTCAGTTCCTGTGGTGTGCCGAGGTGATCGCATTGATACCACGCCAACACATCAAAAGGATGAGCGATCGGCTTGTGGTTCCACAATGGATCATCTTCAACGCTGTACTCGTCGCTGTCATGCACCTGACCGATCAGGTCGATCGGTTGATGGCGCAGGGCTTGAGCAACCGGAACAAAGGATCCGGGCTCGAAAATATAGTGCACGGTGCGACCGGCACCGCCATCGAGGTGTGCCGGGCTACTTTCCCACGCCAGAGTGTCACCGTCCCAGCCATACAGTGTGAAGCCGCAACCAAGCTCGCGTTGTTGGCGCGCATGTTCATTGCGATTCCATTGTGAACCGGCCTCAGGCCGCTGTTTGTAATGGGCGCGGGAGTTTTTGTGGAGACGTCTGCCCAACGCGTCGTAGGCGAAATCCACGCTCAGCTGCGGGTTTTCGAAATGCACCAGCCGATCAAACAGGTCCCAGTGCAGGTCGCTGCGCTGACCGTTATGCCAGCGCCGGATCTGGTTGCCGCGATCATCGTAATCGTAGTGGCTGCCGACAAATTCACGCAGCCGATTATCCAACAGGGTGCTACGCGCGGGAGTCTGGTCCAACGGTCGGCGGACTTCGCTGACATGAGCATCAAGCAGGTTGCCCGCCGGGTCGAAGGCGAACGTTTCCAGGCCTTGCCGAGTGGTCGCGCTGAGCAGTTGCCCGATAGGGTCATAGCGATACGTGAGGGCCCCTCTACGGCTGTCATCGATACGGGTCAATTGGTCGGCGGCGTCATAGGCGTAGTCGCGTTTGAGCAGTGTGGACTTGTCCTCGCTGCGCCCCAGCAATTGCTCTTGCAGACGTCCGGTCGGACTCCACTGCTGAGTTTGCAGCAAGCGGTTGCCTTGATGGCGGGCGACTTCACGGTGCAGCGCATCGCGTTCGTAGCCGATCAATTCATGCTCATCGAGGCGCAGCCCCAACAGATGTCCGCTGCCATAAGTGAGCCAACTGACGCGGTGGCCGTCCGGGCGAACGGTAGCAACACGCTGGTTGAGCGCATCGTACTCGTGCTGCCAGATCGCGACCGCAGGCTTTTCCAGTGCGAGGTAGTGCTGGTGTTCACGCAACAGATTGCCGGCCAGATCGTGAAACCACTGCAACCGGCTGTCAGCGTTGATGGCCATGATCAGATTGCCGTTACCATCGTAATCGAAGGTTTCGCTTTGCGACTGGTCGCCCAGGCTGGCGTGGCGTTCGGTCAACCGCCCCATCGCGTCGAAGCTCAAGGAAATCACGCGTTCGCCGTTGAAGACCTGGGCCAGACGTCCTGTCTCGGGGTCGTATTGGTAACGGGTATCACGACCATCAAAGCCGGTTTCTTGCAGCAGACGGCCTACCGGGTCGTAGTGAAAAAGTGCGCGTTGTCCGTTGGCGTTTTCCAGTGCCTGCAACCGCCCCAGCCGATCCCAGCGATAACGCAGCGTCTGTTGCGCTGCATCAACTCGCTCGGCAACCGCACCAGCAGCACTATAGCTCCACGTGGTACAGCGACCGAGACCATCGACATGCGCCAACAGCCGACCTTCGGCATCGCGCTCAAAACGTTCCTCGGTCTTGTCCGGGTGTTTGATCAGCGCCAGATGCCCGGCCTTGTATTCGTACTCTGTGACGTTTCCAGCGGCGTCGGTGAAACACACCATCTGCCCCCGTTCGTTGTAGTCCCAGACGCTGGATTTACCCGAACAATCGACGTACTCCACCATTTGCCCGGCAGCGTTGTAGGCCAGGGTTTTTTCATTGCCGTTGGCGTCCTTGATCGCCGTTGGCAGCCCCGCCTTGTTATAGGCGTATCGGGTTTTGTTACCCAACGGATCAACCGTTTCAACGAGGTTGCCGTGGTCGTCATGCTCGCGCTGCCATTGGCCACCCTCGGCGTCATGGGTCTTGATCAGTAAATCCTGATCATCGTAGGCGTAGTGCAGCACGGTGTGATCGGCGCGAATGTGTTCGAGCAGATTGCCCCGCTCGTCGTAGCTGTAACGATCAGTGCTGCCGTCGGTGTGCAGATGTCGAATGACGTTTTTAGCGTCATCACGCAATAGCCATTCCGAACGCTCATCCGCATGCCGAATGCGATAGGTGTAGCCAAGGATGTCGTAGTAATGCCAGGTCTCGTTGCCGAGTGCGTCCGTGACGTAAGTCAGACGAATGTTTTCATCCCACTCCAGGCGCGTGTCGAAGCTGCCGTCGTCGGCCCATTCGCGAATGGCTTTCGCGTCGGCGCCGACCCCTTGCCATTGCAGGTTCATGCCGCGACCCGTGCGGTCGGTATATCGGGTCACCAGATGATGTTGATACTGGTACGACCATGCCGCCCCGTTCTCGTCCTGAGCGAGAATCAGATCGCCAGCGGCGTCGTACTGATAGGCACAGAGTTGCCGTTGCGCAACGCCGTCGCGAATCTCCCAGATTCCTGCCAGTCGACCTTGGTCATCGAGCATCGTACCGAGGTGCAAATGTACCTTACTGACGTCGTTTTCCTGATAGGTGATCAGGTCCGAAATCACCGATTGCCCGCCGTGGCTGTGCTCGTAATGCAGCATGATCCCGGCACCGCTGCGCATCGAGACATTGCTCAGCACATAACGCTGGCCATGGCGGACGTAGGTTTCCTTGCGCTCAAACCCGCGGCACAGTAAAAGCTGATCTTCACTGCTGCGCACCAGCGTGATGTTTTCGATAGCGTCGTAATGAAACAGCCCGACTTTGGGTAGCGGCCAGGAATGGCTGCGACCATCGGCATCGTAGAACGACAGGGCTTCATCGACCCTCTCAAAGCGTGTCGAAAAGGGCGTAATCCAGCGCGCGCCCAGCGCCTCCTGATCGTAGGCGTGCAGATCCGAGCTGTAGCAACGGATCCAGTCGATCGGGAATGGGCCGGGCAAACTGAAGTCAGCGTGGGTCAGACTTTCAGAACCCGTGGCGAAACTGATGCTCTTGCACGTACTGGAACAGGTACCGTTCTTGTCAGCGCTGGGTCTTGCTCTGACCGGCACTTCAGTTTTCCTCGCCTCGACCCTGCCGGCCGCACCTTGATGCCTGGCCTGAGTGGTACCGCCGACCCTGACGTTGCCGGGCACCCCACGCCGGTTGCGCGCCCTCCACACCTCGACGGCTTTGGCCAGCATGACCAGCAGCGAGCCGATGGAAAACTGCATATTCGGATTGCTCAGCTTTTTCAACTGCGCCCGCAGCTCAGGCCCCATGGCGGTCAGTTGCGCCGTCTGCCGGTGCACCAGCTTCTGCGCATCCTTGCGCACGAGGAGCTTCGCCGCACTGTTGACCGCGCCTTTGCCCGCAGCCTTGTAGACATCGCAGGCCGCATCAAAAATATTGCTGATGGCCTTGGTGGGGTCGTGAAGCAGTTGCCCGCCTACGCCGCTGACCCTTTTCTGCGCTCTGTCGAGGTCTTGTGCCGCATCCAACTCGCCGTCGACCACCGCGTTCAGGCCCTTGGCGATTTGCTTCAGGAACTCTTCCCCCTTGTGCCCTGCCTTGTCCAGCAAGTCGGGCAACGAGGACTGCGCGGTTTTCACGAACTGATCGATTTCCCCAACGATGGTCGCGTTAAGGTGCCCGGTGACGACATTGATCACGGCATCCGCGAGCACCGCTTTGCCGGCGATCTTCATTTCCTCGCGTATCAGATACAGCATGGGGCGCAAGCTCATGCGAGCGGCGGCCATGTTGGCCGGCACCGGGATCACCCCGATCAGATCGATACCCAGGCTGACCCAGTCGAGCGGGTCGCGTTGCGCACTGCGGGACAAGACCGCGATGTCATTCAGGACATCCACCAAAGCCATGATGTTGCCCACGATCGGCAACGCCCCGGCGACATACTTGATGCGTTCCAGGGTCACATAGCCGCCGCTGACCTCTTGCAGCCAGGCATCGAACTTCGCCGCGTCACGCCCGACGTCCACGACCTGGATCTGATTGAGCGGGACTACCGCAACCTGGGATTCACGTTTTACCGCAGCAGCTTGAGTCGTCATGACAGCGTCCAACAGGCCCGAGCATGCCTCGGGCAATTATTGAAGACGCAGACCTGCGGCAACCGGGGGACACACGTCCCGGAGCGCAGATCTGGTTCCCTATTGAATTTCACCGGTTCAGCTAATGACCGCACCTTTCGGGCCACTGGCAATCAGCGCGGCCCCGCAAGCGGTTTTCATGCCGTCCAGCGCGATGGGAGTGCCATCGACGGTGTAGGTGCTGCTGCCCTCGGCAATCGGGAAAATTCCCTTGCACAAAGGGCAACTGACCTTGTGACCGAGCCCGGCAATCGGTTTGCCGTTGAGGTCGGTCCGGGAGAACGCTTCGAGGACTTTGCCACCGTGCGTAGTGGAGTCGCCCAAGCGGATTGCATCTTTCATGTTGTCACTCCTTTGACGGTCGAACGGGTCGCCGATCTCGACTTCAAACCCGACAGGCAGCGAGACCGCCGCTGCGAGTTTTCAGTTGCTCAACTTTGAATCACGAAAACAGGGCGATAAAATCTTCGAAGCTGTCGGCGATTTTTCGCCAATGATCATCTTCCCACCAGATGACGCTCGGATGCTTGCGATCGCCCCTGTAGTCGAAACAAAACGCACTGCCGTCACCCGCCATGCCAAAACAGATAATGTTTGAGAAGTCGGTGATGTCGGCAATGGCACCCGGCTCATCACTGACATCGCCAGGTTCACCGTAATAACCATCACAGACAAAATCTTTATTGAGCGCCTCGGATTTTTCCCGCAACTGTGACTCGCTCACATACACCTGCGCGAGCTCGGTCTCCAGCGTCTCGTCGAACGCATCTTGCTGGTTTTTCAGCCTGAGATTACAAAAGCCGTCTACCGTTTGATACTTGGAAGCGAAGGCGCTGTAAGCCTTCGGAAGGACCAGATCTTTGACATTCATAATGGCTTTCTCTTTTGATATTCGGGTCTTGTTTTCGCGTAGGCAATCGCCTTCAACGAGGCGCTGTTGCACTTGGTGCCATAAAGCGCTCTGAGGTCTCTTACGTCCTGTGCCAGGCGCTGGCGAGCCAATAGATTATCCTCACCGTCCTTTCTCATCGAGGCTTTGCCTCTTCCCGAGAACGTGCGTGTTTGCGCATGCGCTTGCGTTGTCATCAAAACGGCCGGCCCATCGTTGCGCGATACGCCGATGGTTTTGTTATAGGCATTCTGAGGCATGTGGTGGCCGACTTCGTCAGCCTGCCGTTTGGCGTCCATATCACGGAAACTTCCCCCGTCCAGACAAGGGCATCGCGCCAGTCCCAGTGGATCGATCCAGCCCAGGGGGTTGGGCGCATAAACGAAAAGATTCAGCCCACCTTCGTAACCCGCCGGGTCTTTGGAGATAAAGCGTCCCACCGCCGGATCGTAATAGCGGAAACGGTTGTAATAAAGGCCGGTTTCATGGTCATGGTACTGCCCCTGGAATCGGATCGGGTTACTCAGCCCGGGTTGTCGCCCTGACGCCTGGCTCTGCTCCCGGATCTCGCCCCACGCACTGTATTGGGCACTCCAGGCGATGTCGCCATTTTCGTCAGTCAATTCCTGCGGAGTTCCCAGATGGTCGCACTGGTACCAGGCAAGCCCGTCTACTGGCGGTGCCTTTGGCGTGCGGCTCCACAGCGGATCGTCTTCCAGACGGTAGTCGCCCGATGGATCAGCCAGGCTGGACAACGCGATGTACTGGTGTCGCCTGGCTTGCGCCACGGGTACAAACAAACCTGGCTCATAAACGTAATGAACGGTGCGACCCGCGTCACCGTCGCCTTGACCTGGACTGCTTTCCCAGGCCAGGTTATCCCCATCCCAGCCATAGAGCGTGAACCCGCAGCGCAAGTCGCGCTGGCGGCGTGCATATTCGTTCAGATTCCACAGCGAACCGGCTTCGGCATGCTCCTTGAAGTGCGCTCTGGAGTGTTTGTACAGACGTCGTCCCAACGCATCGTAAGCAAAATCGACCTCCAGGCGTGCATCGTCGAAATGCACCAGGCGGTCGAATAGATCCCAGCGCAAACGACTGATGCTTTCGTTGCACCAACGCTGAATCAGATTGCCACGTTCGTCGTATTCATAATGGCTGCCTGCGCAATGACGTAACAGATTGCCCGCCAGCCTGCCCTGCAACGGATCCTGATCAAGGGGACGTCGGACCTGCTGGGCTCTTTCGTCGAGCAGGTTGCCAGCCGGATCGAAGGCGAAAGTCTCGACAGCCAACCGGCTCTGCGCTTTGAGCAAACGTCCCACGGGATCATATTGGTAGTCCAGTGGACCGCGCCGCGTATCATCGATGTGAATCAACTGTCCTGCGGCGTCGTATCGGTACTCACGCTTGAGCAACGTGCGCTTGTCGTCTGCTCGGCCGAGTACCTGCTCCTGCAAGTAGCCGACCGGCGTCCATTTCTGGGTTTGCTGCAGGTGGTTGCCTTGATAGCGGGTGACCTCACGGTGCAAGTCATCTCGCTCGTAACTGACCAACTCATGTTCATCGACCCGAATACCGAGGACATGGCCGCTGCCGTAGGTCAACCAACTGACCCGATGACCATCAGGACGCCGCGTCGCCACACGCCTGTTGAGCACATCATATTCGTGTTGCCAGACTGCAACGTTGGCCTGTTCGAGGTGCAGATAATGTTGGTGCTCACGCAGCAGATTGCCCGCCGCGTCATGAAACCACTGCAAGCGACTGTCGGCGTTGCAGGCTGAAATCAGATTGCCGTTTCCATCGTAGGAAAAGGTTTCCTCCTGCGTCTGGCCTGCCTGACTCGCGCGACGGGTAATCAAGCGATTCATCGGGTCGAATTCGACCTGGGTAATCCTTTGCCCGTCGATGACCGAGGCCAGCTTGCCGCTGTCGGCATCGTAGCGATAACGTGTGACCTGCCCGTCGAAGCCGCTTTCCTGAAGCAAGCGACCTACAGGGTCATAGTCGAACTGTGCGCGCTGCTCGTTTTCGTTCTCCAGGGCGGTCAGTCTGCCGAGACGGTCCCAACGAAAGCGCAAGGTCTGCTCGGCTGCATCCACCCGCTCACTGATCAGTCCGGCAGCGCTGTAGCACCAGGTCGTGCAGCGACCCAGTTGATCGACGTACGCGAGCAAACGGCCTTCGGCATCTCGAGTGAAGCGTTCTTCGGTCTTGTCCGGGTGAATGATCAGTTCCAGTTCACCGCTGCCGTACCGATATTCGGTACTGTACCCAAGTGCGTCGGTGAAACTGATGATCTGCCCAAGACTGTTGTACGCCCACTCGCTCGCCTTGCCAGAGCAGTCAATGTATTTGGTCAGTTGACCGGCTTCGTTGTATTCGAGCCGGTTTTGCGCACCGTTGGCATCTGTGACCGCTTCGAGCAAGCCGGCTGGGGAATAGGCGTACTCGGTCACGTTGCCGAGCGGATCGACAGCCTCCACCAGATTGCCGCAGTCGTCATAGTCCCTTGACCACAGCCCACCCTCGGCATCGCTGATTTTGATCAACTGGTCCTGATCGTCATAGGCGTAATGCACGGTCGAACCATCGGCGCGCAGGTGTTCGACAAGATTGCTGCGCTCGTCGTAACTGAAGCGGTCAACGCTGCCATCGGCATGCACGTGACGCACGAGGTTCTTCGCTTCGTCACGGAACAACCATTCCGAGCGCTCATCCGGATGACGGATACGATAGGTGTAGCCAAGAATATCGTAGTAGTGCCAGGTCTCATTGCCGTGAGCATCTGTCACGTAGGTCAGACGAATGTTTTCATCCCACTCCAGGCGGGTATCGAAACTACCGTCGTCTGCCCACTCGCGCACCGCTCTGGCGTCGGTTCCGTCCCCCTGCCACTGCAGGTTCATGCCGCGTCCCGTCCGGTCGGTGTAACGCGTAATCAAGTGGCGCGAATATTGATAATCCCAAGCCGAACCGAATTCGTCCTGTGCCTGAACCAGATCACCCGCCGCGTCATAACGATAAGCGCAAAGCTGTCGCTGGGGCGCGCCGTCACGGATTTCCCAGAGACCGATCACGCGCCCGCAATCATCAATCAAAGTCCCCAGATGCAAGTGAACCTTGCTGACATCGCCCTGGTAAGTGATCAGGTCCGAGAGTACCGGTTCATCAGCATGGCGGTGTTCGTAGTGGAGCATGATCCCGGCACCGCTGCGCAACTCGATCCCGCTGAGTACGTAGCGCGATCCGCGGCGAACGTAAGACTCCTTGCGCCCGAGACCGCTGCAGAGCAGTAACTGATGTTCACCGGAACGAATCAGTGTCAGGTTTTCAACAGGGTCGTAGTGGGCTTTGCCAATGTTCGGCAAGGCGTACGCATGACTGCGTCCATCCGCGGCATGAAACAACAAACCATCGTCCACGCAATCGAAGCGCGTGGTGAACTCCGTTAACCAGCGGGCACCCAGTTCGCTGTGGTCATAAGCCCCCAGACTTGAGTAATAGGTGCGGTTCCATTTGATTGGAAAAACCCCCGGAAGACTGAAATCCGTGTGCGTCAGGGTTTCCGTTCCCCGTGCAAAACTGATGTCCCGGGTCGTCCCCGTCGGCACACCATTCTTGCAGCCACTGGCGTCCGCCCGCGCCGGCGCCTGGTTACTCTGCAGCTCCAACTGACCTTTGCCGGCGCGCTGCTCTGCCTTGCTGGTGGCCCCGGGTTTGACACTGGCACTCTGGCCATGCTTGCGGCGCTTGCGCCACGTCACGACGGCTCCGGCGAGCATCTGCAACAGCCAACCGATGGAATGCTGCACAGAGGGGTCGCCAAGCTTTTTCAACTGGGTTCGCAGCTCAACACCCAATGTGCGCAACATCGACGTGTTGCTGAGCACCAGGGCCTTGGCGCGGTCCGGCAGAAGATGTTGCGCCGCGCTGTTGGCTACGCCTTTACCTGCTGCTTTATAAGCACTGAAGGCCGCGCCGAAAATATTGCCAATGGCCGCCTTGGGGTTATGTAACAGCTGCCCTCCGGCCGCACTCATTTTCGAGCCCGCTGCACTGAGGTCGCCTTTGGCGTCGAGCTTGCCATTGACCACGGTTTCCAGACCCTTGGCAATCTCGTTCACGGCTTTTTGGCCGAGCTCACCCGCATCGTCAAGAATGCTTGCCAGCTTGGGTTTGGCCTGCTCGACAAAATTGTCGATCGTCCCGACGATGTTGGCATTCAAATGCCCGATCAGTACCTCGATCAAAGAGTCACCCAGCAACATCTTTGCACTGTTGCGCAGCTCCTGACGCACCAGACCCAAGGTCGGGCGCAACGTCATCCGCGCCGAGGCCATCGTTGGCGGCGCCGGCAACACACCAATAAGGTTGATGCCCAGGCTGACCCAGTCGAGGATTTGCCGCTGCTTGCTCTTGGCCAGCGTGACGATGTCGCCAAGGGCGTCAACCAAGGCCATGATGTTGCCGACCACAGGCAACGCACCGGCAACGTTCTTGACGCGCTCAAGCGTTACCACCCCGCCGCTGATGGATTGCAGCCATGCATCAAATTTGGCGGCCCCGCGCCCGACGTCTTTGATGTCGATGGTGTTGAGCGGAACCACTGCCACTTGCGCTTCACGTTTTTTTTCAGCGGATGTCGGCGTAGTCATGACAGCACCTCACCGGGCAGCAGACTGGAAACGGAGCCAGGGGCGAGTTTTTTTACTGATGTTTCAGGAAGCGATACCGCCGGCAGGCTCGGCAACTTGCCTGCCTTGCTCGCCGCGCCGAGGATGCTCGACGCACTCGGCATCGCCGCGCTCGCCAGTTTCGGCAGTCCGGCTACTCCGCCCTGCACTGCGCCTTTCACCTGCTGAGCCGTTTGCATTGCGCCCTGCGCGGTCTGCATCGCACTCATCCCTGTTTGTGCCATTGCCTTGCCCTTCTCCAGCATGTCCCAGTTCTTGGTTGGCAACACTTGAGCGACCATCGCTTGCACCTGGCTTGGCACCTCTGCAGCGCCTGGCGGATTCAACGGCCATTCGGGTTTGCCGATGTAGCTGCCATCGCTCCAGGTGTCTGCCGGATCCTTGCCGAACAACACGCGCGCTGGCCCCGGTGCGGCGCCAGAGACGCTGGCGAAACCCTTGGCGTCGAGCTTGCCCTTGATGCTTTTGCCCAAGGCGTCGATGACTTCGTAATCGCCTTCCTTGATGCCCTGGCGCCCGGCGTACTGGTTGAACAGTTCCAGATTGCCCTTGCCCGGTTTCGGCGGTTCCGGGAATACACCGGCCAGGGATTTCGCCCCGGTATAGGCAAAATTCGCCGCATGCGCCGTGTACGGGCCGGTGGTGGCGTGGGTGATGCCGCCCGCGTTGTACGTTGTTGCACTGCCGCCGCCCTGGATCACCAGTTCGGTTTTCGCGGTGATGGTGATGCGGTCGGCGTTGGCGGTGATGTTGAGTTTGGCCAGCAGGTTGATACTGTCCTTGAGCGCCCGCACGTCGATGTCACCGGAGGCTGCGACCAGGCGCCAGCCCATGCTTTGCACGAACAGGCGCATGCCACGACTGGCGCTGGCGAGCAGGCGTTTGCCGATCGACAGGCTGGTGTGGCCGGTGCTGCTCAGCGCCAGGTGTTCGCCGGTGGCGATGTGGCTGGAACGCGGGGTGGTCAGGGCGATGCCGGCCGGGCTGGCAAGGACCAGATGCGGTTCGGTGAACTCGGGGAATTCGTTGGCGGTGAGGTTCGCAGGGCCCGAGCCGAGTACGCCTTGGTGCTGGGCGTGCAGCGCCTTGGCGACGTCATCCTGATCACCGGCTTCCTGCGCTTGCAGCTCTTTGGCCTGCACGGCAAAACCGTCTTGCTGATCGCTCGCAGTGGCGAGGCGCTCGGCAGTTTCCGGCAGGTCTTTGTGGTGTTTCGATTCGTTCGGGCGCGGCTCGGTGGTGATCAGCAAGCCGGCACCGGCACGCACTGCGCCGTGGCGGTCGGTGCGCAATTCAAAACCTTCGCCCCGCGGCTGACCACCGCTCGGGCGCGGATGGGTCAAATAACCAAGGTTGATCGCACTCGCACCGTGGTCACTGCGCAGCGCGATGCTGATCTCGCTGGTGGTGTCGTCGATGCGCAGTTCGTTGGCACGGCTGCCCTTGTATTCCTTGCTCTTGACCGTGGCAAGGGTCTTGAAATCCGGCAGTTTGTACGGCGGCAAATTCGCGCCGTGGTACAGACAACCGGTGATCAGCGGCTGGTCGGGATCCCCCTCAAGGAAGGTGATCAGCACTTCCATGCCGACCCGTGGAATATTGATCGAACCAAAGGTTTCCGCTGCCCAGCTCGACGCCACACGCATCCAGCAACTGGTCATGTCGTCGTGCTTGCCTTCGCGGTCCCAGAAGAACTGCACCTTCACCCGACCGTACTGGTCGCAGTAGATCTCTTCGCCTTCGGGGCCGCAGACCACAGCGCTTTGCGTGCCGAGGACTTTCGGTTTCGGGTGATCGAGCGGCGGACGGTATGGCACATCCCACGGAATCGCGCTGAAGCGGTTGCGATAGCCCTGATGGAAATCGTCCTTGAGCTCTGTGGTGTCGCTGGTCAGCGACTCTTCCAGCACCTGCGGCTGCTTGCCTTCGTGGTAGATCTCGGTGAGCAGCCACAGGTCATTCCAGGTCGGGTTGGCATGCTCGGTGAGGGCGAGGAAATGCCCGCTGACCAGGATCGGCTGGTCGCTGCTGCCCTCGGCCAGACGGTAGTCGCTGCGATGACGTTCCAATGCCCGATTGGCCAGATGCTTGCCACGGTCGCGATCGACGAAACGGCCCGGGTAGTCGTAATCTTCCAGGTCCGGTTGGGCACTGCTTTTGGCGTCGCTTTCCAGTTCGATCTTCGGTTTGACGAAGTCGTAATCGCGCCGCGTGGTGCGGCTGGTGCGGGTGGCCAGACGCAAGCCGAAACGCTTGACTACCGGTTTGTCGGCGACCAGTCCGGAGTCCTGCTGATAGGCCACTGGCGCGAGTTTCGGGAACACCGTCTGGTCATCGCCGAAGGTCAGTTTGTGGCCGCTGGCGGTGTGCTGGAAGTGGTAGTGAATGCCCTCCTCTTCGCACAGGCGCTGGATAAAATCGAGATCTGACTCGTCGTACTGCACGCAGTAAATGCGCTCGGGGTAAATCGCGCTGAGCTGGAAGTGGTAATCGCTGGCGAGAATGCCGTGCTCTTCCAGCACCTGGCTGATGATCTGCTGCACGGTCATCTGCTGGAAGATGCGCTGGTTCACGCGATGCGCGAGGTACGCCAGTTGCGGACGCAGGGAGATTTTGTAGCGCGTCAGACGCTTGCCCGACTCGCCCTGGGCGATGCTGTAGATCAGCCCGTGAATGCCGCTACCGCTCGGCGACAGCTGCAGAAACGCCAGTTTGTGCAGCACGCTTTCGAGGTTGATCGAGGCCTTTTCGCTGACCAGTTCCAGCTCGAACTCGAAGGGGGTATTGAGTGACTCCCGGCCGGTAAACGACAAGACCTGGAAATCGTTTTCCACGCCATCGACGGTCAGGTTGAAATGAGGCTGATTGGCCGGTGAGAACATCCCTTGTTCCTCGCGCAATGCTGCGACGGGCGCCGGTTCCGTGGAGCGTGGCGCACGAAAAAATTCTGTAGGTCAAAGCCGCCCCGGCCAGCCGCACTGGCCGGGGCGGGACAACCATCAGCCATGATTAAACGACTGGAGCACGCCAGTCATCGGAACCCGAAGTACCGGATACTTCGTGGGTCCAGGTGATTTTGCGGTAGGTGAACTGCACTTCTTCCAGGTGGGTGAAGTGCGCGTTGCCTGGATCCTGGCAGTTGTGCATTTTGTTGTTGATGGCGACGATGATCGCGTCTTCCAGTTTGGTGGTGTAGTAGTGCTCTTGGGTACCTTGAGCCGAAGTACGGAACCACTGGATAACGATTTCGCTCATGCGCTCGCCCGAAGTCAGAGCAGCTTGCAGCAGAGGCGAAGCCTTGTCGTAGACCTTGGTGATCACAACTGGCTTGTGAACGCGCTGACCGGTTGGCTGACCGGATTGCGGGTCACGCGGGATGATCACGTCGTGGCTGAAAGCCTGAACCATGACCTGGTCTTCGTGGCCTTCCTGGTAGGTGTTGCCAACGGAGTCAGCGGTGAATGCGCCGGCAGTGATCAGGCCTTGTTTTTCGCCGGTAACCGACATGTACGCTGGTGTTGCCATGGGGTGCTCTCCTTGCTTGAAACGCATGACCGACAGGCACCATTGCCTGTCCGGGTGGGCTTCAGGTATGAGAGTGTCAGATTTTTTGTGTGCGGGCCGGTAATGGCCTGCCGTCAGGCAGGCCGGGTTTTACCAGGTCGGCCTGATAAATCGATCTCCGTACAGAATCGCAAATTGGTTCATCGCACTCTTCCAGTCATGAGCCGCCGAGCCCCAGTTTGCCGTGATGTTACGCAGCCCAAGCCAGATCAGCTTGGTCGCTGCGTCATCCGTCGGGAAGTGGCCCCGGGTCTTGATGATCTTGCGTAGCTGAGCGTTGATGCTTTCGATAGCGTTGGTCGTATAGATCACTTTTCGAATGGCAGGCGGGAAGACAAAAAATGGAATCACTCGATCCCAGGCTCGTCTCCAGGCCGCCACCACCGTTGGGTATTGCTTACCCCAAGGGCCATTTTCAAAGGCATCCAGTGCTTCCTCAGCCGCTTCTGCGTTGATGGCTTGATAGATCGGTTTTAGCGCCTTGGCCAGCTCACGGCGCTTGTCCCACGCCGCGTAATCGAGGCTGTTGCGGATCAAGTGGACGATGCATGTTTGCAGCGTTGTTGCCGGAAATACTGCGCTTAGCGCCTCTGGCATGCCTTTGAGACCGTCAGTCACGGCGATCAGCACGTCCTCTACGCCGCGGGTCTTGAGGTCGTTGAAGACCTTCATCCAGAACTTCGCACCCTCGGTGTTTTCGATCCAGATACCAAGAATATCGCGCGTTCCATCGGGTAAAACACCCAGCGCCAAGTAAATCGCCTTGTTGCGGACAAGGCCTTCTTCTCGGATCTTGACCCGCAGCGCATCGAAGAAAATGACTGGGTACATCGGCTCAAGCGGTCGCTGTTGCCACGCACCAATTTCCTCCATCACCTCGTGCGTGACTGAGCTGATGAAGTCATGGGAAACGTCCGTCCCGTATTGCTCAGAGAGGAAAGCGCGGATTTCTCGAACGGTCATGCCTCGGGCATACATGGCGATGATCTTGTCATCAAAACCGGTGTAACGCCGCTCATGCTTGGGGATCAGAATGGGGGCAAAACTGCCATCCCGATCACGGGGAATCTCCAGCCGCAGCGGGCCATCCCCCGTCAAAATCGTCTTGCCCGTTTTGCCATTGCGCTGGTTGGTTTCATCCTCTGGGCGCTGCGCGCCCGGCGGATACCCCAGGTGGTGACCGAGCTCGGCACTCAATGCTCGCTCAATCAAGGCCTTCTTGAAGGCCGCAGAAGCGTCTTCAATAGCCTCTGCGGTAATCAGCCCCTCACCGAACTCTTCGAGCAGCTCCTTGGGGATTTTTGGTAGGTCACGCAGGGGTTTCTTTTTGGTTGGCATACATGCACCTCTTACTCATGTTATGCCCGAACACAAAATTTCTGACACCCCCTCAGGTATCAAACTCCGTGCCAGACTCTCAAAAGCCCTTTCCCATCAAAGTGTTAAACAAACGTCTGCCGCGATCGCCAAAATTCAACCACGTCAAACCACGAAAAGTGCGCAACTTCTTGCGCAGTACTGTGCAAGAAGTTGCGCACTTGGCTGGAAGCCACGCATCACAAGGCCTGCAACGATTTTGACTGATAAAAACACCGAAGGCACTGCGCAACTTCTTGCGCACTTCGCCGAATACTTCGATTTGATACACCGCATCACAAATGAAGTACCTCAAGCCTTATTTATCAATCGTCAGCCACTTCTTAAAGTTCTCTCCAACAGCAGCCCATCATCCCGACAGGCTTGCGACTGGAGATATCCCAATGCCTTTCATCAGCGTGCGCATCACCCGTGACGGTGTCACTCGGGAGCAGAAAGCCCAGGTGATCAAGGAAATCACCGAGACGATGCAGCGGGTGCTCAACAAGGATCCGCAACTCACGCACATCGTCATCGAGGAAGTCGACACGGACAACTGGGGTTATGCCGGCATGACCACCACGGAGTACCGCAAAACCCGCATCGATTAACGCCAGCCGTTACGTCAGGCAGCAGCGTTATCGACCACGTCTGGCGTTCGAAAATCTGTTCCCTCAATTCTTTCGATTACATGAGGAATCATCATGAGCACGTCCAATAAAGTGGTAGTGGTTACCGGCGCATCGCAAGGCATCGGCGCTGGCCTGGTCAAAGGCTTTCGTGAGCGCGGCTATCAGGTCGTCGCGACCTCCCGTTCAATCCAGCCCTCTACCGACCCGGATATCCTGACGGTGGCTGGCGACATCGCTGATCCTGAAACCGCCGAGCGTGTTATCCGCGAAGCTGTCGCCCGCTTCGGTCGGATCGACACGCTGGTCAACAATGCGGGCATCTTTGTCGCGAAGCCATTTACCGCTTACAGCAAAGAAGATTACGCCCAGGTCGTGGCCACCAACATGAGCGGCTTCTTCCACATCTCGCAACGGGCGATTGCCGAGATGGAAAAGCACAGCAGCGGCCACATTGTCAGCGTGACCACCAGCCTGGTGGATCATGCCATCGACGGCGTACCGTCGGTGCTGGCCTCACTGACCAAGGGGGGCATCAATGCGGCAACCAAATCGCTGGCCATCGAGTACGCCAAGCGCGGCATTCGGGTCAACGCCGTGTCGCCCGGCATCATCAAGACGCCGATGCATGGCGTGGAGACTCACGCAGCGCTCGGCAGCCTGCACCCGGTTGGCCATATGGGTGAGATCGATGACATCGTGCAAGCGATCCTCTATCTGGACAGTGCGAATTTCGTCACCGGTGAGATTCTGCACGTCGATGGCGGTCAGAGCGCGGGGCATTGATTGCGCGATTGCCCCTGCAACAAGGAAACGGCGCCGTCGGTGTATACCGGCGGCGCCGTTTCATGTAGTAAACACCGGGATGAAATGTCTGTTGAGCCTCGGTGTCCTCCCTTATGAAACGCCACTTTGATGACTTGCAATTGGGCAGTATCGAACTGTTTTGCCTCGCCGCTGAAGCGGGTAGCTTCACCGCGGCCGCGCAGCTTGCCGGAGTGACGCCGGCAGCGGTGAGTCGGTCGATTTTGCGTCTGGAACAACGGTTAGGCTCTCGGCTGTTTACCAGAACCACGCGCAGCATCCGCTTGACCGATGCAGGTCGAAACTTTTTCGTCCAGTGCAGCCAGGCGCTGACGCAATTGGTCGAAGCCCAACAGCAAGTCATGGGCGCGCAGACCACCGCGTCAGGGCGGTTGCGCATCAGCCTTCCGACCACTTACGGGCATCACCGCATCCTGCCGCTGCTGCCGAAGTTTCGCGCGCTGTATCCCGAAGTGACCGTGGATATTCACTTGGGTAATCGCAACATCGACTTCGTCGCGGAGGGCTACGATCTGGCGATCCGCGTCCGGGCACAACCAGACTCGACGATGATTGCGCGCCTGCTGGAGGACGCGCAACTGGTGGTGGTTGCCTCCCCGGACTATCTGCACAAGGCGGGTACGCCGCTGACGCTCGAAGACCTGGATCAGCATGAGTGCATCCAGTTCGAACTGCCCAGCAGCGGGCGACGGATCTCCTGGCTGTTTCAGGAAAAGGGTCAGGATCGTGAGGTGTTTTCCAACGGTGGTTACGCCTGCTCAGACGATGTGCTCGGCGGCGTAACGCTGGCCAAGCATGGTGCGGGGCTGTTCCAGACCTACCGATTCATTGTCGAACAGGAACTGGCGGACGGCCGCCTCGTCGAGGTGCTTCAGCCCTATGGCGGTCGCTCAAGGCCTTACACCTTGCTCTACCCGCACGGTCGCTATGTGCCGCAACACGTACGGGCCTTCGTCGATTTCCTCCTGCAATACCGGGATCAATGGGCGGCGCTTTAGCAACAAATACGCCGGACACCAGAGAGCGATTGCACTGGCTCTGGCCACGCAGGTAGTATTGAGAGGGATTCTCACTAACATCTGGAAAGCCCACCAGTGCACCCTTCTTCGTCCAGCAAGCTGGGATTCTTTTTCAGCGATCATCATCGATGGCTGCTGCAGCACATCAACCGGCAGGTGCGCAATCACGCGGATGCCGAAGACACCGCCGCCGATACGTTTTGCCAGTTGCTGGCGACGCGTGTCGACCCCGACAGCATCGAGCAACCCCGCGCTTATCTGTCGACCATTGCGCGCCGATTGATCTTCGACCGCCATCGCCGGCGCAAGCTGGAACTGGCTTATCTTGAGCGTCTGTCGGCCCTGCCCGAAGCATTGGCGCCCTCCCCTGAAGAACAACTGCAATTGATCGAAGCGCTGGTGGCCATCGACCGCGCCATCGACGGCTTGCCGTTGATCGTCAAGGCCACGTTCCTCTACAGCCAGCTGGATGGGCTGAGCTACGTGGCGATTGCGCAGAAACTGGGGCTGTCGGAACGCACCGTCAGTCGCTACATGAAACAGGCCTTGCGCCAGTGTTATTTGTGCGAAGTGGCGCCATGAGCCCGCCACGCCTGGACCCGGTCAGCGAACAGGCCATCGACTGGATGGTCAAGCTTCGCGCCGGCACGCCCGACGCTGCATTGCAACAGCGCTTCGACGCCTGGCTGGCCAAGGATCGGGCGCACAGCCAGGCGTGGGAAACCTTGCAGGAGCGCCTCGGCGGCTCGTTCAACACGGTTCGCGCGCTGGATCGACGCTTGCCCGGTCAGGCGGGTGAGGCTCGTCAGGTGTTATTGCAGCCACAGGCTTCGCGCCGCGACGCCTTGCGGGTGATTGCAGGCCTCGGTCTGCTGGGTGGCAGTCTGTTTCTGGGTAGCAAAACCCGCTTGGGTGAAACGCTGCTGGCTGATCTGCACACCCGGCGCGGCCAGCGGCAGACGTTCAATCTGGCCGATGGCAGCCGCCTGAGCCTGAACGCCGACAGCGCGGTGGATTTGCGTTTCGATGATGCACAACGCGTGGTCATCCTGCGTCACGGCGAATTGGTGATAGAGGTCGCGCCTGACTCGCGCCGCCCGCTGATCGTGCGTACTGCCGAAGGCGAAATGCGAGCACTGGGCACACGTTTTCTGGTCGCCCAGGAACCGGACGCCAGCCGCCTCGTGGTGTTGCAGCATTCGGTCCAGGCGCGCTTGTTCGATGACACCACGCAAGTGGTTCGTGAAGGTCAGGCGGTCGTCCTTACCTCGCGCACGATCACTTTTGCCAGCGACGACGAACGCCGGCGCGCCGACTGGTTGAACGGAAAGTTGAATGTGCTGGATGAATCACTGGAGCGCGTGGTCGATGCGCTGCGCCCTTACAGTCGCGGCTTCGTGCGCGTGGCCCCCGAGGTTCGGAGCTTGCGTGTTCAGGGCGTGTTCCCGCTGGATGACGCCGATCGCACCTTGAGCGCGCTGGCCGAAACCCTGCCGATTCGCGTCAATCGCTACAGCCCGTGGCTGACCTTGATCAGTAAAAAGTGAGGGATGAAAAGTTTTTTTGAAAATCGTTCTTGTTTGTGTCCGGTTTTCATTTCTCATCCCTCCTATCTCCTGACACTTTCATAAAAACAGGAGATTGTTGTGCTCAACACGTGGCCCCGTACCCTTTCCGTCGCCGTTGCTCTGACAACGCTGGCGAGCTCAGCACTGGCGCAAGACCTGAGCTTCAACCTGCCGGCTGGCCCCCTCGCCAATACGCTCAATGCGATTGCCGGCCAGAGCGGGCAAATCATTTCGCTGGAACCATCGCTGGTACAGGGCAAACAGGCACCGGCGGTGATCGGCCAGATGCCGGCCGAACAAGCGCTGCAAAAGGCGCTGTCGGGCAGTGGTTTGCAGCTACGCGTCACGGGGCATGGCAACTTCAGCGTCGAGCCGGCCAGCGCCAGCAACGCGGTGCTGCAACTGGGAGCCACCAACATCGTTGAGCGCAGCTTCGATGCCACCACTGAAGGTTCCGGTTCCTATGCCGCACGGGCTGTGACCATCGGCAAAGGCACGCACACGCTCAAGGAAATCCCGCAGTCGGTCACTGTAATGACCCGCAAGCAAATGGATGATCAGGGTCTCACCGACCTCAAAGACGCCGCCAACAAGACCACCGGTCTGGTCGGCGTCCAGGGCGTCGGCAAAGGCATGATCCTCACCTCACGTGGATTTCAGATTGACGACTGGCAGTACGACGGCGTGCCGATCCCGCGCAACACCTACGCGCTGGGCAACTGGGCGACCCAGGACCTGATCTTCTTCGATCGTCTGGAAGTGCTGCGCGGCGCATCCGGCCTGCTGCAAGGCGCCGGCAGCCCCGGCGGCGCGGTCAACCTGGTGCGCAAACGCGGCCAGAACGCCCCGACCGTGACCATCACTGGCAAGGCCGGCTCTTGGGATCACTATGGTTTGCAACTGGATGCCGGTGGGCCACTGAATGCCACCGGCACGGTGCGTGGGCGTTTCGTCGCCGACGAAGACCAGAGCCAGTCGTTCGTCGATTACGAATGGAGCAAGACTCACTCGCTGTACGGCGCACTGGATTTCGACCTGAGCGACGACACCACGCTGGGCGTGGCGGTCAGCCACTCCGACGGCGAGTCGCGACCGATGATCCGCGGCCTGCCGCGCTACACCGACGGCAAACCGCTGAATGTGCCGCGTTCCACCTACGGGGGCGCACGCTGGAACCATTTGGACATCGACGTCACCACGCTTTATACCGATCTGGAGCACCGCTTCAACGACGACTGGGCGTTCAAGGCCGGCGCCGTGCGCATGAGTGAAACCAACAAAGGCAAAAGTCAGCGGCTGCAAACCAGTGGCGACGGAATCAAGCCCGATGGCAGTGGTATTCAATACGCCGACTTCGTGACCGATTTCGACGCGACCAAGCTCGGTCTGGATACCAACATCACCGGCCACTTCGAAGCCTTGTCGATGGAGCACGAAGTCATGCTGGGCGGCAATTACGCCAAGTACACCTCCGACGATAAAATCGCCCGAACCTTCAACAACAATGCCACCGACACGATCTTCGGCATCGACCACGACCGTCAGCAAATCAGCTACGAAGGCTTGCTCAATACGCCGGGCGGCCGTGCCACGCCGAGCAAATACGAGATCAGCCAAAAAGGTCTGTATGGCAGTTGGCGAGTCAAACCGATCGAACCGTTGACCCTGGTGCTTGGCTCGCGGGTGAGCTGGTATGACTACAACTACCAGTCCGCGACCCAAGTGGCTTTCAGCGACGTCGTTACGCCCTTGCCGGATAGCACCGCCAAGGAAACCGGTGTCGTCACGCCCTACGCCGGCATCATTTACGACCTGAGCCGCGAATGGGCGGTGTATGCCAGCTACACCGATGTGTTCGAACCGCAAACCAACCGCGACGCCAGTGGCCAGACGCTCAAACCGGTGGTGGGCAGCAACTACGAGGTCGGCCTCAAGGGCGAATTGATGGATGGCCGGGTCAACACGTCGTTGGCGCTGTTCCGCTATGACCAGGAGAACCGTGCCGTCAACGACCTCGCGTCAGGGATGATCTGCGACGGCTGGTATTGCTCCTCGCCGGCCGGCAAAGTCCGCAGCCAGGGGATCGAAGCCGAGATCAGCGGCGAAGTCCTGACCAATCTGCAACTGTTTGCCGGCTATACCTACAACACTACCAAGTACCTGGATGATCCCGATAACGAGGGCAAAGTCTTCAGTACCTGGACGCCGAAACACATGCTGCGGGTCTGGGGTGCCTACCAGTTCAGCGGCGACTGGGAGCGTGTCAGCACCGGCCTGGGTTTCACCACCCAAAGCCATACGCTGGGTTATGAACACACCTACGACGTCGCCGGTTACACCGTGTGGAGTGCGCGGCTCGGTTACCAGTTGAGCAAGGAAATCGGTCTGGCAGTGAACGCCAACAACCTGTTCGACAAGCGCTACTACACCGCTGCCTACAACCAGCTCAACGGCAACAACAACTTCGGCGACCCGCGCAATGTGATGTTCAGCGTGAAGTACACGCCGCAGTTCTGAGGCCTTTTTGCCACATCGATCCGCCGGATGTTGGTCTTCGGCGGATCAACCTGAACATCAGACAGCCAGCAGTTGCCGAGTGGTCGCCATCGACGTATTGAGCGACTGCCCCGTGCGTTGCAGCTTGTTCAACAAGCTGGCACCCAGCCACAGCTGATACAGGGTTTCCGCCAAGTGCCGCGCGTCCCCCGCAGGCAGACTCTGTTCAGCCTGGCCCTGCTCGATGCACAAGGTGATGCGAGCCACCACTCGTTCGGCGCCATCACGCAAGGTGAGGCGCATGGACTCGGACAGGTCGGCCACTTCGGCGCTGAGTTTCACCACCAGACACTCATCGCCATGCCCTTCAAGGGTGCAACGGTTCTGCCAGCCCTGCCAGTAATTCATCAGCCGCTCATAAGCCGTCAGCCCGGGCAACGTCAGACGCCGCTCCATGTCAGCCAGATAACCGACAAAGTAATCCTCGAGCAAGGCCTGGCCGTAAAGCTCCTTGGACTTGAAGTAGTGATAGAACGAGCCCTTGGGCACGCCGGCGGTTTGCAGGATTTCATTGAGGCCGACACTGGTGAAGCCCTTCTCGGCCATCATCCGGTGGCCGGTGTCGAGCAAGTGTTGGCGGGTATCGTCGTAGGTCGGTTTCATGGGGCGCAAAGTACCAGACAATAGACCAGTCGTATATTTCAAAGGAACGCAAGTTTGCCACACCTGTCACTGAAAAAGCTTCGGATAAAAAATTACTAGACGACTGGTCTAATTGGACTCTATGCTGCGCTCCGACAACTCATCTTCCGGTGTCGCCACTGCGCAAATCCGTTGTGCAGCGACGCCACCCGATCAACCCCAGGGTGCTCTATGAAAATCTTGATGGTTCTGACTTCGCACGATCAACTCGGCAGCACCGGCAAGAAAACCGGTTTTTGGCTGGAAGAGTTCGCCGCCCCCTACTTCGCCTTCAAGGACGCCGGTGCCGACGTCACGCTGGTGTCCCCGGCCGGTGGCCAGCCGCCGCTGGATCCGAAAAGCGACGAGCCCGACGCGCAGACCGCCGAAACCGATCGCTTTCGCAATGACCCGGCGGCGCAACAGGCGCTGGCCAACACCGGTCGCCTGGCGGATGTCAACGCAGACGATTTCGATGCCGTGTTCTACCCAGGTGGCCACGGCCCACTGTGGGATCTGGCCGAAGACCAGCAGTCGATCGCGTTGATCGAAGCCTTCGACCGCGCCAACAAGCCCCACGGTTTTGTCTGCCATGCGCCGGGCGTGTTGCGTCACGTCGTCAAGGCAGACGGCAAGCCGCTGGTTCAGGGTCGCGAAGTCACCGGTTTCACCAATTCCGAAGAAGCGGCTGTCGGCCTGACGGATGTGGTGCCTTTCCTGATCGAGGACGAGTTCCAGCGCCTCGGTGGCCGTTACTCAAAAGTCGCTGACTGGCAGGTGCATGTGGTGGCCGATGGGCAACTCGTTACCGGCCAGAACCCGGCCAGCTCCGCCGCCGTTGCCGAGAAACTGTTGAAAATGCTCGGCTGATTCCAGCCGCCCTGCTCTGCTCATAAAGAGCTGCCCGAACGCCGTGTGCGTGTCACACGGCGTTTTTTTTATCCGATTAATAGTCGACTGGTCTAATAAACCATCACAAGGTCATTCATGAACAACAGCGTTTACTTCAATCCCGCCAAACTGGGTCTGCACACCCTGAAAAACCGCATCGTCCTGCCGCCCCTCACCCGCCAGCGCAGTACTCAACCGGGCAACATTGCCAATGAGCTGATGGCCGAGTATTACCAGCAGCGGGCCGGCGCAGGTTTGCTCGTCACCGAAGGCACACAGATCGAACCCCGTGGCCAGGGTTACGCCTGGACACCAGGCATTCACACGCCCGAGCAAATTGCCGGTTGGCGCAAAGTCACCAAGGCCGTGCATGCTGTCGATGGCGTGATCTTCGCTCAACTGTGGCACGTCGGCCGTGTGTCCCACACCGCGCTGCAACCTGACGGCGCAGCGCCGGTGTCGGCTTCCGCCGTGGCCACTGATCGAGTCAGCGTGTTCATCGAAACCGCACCTGGCACCGGCGAACTGGTACCGCCGTCCGCTCCTCGCGCACTGAGCACCGATGAGGTTCAGGCACTCATTCAGCTGTATATCCAGGCTGCGCGCAACGCGATGGAGGCCGGATTCGACGGCATCGAACTGCACTGCGCCAATGGCTACCTGGTGAACCAGTTCATTTCCGCCCACAGCAACCTGCGCACCGATCAGTACGGTGGTTCGCTGCACAACCGCCTGCGTTTTCTGCGCGAAGTGGTAGGCGGTGTCGCCGAGTGCATCGGCAAGGAAAAAGTCGGCGTGCGTTTCGCGCCGCTGTTCAGCACCACCGATGAAGCGCGGACTTACCTGGGCATGGTCGAGGAAGATCCGCACACCACTTACATCGAAGCGATCAAAGTGCTGGAAGAGGTGGGCATTGCCTATCTGTCGATTGCCGAAGCTGACTGGGAGAATGCGCCCGCGATGCCAAAGTCATTTCGCCAGGCGGTGCGCGCCACCTTCAGCGGCGCGATCATTTACGCCGGGCGCTACAACGCTGAGTCTGGCGCGCAGTTGCTCGATTCCGGCCTCGCTGACTTTGTCGCCTTCGGACGACCGTTCATGGCCAACCCGGACCTGCCCGCGCGAATCGCCAATGACTGGCCGCTGAACGCACTGAACCCGGCCACGGTGTATGGCGGCAATGCCGAGGGTTACGTGGATTACCCTGCTTACCCCGCCTGACGCAAAGATCTCGACAAAGTGCTCCCGCTCCTGTGGGAGCACTGCTTTACGTCGCCCATCCGTCCCCCGTTCTGAGAGGCGACTGGAAGTAACGCCTTCCCCTCTTCACAAAAAAAATGACGCGCCATTGTCAGCTCGATTTTTTCGGCCTATCTTTACAAAAACCTATACAAGGCACGCCGCAATGTACAACTCAGAGCCGTGGCCGCTGACGCTTTATTTTGACGGTGAATGCCCGCTCTGTGCGCGAGAAATCAAGCAGTTGCGCCAACCCTGACGGCAGCCGTCGTTGTCACGCCAGCCACAACTGTTGTCGCACTCCTGTCCTGTCGCAACGCCGCGAGAAATCCGAATGACTCAATCATTAGCCAATCAGTACCGTGAAATTCTTCTCGGCGTCGGTGAAAACCCCGACCACGAAGGACTGCGGGACACGCCCAAGCGTGCCGCCAAAGCCATGCAGTTCCTGTGCGACGGCTACACGATGAACCTGGAAGGCATCATCAATGGCGCGTTGTTCGAGTCACAGAACGATGAAATGGTCATCGTTCGCGACATCGAACTTTATTCATTGTGCGAACACCACATGCTGCCCTTCATCGGCAAGGCCCATGTGGCCTACATCCCCACTGGCCGGGTGTTGGGACTGTCGAAAGTGGCCCGGGTGGTCGACATGTTCGCGCGCCGTTTGCAGATCCAGGAAAACCTGACCAGACAGATCGCCGACGCGATCCAGCAAATTACCGATGCCGCCGGTGTGGCCGTGGTCATTGAAGCCAGGCACATGTGCATGATGATGCGCGGTGTGGAAAAGCAGAATTCGATCATGACGTCATCGGTCATGCTCGGTGCCTTTCGAGAGTCCTCCAGCACGCGTCAGGAGTTTCTCCAACTGATCAGCCGATGAAGTTGATTTCGTTGCGGGCTTGTCGAGTCAAATACACCGATAAACCTATACAAGCATAGATAGCTGTACAAGCAATTTTGTGGAATGTCCTCCACCTTGACTTGTGTATTCAGGGAGTAAAAACAATGACCCGTTTTTTGGTTTTACTGGCTCTGGTACTCAGCCTTTCGAGCTGTGGCAGCGTCGATGTCGACCACTATGCCGACCAGCAACCAGCCTTCAACCTGGAGAAGTTCTTCAGCAAACCGGTGAAAGCCTGGGGAATGTTTCAAAAACGCTCTGGCGAAGTCGTCAAGCGCTTCGAGGTCAACATCGAGAGTCGCCGCGAGGGCAATAACCTGATTCTCGACGAGCGTTTCCTCTACAGCGATGGCACTCGCGAACGCCGCGTCTGGACCCTGACCCCGGAGGGTGCGGGCAAATGGCGCGGTCGCGCTGGCGATGTGGTCGGCGAGGCAGAAGGTCAAGTGGCCGGCAACGCCTTGCGTTGGCGCTACATCCTGAGCCTGCCGGTCGATGGCTCCGTTTATGAGGTGAGCATGGACGACTGGATGTACCTGATGGACGAGGACACCTTGATCAACCGCACCACCATGTCCAAGTTCGGTGTCGAGATCGGCCAGGTGACCTTGTTCTTCCGTCGCCAGAGTGCGGGAGACAATCAATGACTGATTCGCTCAGCATGAACTCCCTGGGCGACGGCTACCGCGCCTTGGTGATCGGCGCCAGCGGTGCGCTCGGCACGGCATTCTGTGACTGGCTGAAGCAGGACCCTCGGTGCGCAGCAGTTCGCGAGCTGGGGCGTAAAACAATTCCCGCACTTGATCTCGAACACCCGGAGACGATCGCCAGCGCCGCCGCCGAATTGGCGACAGAAGCGCCGTATCAGTTGATCGTGCATGCCGCCGGGCTGCTCCATCGCGACGCGATCAAACCGGAAAAAAGCTACAGCGCGCTGGAAGACGCAGCGCTCCAGGCCGTCTTTCAAGTGAACACGCTGGGGCCGGCGATGGTCTTGCGCCACTTCCTGCCACTGCTTGATCCCCAAGGTGCGATGGCGATGCTCTCGGCCAAGGTCGGCAGCATCGGCGATAACCGTTTGGGCGGCTGGTACGCCTATCGCGCCTCCAAGGCTGCGCTGAACATGCTGATCAAAACCGCGGCCATCGAACTGGCCCGCACTCGTCCGCACAGCCGCTTGCTGAGCCTGCATCCTGGCACGGTCGTTTCGGCGCTGTCGCAACCTTTTCGCGGTGCATCGGCGGCCCGCCCGGCCAGCGTTGCCAGCCATGAACTCTTGACCCTGATCGACCGGCTGACGCCAGCCGACAGCGGCCATTTCTTTGCCTACGACGGAGAACGCCTACCCTGGTAGGCAAGGAGTTATCGATGAATCTGCAAACGCTCACCGAACGCGCCGCCAACAGCGAAATACGTGAACTGGAACTGCTGTCGCTGGAAGGTGGTTTTTATCTGGCGCGCATCCGCATGGATGACGGCCAGTTCACCTTGCTCGACGATGCCGCCAAACCCATGCGTCTGCGTTCAATCAGTCATCTGCGGGACTTGCTGCAAACCGTTCCGGCATTTCCCTGCGTGTTGGTGCAGCAATGTGTCCACGACGAAATGTGCGGTCGGGATTCAGGCCCGGTCGAAGAGTTGCGGCTGCCTTTTTCGCTGACAGCAACTTGATGAACCGCACGCTGCCGGAATGTTGCCAATGAGCAAGGTCAATCGCTTGTGCCTGATCCTCGGTGATCAGCTGTCGTTTGACCTGGCTTCACTGCAGGGGCTCGACCCCGAACAGGATGCGGTGCTTATGGTCGAGGTAATGGAGGAAGCCAGCCATGTGCCTCATCACCCGCAAAAGATCGCCCTGATCTTCAGTGCCATGCGTCACTTTGCCAAGGCGCTGCAAGCCCGAGGCATGCGTGTGGAGTACGTCACGCTTGATGACCCGCTCAATAGCGGATCAGTGCCAGGCGAATTAGGTCGCTGGCAGACACGCCTGCAACCGGAAGAACTGCACGTCACTGAATGCGGCGACTGGCGCCTGGAGCAGTCTCTGCAGGACTGTGAGCTAGCCATTCATTGGCATGCCGATACGCGTTTTCTGTGCAGTCGCAGCGAATTCAGCACGTGGGCGGCGGGTAAAAAACAGCTGCGCATGGAGTACTTCTACCGCGAGATGCGCCGCAAGAGCGGCCTGTTGATCAATGGCGACGGCACGCCGGTCGGCGGCGCCTGGAACTTTGATGCCGAAAACCGCAAAGCCTTGCCCAAAGGGGTGAAAGCCCCCTATCCGACTGGTTTCGCCAACGACGCCATCACCCTCGAAGTCCTCGCACTGGTCAAGGAACGCTTCAGCCAACACTACGGTTCTCTGGATGACTTCAACTATCCCGTGACCCGTGCCGACGCTCAATCGCTGTGGCATTACTTCCTCGATTATGGCCTGGCCGGGTTCGGCGATTACCAGGACGCCATGGCCAGCGATGAACCCTTTCTGTTCCATGCGCGGATCAGCGCGGCGCTCAATATCGGTCTGCTGGATTTGCGCCAGTTGTGCAGTGACGTGGAGTCGGCTTACTGGTCAGGCGGTATTGCGCTCAATGCCGCCGAGGGATTCATTCGGCAATTGATCGGCTGGCGCGAATACGTGCGCGGAGTTTACTGGCTGAAGATGCCTGACTATGCCCAAGGCAATTCATTCGGTAACCAACGGCCCTTACCGGAGTTCTACTGGACGGGCGAAACGCAGATGAACTGCATGCGTCAGACGATCGGGCAAAGCCTGAAACACGCCTATGCTCACCATATCCAGCGGTTGATGGTGACGGGGAACTTTGCCTTGCTCGCCGGCATTGCACCGAGCCAGATCTGCGAGTGGTACCTGGCCATTTACATGGATGCCTTCGATTGGGTGGAGTTGCCCAACACCCTGGGGATGGTCATGCACGCCGATGGTGGCTATCTCGGTTCCAAGCCTTACTGCGCCAGCGGCCAGTACATCAACCGGATGTCTGACTACTGTCGCGATTGTGCTTACAAGGTCAGCGAAAGCACCGCTGACAACGCCTGCCCTTTCAATGCGCTGTACTGGCATTTCCTGATGCGCCATGGCGATCTTCTGCGCAGCAACCAGCGCATGGGGATGATGTACAAAAATCTCGATCGCATGCCTGAAGCCAAACAACAGGCACTTTGGCAACGAGGCCAAAAGTTGCTTGCCACACTGGATAACGGCGAGTCGTTATAAAACGGCGCGTCTGCGCCACTACGGGTGCAACTTAACCGTCAGGCGGCGTGTCAATGTGAGGATTCCCGGTGTTCGATTGAACCGAGTTGAATGAACTCAAACAACAATCAAGAAGGCTCGATTGGTGGAAATTCTGAAGCATCTTACCCGCGAGGCGCTTGAGGCAGAGGTGATGCGCCTGCGCCTGGCTCTGGAGAGTGGCGCGGCTGCAACCCCGGATATGGCCGCACAGCTTGCCGCCAGTCGAGTGGCGCTCGCCAATAGCGAGGCGCGCTTCAGTACCATTCTGGAAACCATCGAGGCCGCATTCGCCATCGTCAAAGTCAAATTCGACGCCGACGATCGCCCCGTGGATTACTACTTCGTCGAGGCCAATCCGGCGTTCGAACGTCAGTGCGGCGTCAACTTGCGGGGCAAATGGGTCACCGAGTTTGCGCCTAACCTTGAGCGTTTCTGGTTCGAGACCTATGGCCACGTGGCCAAGACCGGCGAGCCGGCAAACTTCGAAAACTACGCCAATACCTTTGAGCGCTGGTTCGATGTGCGTGCCGTGCGGGTCGGCGATCCTGCCGACCGACAGATCGCGATCTTCTTCAGCGACGTCACCGCCCGCCGGGACGCCGAGGAGCGGCTGCGTATCAGCGAGGCGGTCGCGCGGGAAAACGTCGAGCGCGTGCAACTCGCCCTCGCGGCCGGCGCTATTATTGGCACCTGGCACTGGGATCTGCCGACCAATCGCTTCACCGTGGACGAATCCTTTGCGAAGATTTTTGACCTTGACCCCAAGCTGGGCCGCCATGGCCTGAGCCTGGAACAAGTGGTGATGTCCGTACACCCCGAAGACCGGGATGGACTCACCTGTGCAATCAATGAAGCAATTGCCCGCGGTGGCGCCTATTCGCATCAATACCGGGTTCGCCGCGCGGATGGAAAATACAACTGGATCGAGGCCAACGGACGCGTCGAATGCGCAACTGACGGTACCCCGCTGCGCTTTCCCGGCGTGCTCATCGATGTTGAGCACCGGCGCAATGTCGAGGAGGAACGCGACCGCGCCAACGCCGCGTTACGTGCACTCAACGACACTCTGGAGCAGCGGGTATTGGCACGCACGGCCGATCTCATGCAGGCCGAAGAGAAACTGCGCCAGTCACAGAAAATGGAAGCGGTCGGCCAACTGACCGGAGGCCTGGCCCATGATTTCAACAATCTTCTGGCCGGCATCTCGGCCGCCCTGGAACTGATGCACAAGCGCATTGCTCAAGGCCGTTTCAAGGATGTCGACAAGTACATGGTGACCGCGCAAGGCGCAACCAAACGTGCGGCGGCCCTGACGCATCGCCTGCTGGCCTTCTCCCGTCGCCAGACCCTCGACCCACGGCCGACTGACGTAAACAGCCTGATCGTCGGAATGACCGAGTTGATCCAGCGCACCGTCGGCCCGAGCATTCGTTTGAATACGGTGGCTGCACCCGGTCTCTGGAACGCGCTCGTGGACGCCAGCCAACTGGAAAACGCCCTGCTGAATCTGTGCATCAACGCCCGCGATGCGATGCCCGATGGCGGACGCATCACGGTGGAAACCGCCAATCGATCGATTGAGAGCGAATCAGCCCGCGCCCTGGATATGCCCGCTGGCGAATACCTTTGCCTGTGTGTCACGGACACCGGCACCGGCATGAGTGATGAAGTCATCGCGAAAGCATTCGACCCGTTTTTCACCACCAAGCCGCTCGGCCAAGGCACGGGGCTGGGGCTGTCGATGATCTACGGGTTCACCAAGCAATCTGGCGGTCAGGTGCGGGTGCATTCGCAAGTGGGCCAAGGCACAGAGATGTGCATCTACCTCCCTAGGTATCGCGGCCATGCTCTACAACAGCAGGATCCTATGGGCAGCACTACAACGCCGCTGGCCAAAACAGGTGAAACCATCCTGATTGTCGACGACGAACCGACGGTGCGGATGCTACTCAAAGACGTGCTCAGCGAACTCGGCTACAACCTGCTGGAAGCGGCCGACAGCATCGAAGGGCTCGAAGCGTTACGCTCCAGCGCCCACATCGACTTGCTCATCACCGATGTCGGTTTGCCCGGCGGCATGAACGGGCGACAGATGGCCGATGCGGGCAAACAGATCAGGCCGAGATTAAAAACCCTGTTCATCACCGGCTATGCCGAAAACGCCGTGATCGGCAGCGGCCAACTGGGGCCCGGAATGCAAGTGCTGACCAAGCCGTTTGCCGTCGACACCCTGATTACCCGCGTGAGCAACTTGATGTCCGCCAAACTGGAATGAGGCTGCCGTGAGCAATCATCTGGATCGCCGCAATAACCTGTCGCTGGACAGCCTCAATTTTTTCCTCGCGGATGTGCGCGACGGCCTCGGGCCCTATCTGGCGATTTACCTGTTGGCGGTGCATCACTGGGACCCGGCCAGCATCGGCGTAGTGATGACGATTGCCGGGGTCGCGGCGCTCATCACCCAGACGCCCGCCGGCGCGCTGGTCGACAGTACCCGAGCCAAACGCGCATTGATTGCGATCGCAGCGCTGCTGGTGACGGGAAGTTGCCTCGCGTTGCCCTTCGTGACCTCCTTCAGCCTCGTAGCGCTGACCCAGGCCCTGAGCGCTGCAGCGGCTTCGATCTTCGCCCCGGCCATTTCCGCGATCACCCTGGGCATGACGGGACCACGGGCGTTCACGCGACGAACCGGGCGCAATGAAACCTTCAACCATGCCGGCAATGCCTGCGCCGCACTGCTTGCCGGCCTGTTCGCTTATCTGTTCGGCCCCGTCGCGGTGTTCTATTTGATGGCGGCCATGGCGCTGGCCAGCGTCATCGCCATCAACTTCGTGTCGGCACAAGCCATCGACCATGAACTGGCCCGCGGCCTCGAACCGGCGAACGCAGGCCACGGCCAGCCTTCCGGGTTTTCCGTGCTGCTGACCAACAAATCGCTGCTGCTGTTTGCCGTGTGCTGCGCGCTGTTTCACCTGGCGAACGCGGCGATGCTGCCATTGGTGGGTCAGAAACTCGCGCAAACCAATTTGCAGATGGCCACACCGCTGACCTCCGCCTGCATCGTTGCGGCGCAACTGGTCATGGTTCCGGCGGCGTTACTGGTCGGCGCCAAAGCCGACGTGTGGGGACGCAAGCCACTGCTGCTGGCAGGCTTTGTGATCCTGCCGATACGCGGCGTGCTCTACACGTTGTCCGACGATCCGTATTGGCTGGTCGCGGTGCAAATGCTCGATGGCGTTGGCGCGGGTCTGTTCGGCGCGTTGTTCCCTGTAATGGTCAAAGACCTCACCCACGGCACCGGGCATTTCAACATCAGCCTCGGCGCACTGACCACCGTGTTCGGCCTGGGCGCGGCGCTAAGCAATGGCCTCGCCGGGTTTGTCGTGCAAGGGGCTGGCTACAGCGCCGCGTTTCTGACATTGGCCGCGATTGCGGCTCTGGCGGTAATCCTGCTTTGGGTGGGGGTACCGGAAACGTTGCGTGAAAGGGAGCGTCACTCACAAAACCCTGTAGGCGCTGTCGAGTAAAACGAGGCTGCGATCTGTTGATCTTGATAAAACCAAGATCAACAGATCGCAGCGTATTGCAGCGCGAAACGCTACGCACAAACCGTTACTAGATCGGCGATAATGATCTGCTTGCGACCGGCCGCCACAATGCTTACGAAAATGACGCCATGCTATGCTCTGAAAGAGAATATAAGGGGTTCCCAATGACCAGATCAGCCACTGGCAGCGTTGCGGCTGAAGTTCGCCAACTCGCCAAAGAACATGAGATTACCGCCGAGCGCGACAGCCTAAGCCGCATGGCCGCTACGATTACGCGCTTGGCCGGTGATGCCGTGGAACTGGATAGCATTGAGCAACTGCTCGTCAACCTCAAAAGAAAAGGTGTTCTGAGCAAGACAGAAATCATGGCTCTGCAAGGCCGCTATCTGCAGGAAAAAAGGCGTTGCGAAAAGCAGATCAGCGCATGACTTTCGACCCTTTCGGCGATTTTGACACTGAAGGCTATCTTCAAAACTCGCTCAAACTCAAAGACCCCATTGAAGTAAAGGAATCGGAGCACCTCGCCTTCGAAGCCAGCATCGACGACGCTCTTGCCTATCTCGCCAAGAAAAAGCCAATCGACTACAACGCCGTCCTCAAAACACACGAAATCCTTTTCTCCGGTTTTTACCCTTGGGCAGGGAAAGACAGAAATGAACTGGTCCCCCATTTGGCAGTTTTCAAGGGCACGAAGGATGACCCGCATCACACGATATTTGAGCGTCCCGAACTTATCAAAAGGTCCATCGAATATGCCCTTGAACTGGCGGCAAATCAAAAACGCTTCCGGACCCGTCCTGGCGAGGTGATGGGACAACTGGCATCTGCGCACCCTTTTCTCGATGGTAATGGCCGCACCATCCTGCTCGTTTACATGGAACTGTGCTTTCGGACCAAATTCGCTATCAACTGGTCAAAGACGAGCAAGGATGACTATTTGCGGGCACTCAGCGACGAAATCAGAGATCCTTTTCAAGGCCATCTGGATAGTTACCTGAAACCTTTCATCACCGATATCTTTAGCCGCGACGAATGGCCGGAAATGATTGGCGGCATAAAGGGGTTGGATGGACTGGATAAAGAAGGCATCACTTACGAGAGTCTGGACGATCCAGAGGTTCAGCAGCTTTATAAAACGTATCGTGCGATGCCTCTCGAATAGCCCATACTCCCGATAAATCTGCGCAGAATGTAAATTCCGACGTCAACGAACAAAAGCCTGCTTTTCAGGGCAGGCTTTTCGATTGGCGGCTTCGGCTTATTTTTGCTGAGCCGTGAGCGCCGCATAGCCATTCATCAAGTTGCGGTAGTTCGGGATGCGCTGCGACAGCAAGTTGCCCAAGCCTTCAATGTCGTTGCGCCAGTCGCGGTGCAGCTCACAGGCAACCGAGAACCAGTTCATCATCTGTGCGCCGGCCTGGGTCATGCGATTCCATGCGGCTTGTTGCACGGTGGTGTTGAAGGTGCCGGAAGCATCGGTCACCACGAACACATCAAAGCCTTCCGCCAGCGCCGACAGGGTCGGGAACGCTACGCAGACATCCGTCACCACACCGGCAATGATGATCTGCTTGCGACCGGTCGCCTTGATTGCATTGACGAAGTCTTCGTTGTCCCAGGCGTTGATCTGGCCTGGGCGAGCGATGTACGGCGCATCCGGGAACATCTCTTTCAACTCCGGCACCAGCGGGCCGTTCGGGCCTTGTTCGAAACTGGTGGTGAGGATGGTCGGCAGTTCGAAGAACTTGGCCAGATCGGCCAGCGCCAGCACATTGTTCTTGAACTCGTTCGGCGAGAAGTCCTGCACCAGAGAAATCAGACCGGTCTGGTGGTCGACCAGCAGAACCACGGCGTCGTCTTTGTTGAGGCGGTTGTAGGTTGGAGTGTTCATCTGTGCATCCCTTTATAGTTGTGGAAGTTCGTTTGCGTTCAAGATGGGCACAGATTACGGGTACTCCGGTGAGGGATAAATCGGCTGAAAAGCGTTTCACCGTCAACTGATACAGGACAATCCAGCGCTCATGAATGTTGATTCCGACCCCACCCCGAGCGTCCCTGCGATCCTCGTCATATCGTTGCCTGGCGTGACGGCTGAAACGGCAGGCGAAGCCATTCGGTTATGAGTTAATAACGCCTTCATTAAACGGTCGCTCAAACGTTGTACTAGCATAGGATCCAATGCTGCGATTTTTCGTCGTTCAAGGACACCGTCGACGACGCCGCAATAGCTTTATACCCAAGTAAATTCATGGATGACGTAGATGAATTCATATCTGTTCCCCCACATCGGCAAGGTTATCGCGAGCACCGGCAGCCGGCATTTCCCGCGCATGCTGCATGACCTGATCCTCACCCAACTGGCGGTCGACGCCACGCACATCCGGCAGGTGCGCCTCGAACCGGTCGGCCGCTCGGTCAATCGCAGTGAGCACGAGCCGATGCAAGACCCGGCACTGCTGGCCGAAACGGTGTATTCCGACCGCAGTGTCGCGACGGCCGACAATCTGCCGAACGCAGAATCATCGACTACTGCCGATGCCTCGCAACTGCACCTGACCCGGCGCAAGGACGGTTATCGCTATGTGATCTCGGTGTACCGCAACGGCCATTCGCAACGTTTTTCCGCACAGGAACGCAGCCTGTTGCAGGACATCTCCCCGGTGTTGTTGCCGATGGTGGAAAAGCACATCGATGCCCTCCAACCGGCCAGCCCTGGTGCAGAAAGCCCGGCCGAGCCTCGCGAAGGCACAGGGCTGGAAACCCTGCGAATGCGCTTTACCGAACGCTTGCAGCAATTGGGGCTGAGCCTGTCGAATCGCGAAACCGAAGTGTGCATCGGCCTGCTCGCCGGGCGCACGGCACCGGAACTGGCCGGGCATTTGCAGTTGAAGGTCAATACGGTGGAGAGCTATCTCAAGCGGGCGGCGATCAAGTTGGGGATCAGCGGGCGGCATTCGTTGATGCGCTGGATGTATTCGCCGCAGGAGGCTGCGACCTCGACGGCGGCCTGATATATCACCCCTGTAGGAGCTGCCGCAGGCTGCGATCTTTTGATCTTGTTTTTAAAAGCCAAAGTCAAAAGATCGCAGCCTTCGGCAGCTCCTACAGGGGATCGGTGAGCACCATCAGTCGCGAGCCAGGGCCTGGATCGGATCCAGCCGCGAAGCATTCCGTGCCGGCACGAATCCAAACACGATGCCGATCAATGTCGAGCAGACCACCGCAGTCAGTACAGAGGCCAGCGAGAACACCATCTCCCACTCTTTGATAAACACTGAAAACAGATGGCCGATGGCGTAGGACAGCGAAATCCCGATCGCCCCGCCCAACAGACAGACCATCACCGCCTCCACCAGAAACTGCTGACGAATATCTGACTGGCGCGCGCCAACCGCCATGCGAATGCCGATCTCGCGAGTACGCTCGGTGACCGAGACCAGCATGATGTTCATCACCCCGATACCGCCGACCACCAGCGAAATCACCGCAATCAACGACAACAACAACGCCAGCGAGCGACTGGTTTTCTGCACCGTCTGCAAGACGCTGTCGAGGTTGTTGGTGAAGAAGTCCTTGGTGCCATGGCGTTGTAACAGCAACTGGGTGACGTGATCTTCCACAACCTTGCTCGGCTGACCGTCCTTCATCCGCACACTGATACTGTCCAGATAGCGCTGGCCCAACACCCGCCCGGCAGCGGTCTCATACGGCACCCAGACGTTGAGGGTCTTGCCCGACGCGAAGAGGTTTTTGTTCTCCGCCGCCACGCCGATCACCGTACAAGGCAGATTGCCGATCAGGATGACCTGTCCCAGCGGATCAACGCCTGCGCCGAATAATCGCTGGCGGGTGTTGTGATCGATCACTACCACCTGGGCCTGGCGCCGTGCATCGCTTTCGCTGAACGCGATACCCTCGGCCATTTTGATCCCGCGCACCTGGAAATACTGGTGACTGACGCCGTTGACCTGAGCGTCCAGGTCGATATTGCGATAGCGCAGCAACAGACTGCGGCCGATCATCGGCGTAGCACTGTCGACGTAATACAGTTGATTCAGCGCCGTGACATCGGCGGGTGACAGGGTTTCGATCGTCGCGGCACGCTTGTCGCCAAAACTGCTGCCGGGGTAGATATCGATGGTGTTGCTGCCAATCGCCGCGATGTCCTTGAGCACGTAGTTCTTGGCGCCCTCGCCCACCGCCGAGATCGACACCACCGAAGTAATGCCGATGACGATGCCGAGCATGGTCAGCAAGGTGCGCATGCGATGCGATACCAGCGCGACCCAGGCCATGCTGAACGCCTCTTTGAACAAGCCGAGGCTGGCCACCAACCGGCGTGAGGCGGTGGCTTTGGGCGTCACCGAGGCCTCATCGGGCAGTTGGGCCGTGTCACGCACGTTGCTGCGGTCGCTGAGGATTTCACCGTCGCTGACCTCGATGATGCGCTCGGCATTGGCCGCGACTTTCTGGTCGTGGGTCACCAGAATCACCGTGTGCCCAGCGGCGTGCAGCTCCAGCAGGATGTTCATCACTTCCTTGCCGCTGGCAGTGTCGAGCGCGCCGGTCGGCTCGTCGGCGAGAATCACTTCACCGCCGTTCATCAAGGCCCGGGCGATACTGACCCGCTGCTGCTGACCGCCTGACAACTGGCTCGGCCGATGAGCCAGGTGCCCTTCCAGCCCCAGTCGAACCAATAGCTCACGCGCCCGGGCATGCCGTTGCGCCTGCGGAGTCCCCGAATAAATCGCCGGAATCTCGACGTTGTGCATCGCGCTCAGGTGCGGCAGCAAGTGATAACGCTGGAAGATGAAACCGAAGTAGTCGCGACGCAATTCAGCCAGCGCCTGATTGTCCAGGTCGCGGGTTTCCTGGCCGTTGATCCTGTAGCTGCCGGCGGTGGCGTAATCGAGGCAGCCGAGGATGTTCATCAAGGTCGATTTACCGGAGCCCGACGCGCCGATGATCGCAACCATTTCGCCGGCATTGATTGTCAGGTTGATGTTTTTCAGCGCCAGAAATTCACGGTCACCGGCGGTGAAACTACGGGTGATGCCGGTGAGCTGGAGCAGTGGTTGAGTCATGCTCATGCCCCCGCCACGTTGGCCACTGGATCACCAATCACGACGCGATCCCCCTCGGCCAGCCCCTCATTGATCTGCACCTTGACGTTGTTGTTGATCCCGGTCTGCACATTGCGCGACTGCGCGTGGCCCTTGGCGTCCAGCACCCGTACCGGAAAACTGCCATCGGCATTGCGCGGCCCGAGCGCCGCCACCGGCACGGTCAGCACCGACTTGGCGGTGTCGAGGATAATGCGCACCTGCGCGGTCATCGATATACGCAAACGATGGTCGGGGTTCGGCACCTCGAACAAGGCGTTGTAGAACACCGCGCTGCTTTGCTTCGGCGTACCGGCGGGCGGCGTTTCAAGAAAGTTCTGTGGCGCCGGGTCCGTGCCGCGCAGTTTCGCGTAGTAACGTTTGTCCTCGCCGAGAATGGTGAAATACACCTCCTGCCCCGGGGCGATGTGAATCACATCGGCCTCGGAGACCTGCGCCTTGACCGTCATGGTGTCCAGATCCGCCAGTTTCAGCAGGACCGGCGCCAGTTGGCTGGCGATGACCGTTTGCCCTTCCTGCGTCACCACGCCGACCACATCGCCATCGATCGGCGCAACAATCCGTGTGTACGCCAGATTGACCTTGGCCGTGTCGATCTGGATATGCGCACTTTTGATCTGCGCATCCAGCGACATCAGATTGGCCTGCTGCACCTGATAGTCAGACTCGGCGGTTTCAAAATCCTGGCGTGAGATCGACGCGTCGTCCTGCAAGTTCTTGTAGCGCTCGTAAATCGCTTTAGTCTGCCTCAGCTGGGCCTGGGTGGCGCGTTTCTGCGCTTGCAGGTTTTCCTCATCGACCTGGGCCTGACGCAGCGTGTTCTGCAACACCAGCGGATCAATTTCCGCCAGCCACTGCCCTTTCTTCACCTTGTCGCCAACCTTGACCTTGAGCGACTTCAATTGCCCAGACACCTGCGCACCGACGTCCACTTGTTTGATGCCTTCGAGCAATCCGGTGGCCAGCACCGCGTTTTCAATATCACTGCGTTCAACCGGAGCGGTCAGGTATTGCGGCGCCTCGGCCGGCGCCTGCACCGTGTAGAACGCCAATCCCGCTACCACCACCAACGCCAAACCCATACCGACTTTGCGCAACTTCGACTTTTCCATAAATGACCACAAGTCCGTTCAGGGGTGAGCCCGGCTTAACGCCGGGCTCCAATTGAAAACAACATTCACGACAACACTTGGCCGGCCGGCACTTTCAGGCCGTCATGCCACCACGCCGCGAGACTGAAGACATTGGGTGCCTTGAGAATCGTGAAGTGGTTGCCCGGCCCGTACCACACCGCCAGATCCGCAACCTGGCGTTGCCAGCCCTCGACCATTGCCGCTTGCTCGCGCTGATTGCCCCAGGCATCCAGCGTCGGGTCATCGACCAGCGCCAGCCGCACCGGCCCGGTGTAGGCCCGTTGCGGTTGATAGACCGTGCGCAGCGCGGTGGCGAAGGTGCGGACCGGGCCGTGCATGGCCTGCGCTGACGAACGCGCAGACAACACACCGGCGCGCACCATGCCCTCGTGCAACAGGCGCATTTGCGTGGTGTCGTCAGCCTCGGCGAACGCCAGCGGATCGATGCCCAACGACTTGCCACTGGACAGTTGCAGCGTCTCGATCAAGCGTTCCAGCGCGGCAGTCGTTGTGTACGGTTTACCCGCTGTGCCGTTGCCGCCTGGGGATTCGCTGTCGATCAGGGTCAACGACGCCACCTCACGCCCGGCCGCCTGCAACTGCGCGGCCATCGCATGTGCGACCCAACCGCCGAACGAATGGCCGATCAGGTGCATCGGGCCTTGCGGATACAACTGTTCAACGGCTTGCAGGTAACACGCCGCCGCCGCTTCCACCTGACTGTGCGGCACGCCGTGGCCATCGAGTCCGCGCGGTTGCAGACCGTAGATCGGCCATTCCGGGCCGAGCGCTTCGGTCAGGTGAATGAACCCGGTGACACTGTCGCCCGCCCCCGGCACACAGAAGATCGGCGCATGCCCGGTGTGTCCGCTCTGGATCGTCAATACTGGCTGATACGCCTGCGGTTGCGGGACCTGCGCCGCCGCCATGGCCTGACTCAAAGCCTGGCCGAGTGCCTGGATATCCGGGTTTTTCATCATGCTGCGGTGATCCCCCGGCACATCGATGCAGCGCAGCAAACCTGTACCGACCTTGTTCTCCCAGCCACGAGTCGGATTCGGTTGTGCCTGCCCCGGCATCAGTGCCTGAGCGCGGAACAAGTGCACCGGCTGGCTGGCCGGACTGACCCGATAATGCGCCAGCGCCAGACCATGAGCGGCCTCACGATCAAAGTAACTCCAGGCCTGCGCCGGCGTCAGTGCGGCCAGTTCCGGGTCGGGCAATTGCTGTTCGCAGCAGCGCTGGAACAGCTCGTCGAAGGCGATCAGTTCGACTTCAGCCTCAAGCTTCTCTACGTCGGCCAACTCTGGCAGCCCTTCTGCCCCCCGCATCTGCGAACGCGCGCGGCAGTGTTCAAGCAATTGACGCTTGTCGCGATGCTCACCGCTCCAGCGGGTTTTATCCTGGCTGGCCGGATGTGGCGCGTAGGTATCGAGCAGGCCGACAAACGCCACGGCCTCATCGAGACCGAGCAATTGCTGCGCGATTTCATACGCGAGCAAGCCGCCGAACGACCACCCGGCCAGACGATACGGCCCATGCGGCTGCACCGAGCGGATGATCCCGACCATCCGCGTGGCCATACATTCAAGGGTATGCAGTTGCGGCTGCCCCAACGGCACACCGGGCAAACCGTAAATCGGAAACTGCCCCTCGATGTGCATCCCCAATGCCGGGAAATACACGTCCCGACCGCTGAATTCATGGATCAGGAACAGCGCATTGCCGCCCTCGCCCGGTCGCACCACGACCAGTCCTTCCGGATGTTCGGGCAATGCGCTGCGCTGACTGAGCAGTGCCGCCAGCGACTCGACACTCGGACGCTGGAACAGCTCCGCCAGCGTCACCTGCTGCCCCGCACGTTGCAGCAGGTTGACCAGACGAATCGCCAGCAACGAATGGCCGCCCAATTCGAAAAAGTTGTCGTGGCGGCCGACCTGCTCGACCTTGAGCACCTCGCCCCACACCTGCGCGAGCAAGCTTTCGACCTCGCCTTGCGGAGCTTCGTAGTGTCGGCTGAGCACGGCGTCGATGCCCGGCGCCGGCAGCGCCTGACGGTCGATCTTGCCATTGGGACTCAAGGGCAATGCGTCAAGCACAACAAACGCGCCCGGCACCATGTACTCGGGTAATTGTTCGAGGATGAACGCGCGCAGCGTGTCGATCGCGGGCGCTGCACTGCCCTCGCGCACCGTGAAATACGCGACCAGACGCTCGTCGCGCATCAGCACGACCACCTCGCGCACATCCGGGTGCTGGATCAACCGCGCTTCGATTTCACCGAGTTCCAGACGCAAGCCATGCAGCTTGACCTGGAAGTCGTCGCGCCCGAGGAATTCGAGGTTGCCGTCGGCGCGGTAACGCACCAGATCGCCGGTGCGGTACAAGCGATCACCGGCCACGAACGGGCTGTCGATAAAGCGCTCGGCCTGCATCTGCGGCAGTCCCATGTAACCGCGCGCCACGCCGATGCCGCCAATGTGCAACTGGCCAATGACGCCCAACGGCACCGGGTGGTCATGCACATCGAGCACATACAGACGCGTGTTGCAGATGGCTTTGCCGATCGGCAATTGCGACGTTGGCACCGGCATGTGCGGTTCCAGTGTCCATGCCGTGCTGTCGACCGTGGCTTCGGTCGGGCCATATACGTTATGCAGGCGCACCCACGGCAGGTGCTGGCGCACGGCAGCGGCCAGCGCCGCCGTGAGTTCGCCGCCACCGCAGAAAATGTCGGTGAGGCTGGTGCATTCACTGACCTTCTGCAGTTCAACAAACTGCTGTAACAGCGCCGGCACAAACTTGACCACGGTAATCCGTTGCTGACGAATCAGTTGTGCCAGATACGCCGGTTCCCGATGGCCGCCCGGCCGTGCCAGCACCAGGCGCACACCGGCCGTCAGCGGCCAGAAGAACTCCCACACCGAGCCATCGAAACTGAACGGCGCTTTCTGCAACAACGCGCTCTCCGGAGTCGGCGGGCAGATCTGCGATCCCCAATGCATCAGATTGCACAAGCCACGATGTTCCAGCATCACGCCTTTTGGCGTACCGGTCGAACCTGAGGTGTAGATCATGTACGCCAGATTCGCAGGGTTCAGGCCAGGCACCTGCGGATTGCCCTCCGATTGCGCGTGCCAGCTGCATTGGTCAAAGTCGATCACAGCTACGTCGGTCCCGGCAAACAGCGATCGGGTGGCCGTGTGAACCAGCACTGCCACCGGCGCGCAGTCCTTGAGCATAAAGTCGAGGCGCTCTGCCGGATAAGCCGGATCCAGCGGTACGTAGGCACCACCGGCCTTGAGAATGCCAAGCAGCCCCACCACCAGATCGAGTCCGCGTTCGACGCACAGCGCCACCCGCGCATCCGGCCCCACGCCCTGCTCGCGCAGGTGATGCGCGAGGCGGTTGGCACGGGCATTCAGCTCGCGATAGGTCAGGCTGTGTTCGCCCGACTGCACGGCGATGGCGTCCGGCTGACGCTGCACCTGCGCTTCGAACAGGCTCTGGATCGGTTGCTCGACCGGGCAATCAACTGCCGTCGCGTTGAAATCGCCGAGCAAGCGCTGCTGTTCATCCGCCGCAAGCAGATTGACCTGCGCCAACACCGCTTGGTCATCGGTGACCAGCGCCGTCAGCAAGCGCTGCAAGTAACCGCTAAAACGCCGCACGGTCGACTCATCGAACAACGCCGTGGCATAGCGCAGTGCGCCACGGATGCCTTGCGGGTTTTCGCCGAGGCTCAGCGACAGGTCGAACTTCACAAAGTGATTTTCCCCGGCCAGACCTTCCAGCGTCAGACCGCCCAACGCCAGGGCGGGCGCGACGCTGCTGTCCCAACTCACCAGGGTCTGGAACAACGGGGTGTGGGAAAGGCTGCGCAGCGGTCGGGTGATTTCCACCACGTGTTCGAACGGCAGATCCTGATGCGCCTGTGCCGCCAACGTCTGCGCCTTGACCCGCGCCAGCAGCGCCGCAACGGTCAGATCGCCGGAGGTATCGATGCGCAGCGCAAGGGTGTTGACGAACATGCCGATCAACCCTTCGATTTCGGCGCGGGTACGGTTGGCCACCGGCGAGCCAATGACCACATCGGACTGCCCGGACAGGCGCGCGAGCAACATCGCCCACGCGCTCATGAGCACCATGTATGGCGTCACTGCGTGGCGCTGACACAACGCCTTGAGACCGGTGCTGGTCTGCGCGTCAAGCACGATCTCGACACTGCCGCCGTGGTGATCCTGTTGTGCCGGACGCGGGCGGTCGGTTGGCAGGCTCAACAATGCCGGGGCACCGGCCAGGGTCTGCTGCCAGTAATCGCTCTGGCGCTGCAACACCTCGCCGCTGAGCCAGCGCCGTTGCCATACCGCGTAGTCGGTGTATTGCAGGGCCAGCGGCGGCAGCGGGTCGTCCTCACCGTGACTGAACGCTTGATACAGCGCCATCAATTCACGGGTCAGCACACCCATCGACCAGCCGTCGGAGATGATGTGGTGCATCGTCAACAAGAGCACATGGTGCTCATCGGCCAGACGCACCACCCGACCGCGAATCAAAGGATCGTCCTGCAAATTGAACGGTCCGCGCGCTTCAGTTTCGACCAGCGTGCGCAAGGCCTCGTGGGTCTGCGGTTGTTGCCGCCAATCTTCCACAATCAGCGGCAGGCCAGTGTCGACCGGGGCAATCAGCACCTGCGCTTCATCGTTCAATTGCGCGAAACGACTGCGCAGGCTTTCGTGACGAGCGACGATCCGCGCCAATGCCCGTTGCAGGGCCACAGCGTCGAGTCGGCCGCGCAAATGCAGGCCCAAAGGAATGTTGTAGGCGGTGTTGCCGCCGTCCATCTGCGCGAGGAACCACAAGCGTTGCTGGGCGAACGACAATGGCAGCGCCTGATCGCGCGGCGCCGGCAGAATCTCCGGCAAGCGGCTGCGTTCGGCCTGACTCAACACCTCGGCGACTGCCGCCAGTTCCGGGTTGGCAAACAGATCGGCCAGTGCCAGCTCCACATCCAATTGCTGGCGCACCTGGGAGAGCATGCGCATGGCCAGCAATGAATGGCCGCCGAGTTCGAAGAAGTTGTCATGGCGCCCAACCTGTTCGACCTGCAACACCTCGGCCCAGACCTGCGCCAGACTTGCTTCCAGTGGATTGGCCGGTGCCTCGTAGACCCGACTGAGCAGCGCCTCCTGAGTCGGTGCCGGCAGCGCCTTGCGGTCAACCTTGCCGTTGTTGTTCAGCGGCAATACCTCGAGCTGCACCCACGCCGTCGGCAGCATGTATTCCGGCAGACGGGCATGCAATTGCGCGTGCAGTCCGGCGCTGTCCAACAGTCCCGCGTGCGCCGTGTAGTACGCCACCAGACGCGGGCTGTCCTGACCGTCACGGCGCGCCAGCACCACTGCTTCCTTGATGCCCGGGCAGTTCAGCAAACGGTTTTCGATTTCTCCCAGCTCGATGCGGAAACCACGGATTTTCACCTGATCGTCGTTGCGACCGATGCAATCGAGTTGCCCCGGCGCCAGCCAGCGCGCGAGGTCACCGGTGCGATAGAGCAACGCGCCCGGCGTCTCGCTGAATGGATCGCGGAGGAATTTCTCGGCGGTCAGATCCGGCCGGTTCAAGTAACCCAGCGCCACGCCCTGCCCGCCGATGTACAACTCGCCGGTGACGCCCATCGGCACCGGTTGCTGATACGCGTCGAGCACGTACACCTGCGTGTTGCCGATGGGGCCGCCAATAGGCACGCTTTCGGCGTCGTCTGCCACTTCCTGCACTTCGAACGTGGTGGCATAGGTGGTGGTTTCGGTCGGGCCGTAGCAATGCACGATGCGCAAAGCCGGAGCCTCGGCCAGTAGCCGGCGGAACGCCGCCGGATCACTACGTTCACCGCCACACAAGAGGATGCGCAAGCCCTTGAGCGCCTGCGGAATCAGTTGCACGTACTGGTTGAACAGCGCGGTGGTGACGAACAGGATTGTCGCGCCACTGGCACGCAGTTCGCGGCCGAAGGCATTCGAATCGAGCAAGGTTTGATGGTCGATGATCACCACACGACCGCCATTGAGCAACGGCCCCCAGATGTCCATGGTGCTGGCATCGAATGCCGGGTTCGAGGCGAAGACCACCCGATCCTGCGCATTGAAATCAGCGTAACCGTTGTTGATCACCAAGCGGCCGATGCCCCGGTGCGGCACCATCACCCCTTTCGGCGTGCCGGTGGAACCCGAGGTGTACATGATGTACGCCAGCGACTCGGACGACTGCAGCAGGTTTGGATTGTGCGTCGGCTGGCCGCTAAGGGTCAGCGTGTCGAGGTCGATACGCGGTGCGGCGTAGTCGATGACTTCGCCGCTGAGGGTCAACAGCGCCACCGCCTGACAGTCCTCGACCATGAACGCCTGGCGCTCGCTCGGTGCATTAATGTCCAGCGGCACATAGGCCGCCGCGCATTTGGCAATGGCCAGTTGCGCCACCAGCAACTCCAGCGAACGCGGCAGCAGGATCGCCACGTGATCGCCCGGCTGTACGCCCTCTTCGGCGATCAGGTGATGGGCCAGACGGTTGGCCTGAGCGTTCAGCTCAAAGTAGCTCAGCGAATGTGCGCCATGCACCGCCGCCACAGCCTTGGGATGCGCGGCGGCCTGATGTTGGAAAATCCCGTGCACGGTCAGCGTTTGCGGGTAGTCACGCGCGGTGGCGTTGAAGTCGCCGAGCAAGCGCTGACGCTCATCCGCCGCCAGCAACGGCACGCTATCCAGCACCACTTGATCACTGGCAATCATTGCTTCGAGCAGGCGTTCGAAGTAACCGATGTAACGCACAATCGTCGGCGCATCGAACAATGCCGTGGCGTAGTTCAGCGCGCCACGAATCACCCCGTTGACCTCACCCAGTGTCAGCGTCAGATCAAACTTGGCGACCTCGCCCGGCCCGGCAACGCCCTCCAGGGTCAAATCGCCCAACGCCAGTTGCGGGCCAACGCTGCTGTCCCAGTTCAGCGTGGTCTGGAACAGCGGGCTATGGGCCAGGCTGCGCACCGGCCGGGTGATTTCCACCACCTGCTCGAAAGGCAGATCCTGGTGCGCCTGCGCCTCAAGTGTCCGCGCCTTGACCTGTGCCAACAGCGCTTCGACGCTCGGTGCGCCCGAGGTGTCGATGCGCACGGCCAGCGTATTGACGAACATGCCGATCAGGCCTTCGACTTCAGCGCGGCTGCGGTTGGCCACCGGCGCGCCGATCACCACATCGGATTGCCCGGACAGGCGACTCATCAGCATCGCCCAGGCACTCATCAGGGTCATGAACAGGGTCGCGCCGTGACGCTGGCTCAGCGCTTTGAGGCCGGTACTCAGACGCTCGTCCAACCGCACTTCGACGTGGCTGCCGGCATAGTCCTGTTGTACCGGTCGCGGGCGATCGGTGGGCAGGGTCAACAAGGCCGGCGCGCCGTCGAGGGTCTGCTGCCAGTAGTCGCTTTGCCGCTGCAGCACGTCACCGCTGAGCCACTGACGTTGCCACACGGCGTAGTCGCCGTATTGCAGGGTCAGTGGCGGCAGCGGATCAGGCTGACCGTGGCTGAACGCTTGATACAACGCCATCAACTCAGCGGTCAGCACGCCCATCGACCAGCCATCGGCAACGATGTGATGCACGGTCAACAGCAGCACATGATGATCGTCGGCCAGACGTACCAGTTGTCCGCGAATCAATGGATCGTTCTGCAGATCAAAAGCAGTCGAGGTTTCCTGCGCTATCAATGTCTGCAAAGTCTGTTCGGCATGCAACTGTTGACGCAGGTCGTCAACGCGCAACAGCAAACCGCTATCGACCGGGGCAATCGATACGTGTGCGCTGTCGGCGAGGCTGATGAAACGGCTGCGCAGGGTTTCGTGACGGGCAACGATCCGTGCCAGCGCCGCTTGCAGGGCATCAACGTCGAGGTGGCCGCGCAGGCGCAAGCCGAGGGGAATGTTGTACGCCGAGTTGCCACCCGTCATCTGCGCCAGGAACCACAGGCGCTGTTGGGCGAAGGACATCGGCAACGCTTGATCACGCGGTGCCGGCACAATGTCCACAAGCGCACTGCGTGCAGCGTGGTTCAATACTTCAGCGACGGCGCTCAATTGTGCGTCGGCAAACAGATCACTCAATGCCAGTTCGACGCCGAGGCGCTGACGGATCAGCGAGACCATGCGCATCGCCAACAGGGAATGGCCGCCGAGTTCGAAGAAGTGATCGTGACGGCCGACCTGCCCGACCTGCAGCACTTCGGCCCAGATCTGCGCCAGAGCGATTTCCAGCTCGCCTTGCGGCGCGGCATATTCGCGGGCCGGCAGCGCGGTAAGGTCCGGCTTCGGCAAGGCTTTGCGGTCGACCTTGCCATTGGCCGTCAGTGGCAAGGCATCAAGCCGGACGAACGCTGCCGGGACCATGTAGTCCGGCAGTTGCGTCAGCAACTGGGCACGCAACTCGCCCACTGCCAAGGGTTCGACGGCATCTTGTTCGGTGAAATACGCCACCAGTCGCGGTTCACCGGGCTCGTCCTCGCGAGCCAGCAACACTGCTTCGTTGATACCGGGGAGCCGACTGAGCCGGGTCTCGATTTCACCCAATTCAATGCGCATGCCACGGATTTTCACCTGATCGTCGTTACGCCCCAGATAGTCGATGGCGCCGTCGTCACGCCAGCGTGCAAGATCGCCGGTGCGGTACATGCGCGCATTCGGCGCGCTGCTGAACGGGTCATGCAGGAAGCGTTCGGCGGTCAACTCGGCACGGTTCAGATAACCGCGAGCCACCCCCGCGCCGCCAACGTACAACTCACCCATGACGCCCATCGGCACCGGGCGCTGCTGCTCGTCGAGCACGTAGACAGAGGCGTTCGCCACCGGTTTGCCGATGTGCAACGCCGCGCCGACATCGACACGCCCCGAAGTGGCGACCACAGTGGCCTCGGTCGGACCGTAGTTGTTGATCACTGCGAACGACGGCTGGCGATTGAACTGGCGCAAACGGTCGCCGCCGATCAGCAGCGTGCGCAGCGTCGGGTGATCAAGATTCTGGCTGAAGGCGTATTCGGCAATCGGTGTCGGCAGGAAACTCACGTCCAGCGGTTGCCCGCGCCACCAGTCGAGCAGCGCGTCGATGTCTTCGCTGCCGTCGTGTACCGGCGCCAGATGCAGAGTCGCACCCACACACAACGCCGGCCAGACTTCCCAGGCCATGGCATCGAAGCCGAATCCGGCAAGGCTTGAGGTGTGCCCTTCGGCGCGCAGATCGAACGTTTCGCAGTGCCAGTCGACCAGATTCGACAACGTCTGATGCTCGACCATCACGCCTTTTGGCAAGCCGGTCGAACCCGAGGTGTAAATCACGTAGGCCAGATGCGCCGCGCTCAGCTCCGGCACCACGGGGTTTTGCTGCGCCTGCGCCGGCCATGCGCACAGGTCGAGATCGATTGTCGGCACGGCCAAGGCCGGCAGGCGCTCGCGCAGATCGCTGTGGGTCAGGATCGCGACCGGCTCGCAGTCATTCAGCAAATAGCTGATCCGCTCGGCAGGGTGCGCGGGATCGACCGGTACATAGCCGGCGCCAGCCTTGAGGATGGCGACCAACCCGACCAAGGTGTCCAGACCACGGCGGGCAACGATGGCCACGCGGTCATCAGGTTTAACACCCAGTTCGATCAGGTGATGCGCCAAGGCATTCGCCTGGCGATTGAGTTGCAAGTACGTCAGTGGCTGATCGGCAAATATCGCGGCCACTGACTGCGGACGTTCGGCGACCTGCGTTTCGAAACGCTGGGCAATCGTCAGCCCACTTGGGTAGTCAGCCTCGGTCGCATTGAAGCGCACCAGCAACTGTTCACGCTCTTGCGCCGGCACGACCGACAACCGGTCAAAACCCATGTGCGGCGTATGCTCCAGCGCATCGAGCAGTACGCTCAACGCACTGCGCATGTAGGCGCAAATGCGTTGCGCATCGATGCCGGTATCGGCCAATACCTTCAGGCTGAAATCTTCACCGAGATCGTCAACGCTAAGGGTCAGGCGATAGTTGGTGTGCTCCTCGGCCTTAAGTAATTGCATACCCTGCCACGCCGCTTGCACCTCGGCCGATACCGGGCCGGCCGGTGCACTGTGACGATAGTTGAGCAATGTGCTGAACAGCGGCGTGCCCGATGGCATCGCACTGCACTGTTGCACTTGCGCCAATTGCGCATGTTCGTGGGCCAGCAGCTGACTGAGGCGTTCATGAGTCGCCAGCGCCGCGCCTTTTACGCTGTGTGCATTCAGTTCGATGCACAGCGGCAGGGTATTGATGAATACCCCGAGCGCCCGCTCAGCCCCTTCACCACCGTGCAGTCTGCCGAGCAAAACCGTGCCGAACACCACGGCTTCGCGCCCTGACAACTGCGCCAACACTTGCGCCCACGCGAGGTGCATCAGACTTGCAGCGCTGACGCCCAGACGCCGTGCCTGCTGACGGATGCTATGGCTCAGAGTGCTTTCCAGGGTCAGTTGCGCCTGTTGCGCAGGTGCTTCTGGCGAAGAGCCTTTGTCCGCCAGATTCTGGCCATACGGTAACGTCGGTTCACTGATATCGCCGAGCATCTCGCGAAAGAACTTTTCGTGCTCTTGCTCACTCAGCCCGGAACGGGTGTGCGCCACGTAATTGCGGTACGGCACCGGATTGCTCAAACACTGCGGCTGATCAAGCAGAAACGCCTGCATCTCGTGTTGCAATACTTCCAGTGCGACGTGATCCATTACCAGATGATGGAACAGCAGCAAGGCCACCACGCGTTGATTGACCGCATCCCGAGCGTGCACCACACGCATCAGCGGTGCTTCGGTGACCGGCATGCGGTAGTTGTCGACGGTGAATCGTGCGCGCAACTGGCTCAGGACATCGCCCGAATCAGCGTCTAGCGCCAGCGCCTCGCAAGCAAGCGAAGCCTGACGCCAGACCACTTGCACCGGGTCTTCCAGCCCCTCCCAGAACAGCGCTGTCCGCAGAACGTCATGCCGTTCGATCACGCTTTGCAGGGCATCGACAAAGGCCTTTAACCGTTGCTCATCGGCAAAGGCAAACTGCGCCTGCAAGACATACGGATCGCCCTGAGCGGCCGACACGTGATGGAACAGAATGCCGGTCTGCAACGGCGCCAGCGGATAAATATCCTGAACGTTGAGGGCTCCGCCGGGAACACTGGCAACGACTCTGTCGATCGTCGCTTGATCCAGTGCCACCAACGGCAGCAGATCGGGCGTGATGCGCGTGCAGTTGCGCGGGATGAGGTTCGAAGCAACCACGGCTTCAGGCGCACCGCCCACTGCGGCAGCCAACGCGGCCAGCGTCGGTTGGCCAAACAACACACGAATATCTGCCGACAGACCGGCCCGGCGCATGCGTGCAACCAGATTGACCGCCATCAACGAATGCCCGCCCAGTTCAAAGAAGTGGTCGTGGCGCCCTACCCGCTCGACCTTCAACAACTCGGCCCAGAGACCGGCAATGACCGTTTCGACTTCACCGATCGGGGCTTCGTATTCGCGGCTCAACAGCGCTGTCTGGCCAGGCGCCGGCAAGGCCTTGCGATCCAGTTTGCCGTTGGGGCTCAACGGCAAACTGTCCAGGTGTACAAACACGGCGGGCACCATGTAGTCCGGCAGATGCTTGAGTAATTCGGCGCGTAACTGATCGACCTGCAGAGGTTCGCCGCTGTAGTACGCCACCAGGCGCTGATCGCCCGGCACGTCTTCGCGGGCCAGCACTGCCGCTTCGCGCACGCCGTTGATGTGCACCAGATGCGCCTGAATCTCACCCAGTTCGATACGCAAACCACGGATTTTGACCTGATCGTCGTTGCGCCCCAGGTACTCGATATTGCCGTCGACCCGATACCGCGCGACGTCGCCGGTGCGGTACAAGCGTGCGTGCGGTTGATCACTGAACGGATCGCTGAGGAAGCGTTCGGCGGTCAGCTGCGGCCGATTCAGATAACCCCGCGTCACTTGCATGCCGCCGAGATACATCTCGCCGACGACACCGAATGGCACCGGTTGCTGATAAGCATCAAGGATGTACACGCGAGTATTGCACAGTGGTTTGCCGATCGGTGGTGCGCCTTTCGGGATCGGTGAATGCGGCTCCAGCGTCCACACGGTGCTGTCCACCGTGGCTTCGGTCGGGCCGTACACGTTGTGCAGACGCACGCTTGGCAGACGTTCACGCACGCTGCGCACCAATGCGGCGGTCAACTCACCGCCACCACAAAACACATCGGTGAGGCTGCGGCACTGACTGACGTCTTCCTGTTCAAGGAACTGCTGCAACAGCGCCGGTACAAACTGAATGACATTGACCTGTTGCTCGCGAATGAGCTGCACCAGCGCCGCCGGATCGCGATGCCCGTCCGGGCTGGCGAGAACCAGACGCATGCCCGTGGTCAATGGCCAGAACAGCTCCCACACCGAGGCATCGAAACTGAACGGGGTTTTCTGCAACAGCGCCGCGCCGCTCGACAGCGGACACAGGCTGGCACTCCAATGCAAAAGATTGACCAGATTGCGGTGCTCGACCATTACGCCTTTCGGGGTGCCGGTGGAGCCTGAGGTGTAAATCACATACGCCAGATTCGCAGCGCTCAGGTCTGGCACCTGCGGATTGCTCTGCGGCAGGTTCTGCCAGGTGCAATGGTCGAAATCGATCAGCACCGCCGCGGACTCGCCGATCAGCGCACGCGTCGCTGCATGCACCAGCACGGCGACCGGCGCGCTGTCCTCAAGCATGTAGGCCAGACGCTCGGCGGGATAACCCGGGTCCAGCGGCACATAAGCGCCGCCGGCCTTGAGAATGGCCAGCAGACCGACCAACAGCTGTGGCCCGCGCTCGACGCAGATCGCCACTCGTGAATCCGGCCCCACGCCCGCCTGTTGCAGATGATGGGCCAGTCGATTGGCCTGCCGGTTCAACTCGGCAAAACTCAAAGACTGCCCTGCCGCTATCACAGCATCGGCCTCGGGCGTGCGCAAAACCTGCGCCTCGAAGCGGCCATGCACGGTCTGGTCGAGTTCGACAGCGATCTCGGTTGCGTTCAAATCAATCAGCAAATGCTGACGTTCTTCGTCCGCCAACAACTCGACCTGCGCCAGCACCGCTTGATCGTTGCCGACCATCGCTTGCAGCAAGCGCTGGAAATAACCGACATATCGCTGGATCGTCACCTCATCGAACAAGGCAATGGCGTATTCCAGCGAACCGCGAATGCCGTCCGCAGCCTCCGCCAGGGTCAACGACAGATCGAATTTGGCAAAATGGCTCGGCTCGGCGACGCTTTCCAGCGTCAGATCACCCAGGCTCAGGCCATTGCCGTGGCCGCTTTCCCAACTGAACATCACCTGGAACAACGGGCTGTGCGCCATGCTGCGCAGCGGTTTGGTGATTTCCACCACTTGCTCGAACGGCAGATCCTGATGCGCCTGCGCCGCCAGTGTCTGCGCCTTGACCCGCGCCAGCAACGCCTCGCTGCTCAACTCACCGGAGGTATCGATGCGCAGCGCAAGGGTGTTGACGAACATGCCGATCAAGCCTTCGATCTCGGCGCGGTTACGGTTGGCGACAGGCGAGCCGATGACCACTTCCGACTGCCCGGACAAACGACTGAGCAGGCTCGCCCATGCGCTGATCATCAGCATGTACATCGTCACGCCGTGGCGTTGGGACAGGGCTTTGAGCCCGGCACTCAAACGCTCGTCGAGCAGCACATCGACGGTGCTGCCGGCGAAACCCTGTTCTGCCGGCCGCGGTCGATCGGTCGGCAGCATCAACAGCGCCGGCGCACCGGCCAACGTCCGTTGCCAGTATTCGCTCTGGCGCTGCAACACCTCACCGCTGAGCCAGCGGCGCTGCCACACCGCGTAATCGGTGTATTGCAACGCCAAGGGTGGCAGCGGATCGGGTTGCCCATGGCTGAACGCCTGATACAACGCCATCAATTCGCGGGTCAAAACACCCATCGACCAGCCATCGGAGATGATGTGGTGCAGGGTCAGCAGCAGTACGTGATGATCATCGGCCAGCCGCACCAGCCGGCCACGAATCAGTGCGTCATCCTGCAAATCGAACGGCCCCGAGGCTTCGCCCTGGATCAGCGCCAGCAAGGCTTCGTCGGGTTGCGGGTGCTCGCGCAGATCTTCGACGCGCAATAGCAAACCGCTGTCGACCGGAGCGATCAGCACCTGCGCTTCATCGTTGAACTGAGCGAAACGGCTGCGCAGGGTTTCGTGGCGGGCGACGATGCGGCCCAGCGCTTGTTGCAGCGCCTCTTCGTTCAGCTGGCCACGCAGGCGCAGGCCGATCGGAATGTTATACGCGGTGTTGGCGCCCTCCATTTGCGCCAGAAACCACAACCGTTGCTGGGCGAACGACAGCGGCAACGCGCCGTCACGGGCCACCGGCACAATCTCCGGTTGCGTGCTGCGTCCGGCTTGCGCCACCGCCTCGGCGACCGCTGCCAGTTCAGCGTTGGCAAACAGATCGCCCAGCGCCAGTTCTACCCCGAGGCTTTGGCGAACCTGGGAAACCATGCGCATCGCCAGCAGTGAATGGCCGCCGAGTTCGAAAAAGTGATCCTGACGCCCGACTCGCTCGACTTGCAGCACGTTTGCCCAGATCTGTGCCAGCGCGGTTTCCAGCTCATTGTATGGCGCCTCGTATTCGCGGGTGAACAGCGCCGCGCGATCAGGTTTGGGCAACGCCTTGCGGTCGACCTTGCCATTGGCGGTCAGTGGCAGAGTGTCGAGTTTGACGAACGCCACCGGCACCATGTAATCCGGCAACTGGGTCAGCAGGTGTGCGCGCAACTCGGCCACGGCCAGCGGTTCGACCTGGCTTTGCTCGGTGAAATAGGCCACCAGGCGCGGCTGGCCGGGCTCGTCTTCGCGGGCCAGCAGCACCGCTTCCTGAATGCCGGGCAACTGATTGAGGCGGGTTTCGATTTCGCCAAGTTCGATGCGCACGCCACGGATTTTCACCTGATCGTCATTGCGTCCCAGGTAATCAATCGTGCCGTCGGCGCGCCAACGGGCGAGGTCCCCGGTGCGGTACATGCGCGCATTCGCCGCGCTGCTGAACGGGTCACGCAGGAAACGCTCGGCAGTCAGATCGGCACGATTCAGATAGCCCCGCGCAACACCGGCACCGCCGACGTACAACTCGCCCATGACGCCAATCGGCACCGGACGCTGTTGTTCATCGAGCAGATACACCGTGGCGTTGGCCACCGGTTTGCCGATGTGCAGCGCATCACCGGCCTCGATCCGGCCAGAGGTCGCGACCACCGTGGCCTCGGTCGGGCCGTAGTTGTTGATCACATCGAATGGCTGGTTGCGGCTGAACTGCCGCAAGCGGTCGCCACCAATCAGCAGCGTGCGCAAGGTCGGGTGTTCAAGGTTCTGGCTGAAGGCATATTCGGCCACCGGTGTCGGCAGGAAGCTCACGTCCAGCGGCTGCGCACGCCACCAATCGAGCAGCGCATCAATGTCTTCGCTGCCTTCGTGGGTGGGTGCCAGATGCAGGGTCGCGCCGGCACACAACGCCGGCCAGACTTCCCACGCCATCGCATCAAAACCGAACCCGGCAAGGCTGGACGTGTGACGACCGGCGCACAGATCGAACGCTGCGCAGTGCCAATCGACCAGATTCGCCAGCGTGCGGTGTTCGACCATCACGCCTTTGGGCAAACCGGTAGAACCCGAGGTGTAAATGACATAGGCCAGGTGCGCGGAGGTCAGGCCCGGCACTTGTGGATCAAGGGTCACGCTCAGTGGCCAGGTGCGCTGGTCGAGATCGATCACCGGCACGTTCAGCGCGGGCAAGCGCTCACGCAGGTTGTTCTGGGTCAGGACGGCGACGGGCGCACTGTCGCTGAGCAAATAGTTCAGACGATCCGCCGGGTGCGCCGGGTCGACCGGTACATAACCGGCGCCGGCCTTGAGAATCGCCACCAGTCCGACCAGCGTATCGAGGCCACGCCGAGCGACGATGGCGACACGATCGTCGGCTTTCACCCCAAGTTCGATCAAATGGTGCGCCAGCGCATTGGCATGTCGGTTGAGCTCGGCATAGCTCAGTTGCTCACCGAGAAATGCCGCTGCGATGGCTTCGGGCCGCTGGGCTACCTGCGCCTCGAAACGCTGGTGAATGGTCTGCGTTGCCGGGTAAGCGGCGTGGGTAGCGTTGAACGCCACCAGCACTTGCTCGCGTTCCGCCGCTGGCAGGATCGGCAGTTGATTGAGCGCGGTGTCGGGCGCCTGCTCCAGTGCCATCACCAGACTTTCAAGTGCGCAATGCAAATATTCGCAGATACGCTGCGGCTCAACCTCAGTGGTGGCCAGCAAGGTCAGGCTGAACGCATCACCGAAATCATCGACGCTCAGTGTCAGCGGATAGTTGGTGCGCTCTTCGGAGCTGATGGTGCTGATGCCTTCCCAGGCCGCCAACGTTTCGGCGCTGGCCGTTGCCGCCGTGTGGCTGTGACGGTAATTGAGCAAGGCGCTGAACAACGGCGTCGGCGCGACCACGCCGCTGCAACGCTGGGCCAGTGCCAGCGGTGCGTGTTCGTGGCGCATCAATGTGGTCAGGCGTTTGTGCGTCGCCTCTACCGCCGCACGCACGCCCTGCGCATCGACATCGACCCGCAGCGGCAAGGTGTTGATGAAAATCCCCAGTGCGCGCTCGGTGGCTTCGGCGCCTTGCATACGCCCCATCAACACCGTGCCGAACACCACGTTTGGCTTGCCGGTCAGCGCCGCCAACACTTGCGCCCAGCCCAAATGGAACAGGCTCGCGGCACTCACCCCGAGCTGTCGTGCCTGCGCCCGCAGACGTTGCCCAAGCAGCGGGTTGACCGGCATGCTCAGTTCGGCGATGCCGAGTCCGTCGCCCTGTACATCGTGCAAGCCGTACGGCAGCGTCGGCTCGGCAATATCACCGAGCATGTCGCGGAAGAACTCTTCGTGTTCGGCTTCGCTGATCCCCAGCCGCGCTTGCGCCACGTAGTTGCGAAACGGCACCGGCCGCCCCAGCGATGCGTGCTGGCCGCTGAGGCAGGCATACAGTTCGTGCCGCACCACATCGAGCGCCGAGTGATCCAGCGCCATGTGATGGAACAGCAGCGTCGCGACCACGCGCTGACCGGCCTCGTCCCAGGCGTATGCCAGTCGTATCAGCGGCGCGCGGCTGACGTCGAGACGGAAATGCCGCGCGTCGAAACGCGCGTGCAGTTGCTGCAGTGCATCGCTTGCGTTATCCAGCAGCACTTCTTCCAAGGGCAGTTGCACCTGGCGCCAGACCACTTGCAGCGGTACATCCAGCCCTTCCCAGTGCACTGCCGTGCGCAGAATGTCGTGGCGATCGATCACCGTTTGCAAGGCCTGGGCAAAAGCCTGCAAACGCTCACGGCTGCTGAACGCGAAGTACGACTGCATGACGTACGGGTCGCCCTGCTCATTGCTCGCGTGGTGATAGAGAATGCCTTCCTGCAGTGGGGCCAGCGGGTAGATGTCCTGCACATTGGCAGCGCCGCCCGGAACGTCGGCGACAAGACGGTCAAGGGTCGCCTGGTCGAGGTCGACGAGAGTCACCCTGTCAGGGGTGATCCGCGTGGTGCCGGGGACAATGCCATTGGCCGGCACGTCGATCTGGCCAGCCTTGGAAGCCGAGTATTGCCCGGCCTTGATCAGTTCGATCAGTGCCGGTTTGTGTTCGCGCAGCGACGCCAGCAATGCCGGATCGCTCAGTGCCTGTTTGTTGCCGTTGACGCGCAACTGGTCATCGGTAACCGCCAACTGAATATCTTTTGTTTTCAGGGTTGCCAGCAGTTCGATCACATTCACAGGACGATCTCCATTCTTTCCGTAATTGCGGCGTAGCCGGCCAGGGTCGGCTGTTCAAACAGCGCTCTGACATCGGCTTCCATGCCTTCCTGACGTAACCGGCCGATGAGGCTGACCGCCAGTAGTGAGTGACCACCCAACTCAAAGAAGTGGTCGTGGCGCCCTACCCGTTCGACATTGAGCAGCTCGGCCCAGAGGCGTGCGAGGATGATTTCGACTTCGCCGACCGGCGCTTCGTATTCACGGGTTTTCAGCGCGCTCTGATCCGGTGCCGGCAAGGCCTTGCGGTCGAGTTTGCCGTTGGGGCTCAGGGGCAACGCGTGCAGATGCACGAACACCGCAGGCACCATGTAATCGGGCAAATGCTCCAGCAGATGCTCGCGCAACACGTCGATTTCCAGACGTTCGCCGGTGTAATACGCGACCAGACGCTTGTCCCCCGGGACCTCTTCACGGGCCAGCACCGCGGCTTCCTGCACGCCGGCGATCGCGGTCATGCGGGCCTGAATTTCACCCAGCTCGATACGCAGGCCACGGATTTTCACCTGATCGTCGTTACGGCCCAGGTACTCGATGTTGCCGTCGGGCAGATAGCGGGCGACATCACCCGTGCGATACATCCGGCCGTCGGGCCGGAACGGATCGTCGAGGAAACGTTCGGCATTCAGTTGCGGACGATTGAGGTAGCCGCGTGCGACCTGCACGCCACCGATGTACAACTCGCCGATCACGCCTTGCGGCACCGGTTGTTGCTGGGCGTCGAGGATGTACATACGGGTGTTGGCAATCGGTTTACCGATGGGGGTGTTGTCCGGTGTGTGCTCGATTGGCCCGGCGCAATTCCACGCGGTCACGTCGACAGCCGCTTCGGTCGGGCCGTACAGGTTGTGCAACTCGCTGCCCGGCAATTGCAGTTTGAAACGTCGCACCAGACTGCCCGGCAACGCCTCACCGCTACACATCACCCGTCGCAGACCCCTGCTGCGTGCGGTGTCACTGTTGGCAAGGAACACGTCGAGCATCGACGGCACAAAGTGCAGCGTGGTGATGTTCTCGGCCTCAATCACTTTTGCGAGGTATTGCGGGTCCTTGTGCCCGCCAGGCTGAGCCATGACCAGGCGCGCACCGGTCATCAACGGCCAGAAGAACTCCCACACCGACACGTCGAAGCTGAACGGGGTTTTCTGCAACACCGTGTCCGCCGCCGTCAGTGGGTAAGCGTCCTGCATCCACAACAAGCGGTTGACCACCGCGGCGTGCTCGTTGACCACGCCTTTGGGCTGGCCGGTCGAGCCGGAGGTGTAGATCACATACGCAGTGTGCTGTGGAGTCGATCCAGCGCCGGGCAGATTGTCCGTCGGTTGCGCTTGCCAGTGCGGTTGATCGAGATCGATCACCGGCACATCAACCTCGCCCAGCAACGCACGCGTCGAACCCTGCACCAGCACCGCCACTGGCGCGCTGTCCTGCAGCATGCAGGCCAGACGTTCCAGCGGATACGCCGGATCCAGCGGCACATAGCCGCCGCCTGCCTTGAGAATGGCCAGCAGGCCGACCACCATATCGAGGCTGCGTTCGACGCAAATCGCCACCCGCGAATCCGCCTGCACGCCCAGGCCTCGCAGGTGTCGCGCCAGTTGATTGGCCCGGGCATTGAGCTCGGTATAGCTCAGCTGTTGCGCTGCCGTCGCTACGGCCGGCGCCTGTGGCGTACGTTGTACTTGCGCCTCGAACAGACCATGGAGCGTTTGCTCAAGATCGTAATCGACTTCGGTAGCGTTGAATTCGCACAGCAATTTCTGCCGCTCTGCCTCTGGCAACACCGGCAGACGGTTCAACGGCGCCTGCGGTGTTTGCTCCAACGCTTCGGCCAGGCTCGACAAGGCCCGCTGCATGTAGCCGCATACCCGCGTTGCGCCAATGTTCGAAGGGGTCATGACCGTCAGGTAAAAGCCCTGACCGAGGTCATCGACGTTGAGACTCAGTGGATAGTTGGTGCGCTCTTCGCTGGAGAGGCTGTCGATGCCTTGCCAGCTCAGGCGAGCGGCTTGCTGCTGTTGCTCGCTGACGCTGTGGCGATAGTTGAGCATGGCGCTGAACAATGGCGATGACCCGGTCACACCACTGCAACGCTGGGCCAGCGCCAGTGGTGCATGTTCGTGGCCGAGCAATGCAGTCAATTGCGCATGCGTCGCCCTGACACCGGCACGCACGGGTGTTTCACCCAGATCCACGCGTATCGGCAAGGTATTGATGAACATCCCCAAGCCGCGATCAGCGCCGGTACCACCCTGCATCCGCCCCAGCAGCACGGTGCCGAACACCACGCGTTCCTGACCAGAGGTCGCCGCCAGCACCTGTGCCCACGCCAGATGGAACAGGCTGGCAACGCTCACACCCAACTGCCGCGCCTGACTGCGCAGGCGCATGGCCAACGCCTCGGGCACGCTTTGGCGAACTTCTTCAATGTCATTGCCGTCGCCCCGCACATCGAGCATGCCGAATGGCAGCGTCGGCTCGTCGATGGCGCCCAGCATCTCGCGGAAAAATGCTTCGTGCTCTTGCTGGCTGATGCCCATTCGCGCCTGGGCCACATAGTTGCGGTAAGGCACCGCAGGCATTGGCGCTTCGCCGTGCCCCAAGAGAATCGCGAGCATTTCCTGTTGCACGACTTCCAGCGCGGTGTGGTCCATGACGATGTGATGGAACAGCAGCATCGCCACCACCCGATCGTTGACCGGATCCTGCGCGTACACCAGACGCGTCAATGGCGCCTGGCTGATGTCCAGACGCAAGTGCCGCGCATCGAAACGCTCATACAACTGCAACAACACATCGCCCGCCGTCGGGTCGAGCGCGATTTCCTGCACCGGCAGTTCAGTTGCGCGCCAGACTACTTGCACAGGCGCGGTCAACCCTTCCCAGACCACCCCGGTGCGCAGGATGTCGTGGCGCGCCATGACCTGACGCAATGCGTCGGCATAGGCTTGCAGCCGTTCAAGGCTGTCGAACGCCAAGCGTGATTGCAGCAGGTACGGATCGCCGCGCTCGGCGGTGATGTAGTGATAAAGAATGCCTTCCTGCAATGGCGCCAGCGGATAAATGTCCTGCACATTCGCCGCGCCGCCCGGCACCGTGGCGACGATGCGCTCGATGCTGGCCTGGTCCAGTTGCACCAGCGGCAACATGTCCGGGGTGATGTGGGTGCAATCGGCCGGAATCAGATTGGCCGGCACTTCGACCTCGCGGCCACTGCCCACCGCAGCGGCCAATGCTGCCAGGGTTGGCTGGCTGAACAGCACGCGCACGTCGGTGCGCAGATCGGCCTGACGCATGCGTTCGATCAGCGTCACCGCCATCAACGAATGCCCGCCCAGTTCGAAGAAATTATCGTAACGGCCGACCTGTTCGACTTGCAGCACCTCAGACCAGATCTGCGCCAACGTCGTTTCGACTGCGCCCTGCGGCGCTTCATATTCGTGGCTGAGCCAGGCGTTTTGATCCGGCTCGGGCAAGGCTTTGCGATCGAGTTTGCCGTTGGCGGTCAGCGGCAGGCTGTCCAGTCGCACATAGGCAGCCGGCACCAACGCTGGCGGCAACTGCGCTTGCAAATGACTGCGCAGATCTTCGATCTCGACGCTCAGTTGTCCGGTGAACCACGCCAGAAGTTGCCCGTCACGCACCAACACCACGCAATCGTGCACGGCATCGTGACGGCTCAGCGCCGCTTCGATTTCACCCAACTCGATACGCACACCGCGCAATTTCACCTGATCGTCGTTGCGCCCCAGGTATTCGATAGTGCCGTCGGCCAGCCAGCGTGCAAGGTCGCCGGTGCGGTACATGCGCGCCTGCGGTTCGTCGCTGAACGGGTCTTCGAGGAAGCGTTCGGCGCTCAGCTCGGGCCGGTTCAGATAACCGCGCGCCACGCCGGCGCCGCCCACGAACAACTCACCCGCAACGCCGACCGGCACCGGCCGCTGTTGCTCGTCGAGCAGATACACCTTGGCGTTGGCCATCGGTCGACCGATATGCAACGTCTGCCCGGCCTCGACCGCGCCAGACGTGGCGACCACCGTCGCCTCGGTCGGGCCATAGTTGTTGATCACCGCGAAGGTCTGATTGCGAGGCAATTGCCGCAACTTGTCACCACCGATCAACAGCGTGCGCAAGGTCGGGTGACCGAGGTCGCGACTGAAGGCATATTCGGCCACCGGCGTCGGCAGGAAACTCACCTGCAACGGCTGCGCGCGCCACCAGTCGAGCAAGTCATCGAGGTGTTCGTTGCTGATCGACTGCGGCGGCAGGTGCAGGGTCGCACCCACACACAGCGCCGGCCAGATTTCCCAGGCCATCGCGTCGAAACCGAATCCGGCGACACTCGCGGTGTGGCTGCCGGCCTGTAGATCGAACGCCTCGCAGTGCCAGTGCACAAGGTTTTCCAAGGTCGCGTGCTCGACCATGACGCCTTTCGGCTCACCGGTTGAGCCGGAGGTGTAGATCACATAGGCCAGATGCGCCGGCGTCAGCGTCGGCAGCTGCGGATTCGCCTCGGACAGGTGTTGCCAGGTGGCGTTGTCCAGATCGATCACCGGCATCCGCCCCAGCAGATCGCGGGTCGAAGCCTGGGCGAGCACCGCCACGGGATCGCTGTCCTGCAACAGATAGGCAATGCGCTGCGCGGGATACGCCGGATCGACCGGCACATAACCTGCCCCGGCCTTGAGGATCGCCAGCAACGCTACGAGCATGTCCGGGCTGCGGCGCAGGCACACGGCGATGCGGTCATCGGGCTGCACGCCGAGACCGAGCAAGTGATGGGCCAGGCGATTGGCGCGCTGATTGAGCTGAGCGTAGGTCAACTGCTGCGCGCCCTGAACCACTGCCATTGCATCTGGCTGCTGCTCGGCCTGCGCCTCCACCAATAGATGGATCGTCGCGCCACGCGGATACGCCGCTGAATGCTGATTGAAGCCGACCAGCAAATGCTCGTATTGCGTGACCGAAAGAATCGGTAAACGGTTCAGCGGACGTTGCGGCGCCTGCTCGAGCGCTGTCACCAGATGTTCGAGCGCGGTGTGCATGTAGCTGCAAATCCGTTGCGCGCCGATCTCTGCGACCGCCAGCACGTCGAGGGCAAAACCTTCGCCCAGATCATCCACGGATAGCGTCAATGGATAATTGCTGCGTTCCTCGCCACCGAGCATGCGCACGCCGTGCCAGATACCCTGGCCGTCGCGCGGCTGCTGCTCGACGGCGCTGTGCCGGTAATTCAGCAACGCACTGAACAACGGTGCGGAACCGGCCATGGCGCTGCAACGCTGGGCCAGAGCCAGCGACGCGTGCTCATGGCCGAGCAGCGCCGTCAGCCTTGCATGGGTGGTTTGCACCCCGGCGCGTACGCTTTCACCCAGATCAACGCGCAACGGCAAGGTGTTGATGAACACCCCCAGCGTACGGTCGGCGCCCTCGCCGCCCTGCATCCGTCCCATCAGCACGGTGCCGAAGACCACGTCGCGACGTCCGGACAACACACCCAGCACCTGCGCCCAGGCCAGGTGCATCAGGCTCGCCGGGCTGACGCCCTGTTGTCGCACCTGTTCGCGCAGGCGCAGATTCAGACCGGCATCCACTGGCTGCAGCGCTTCTTCGATGCCGCGACCGTCGCCCTGAACATCCTGCAAACCGAAGGGCAAGGTCGGCTCGTCGATATCGCCGAGCATCTCGCGAAAGAACGCCTCATGCGCTTGCTCATCCGCGCCCAAACGCGCCTGCGCCACATAGTTGCGGTATGGCATCGGCGGCGTCAGCGTGTCGAATTGATCGAACATCAGCGCGTGCATTTCGCGGCCGATCACGTCCATGGCGGTATGGTCGAGAATCGAGTGATGGAACAGCACGATCGCCACCACTTGCTGCTGCAACGGGTCCTCGGCGTAGACCATGCGGATCAACGGTGCCTGATTCAGGTCGAGGCGGTAATGCCGCGCATCGAAGCGTTCATGCAACTGCGCGAGTATGTCGCCGTCCTGTGCCGCCAGAGGCACGTGTTGCACGACCAGTTGCGCCTGGCGCCAGACCACTTGCTGCGGGCTGGGCAGGCCTTCCCAGACCACGCTGGTGCGCAGAATGTCGTGGCGTGCGATGACTTGCTGCAAGTGCTCGGCGAAGGTCTGCAAACGTTCGAGGTTGTCGAAGGCCAGACGCGATTGCAGTAGATAAGGGTCGCCCTGTTCGGCGCTCAGGTGGTGATAAAGAATGCCTTCCTGCAACGGTGCCAGCGGGTAAATATCCTGCACATTCGCCGCGCCGCCCGGCACCGTGGCGACGATACGCTCGATGCTGGCCTGATCCAGTGTGGTCAGGGTCAGCATGTCCGGGGTGATGTGCGTGCAACCGGGCGCAATCAGGTTGGCCGGCACTTCAATTTCACGCCCGCTGCCCAAGGCACGCGCCAGCGCCGCCAGGCTCGGCTGGTTGAACAGTACGCGCACATCGGCGCTCAAACCGATCTGGCGCATGCGCTCAATCAGGCTCACCGCCAATAGCGAGTGCCCACCCAGTTCGAAGAAATTGTCGTGGCGGCCGATGTGTTCGATCTTCAGCACGTCGGCCCAAATCTGCGCCAAGGCGATTTCGACCGCACCCTGCGGTGCCTCGTATTCGCGGCTGAGCCAGGCCTGCTGGTCAGGCTCGGGCAAGGCCTTGCGATCAAGTTTGCCGTGGGCAGTCAGCGGCAAACTGTGCAGTCTTACATACGCCGCCGGGACCAAGGTGTCCGGCAGGCGGCTTTGCAAGTGATGGTGCAAGTCGCCGGTCTCAACGCTTGCGACTTCGGTGAACCAGGCAACCAGACGCCCGTCACGCACCAGCACCACGCAATCCTGTACGCCGGGGTGAGTGCTCAGCGCCGCTTCGATTTCACCGAGTTCAATACGCACACCGCGCAATTTGACCTGGTCATCGTTGCGCCCCAGGTATTCGATATTGCCGTCGGCGAGCCATCGCGCAAGGTCGCCAGTTCGGTACATCCGCGCGTGCGGATCATCACTGAACGGGTCGTCGAGAAAGTGTGCGGCGGTCAGTTCCGGGCGATTCAGATAGCCACGCGCCACTCCGGCGCCACCGACATACAACTCACCTTGTACACCTGCCGGCACCGGTTGTTGCTGGCGATCGAGCAGGTAGATTCTGGCGTTGGCGATGGGCCGACCGATGTGCAGAATCCGTCCGGGTTCGATCAGGCCGGAGGTCGCCACTACTGTAGCCTCGGTTGGCCCATAGTTATTGATCACGGCAAACGTCTGCTCACGCGGGAATTGCCGCAACTTGTCGCCACCGATCAGCAGCGTGCGCAGGGTCGGATGCCCCAACCCACGGCTGAAGGCATATTCGGCCACCGGGGTCGGCAAGAAGCTCACTTGCAACGGCTGCGCGCGCCACCATTCCAGCAGCTCATCGAGGTGTTCATTACGGATCGACGGCGGCGGCAGGTACACGGTGGCGCCGACGCTCAGCGCCGGCCAGACTTCCCACGCCATGGCATCAAAACCGCAACCGGCAACGCTGGCGGTGTGACTGCCTGCGTGCAGATCAAAGGCTTCGGCGTGCCAGTGCACAAGGTTTTCCAGAGTTCGGTGCTCGACCATCACGCCTTTCGGCTGGCCGGTAGAACCCGAGGTGTAGATCACGTAGGCCAGATTCGCCGGGGTCAGCCTCGCCAGTTGTGGATTGGTGTCCGGCAGGTGCTGCCAATCACTGGCGTCCAGATTGATCACCGGCACGGCGCCGAGCAGATCCTGCGTCGACGCTTGTGCGAGCACCGCTATCGGGTCGCTGTCCTGAATCAAGTAGGTGATACGCTCCGCCGGATAATCCGGGTCAATCGGCACGTAACCTGCGCCAGACTTGAGCACGGCCAACAATGCCACGAGCATCTCCGGCCCGCGACGCAGGCATACGGCGACGCGATCATCAGCCTGCACACCAAGGCCGATCAAGTGATGGGCCAGGCGATTGGCGCGTTGATTCAGTTCGCCGTAGCTCAGCTCCAGATCGCCCTGCACCAGCGCCAACGCTTCGGGACGCATCACCACTTGCGCTTCGAACAAGCGCTGCACGGTCTGCGCCACCGGGTATTCACGACCGCTGATATTGAAACCGACCAGCACCCGCTGGCGCTCGCCCGGTGACACGATCGACAAGTGCTGCAATGGCACCGTCGGCGTGTGCTCCAGCGCCGTGACCAGATTGTGCAACGCGGTTTGCAGGTAGTCGCAGACCCGCGCGCCATCGACTTGCGGCACGGCTTGCACGCTCAGGCGGAATTCTTGGCCGAGGTCGTCGACGCTGACCACCAACGGATAATTGCTGCGCTCGCGGGAGCTGAGAAGCTGCACGCCATCCCATGCCACGCTGGCCGAATCCGCGGTACTGTGGCGGTAGTTGAGCAACGTACTGAACAGCGGTAGCGAAGCGGCCACACCGCTGCATCGCTGGGCCAACGCCAACGAAGCCTGCTCATGCCCGAGCAGTTGCGCCAGACGCTCGTGAGTGGCACGCACGCCCTCTTGCACCGTGCCCGTAGCAACGCCAACGCGTAACGGCAACGTGTTGATGAACATGCCCAGCGCACGGTCAGCACCCGCGCCGCCCTGCATCCGCCCCAGCAGCACTGTGCCGAACACTACATCATCGCGACCCGACAACTGGCCCAACACCTGGCCCCACGCCTGATGCACCAGGCTCGCCACACTGATGCCGAGCCGGCGCGCCTGTTCGCGCAGACGCTCGGCAACGCCGGCATCGAGCATCAGTTCGGTGTCGACAATCGTGCTGCCATCGCCGTGCACGTCCTGCAAGCCGAAGGCCACGGTCGGTTCGTCGATGTCACCAAGCATGTCGCGGAAGAATGCTTCGTGAGCCTCGGCATCCGCACCAAGCCGCGCCTGCGCTACATATTGTCGGTATTGCACCGGGGCCGACAGATCGCTCGATTGCCCGCGCATGGCCTCATCGATTTCGGCCACCAGCATTTCCAGTGCCGTGTGGTCCAGCACGATGTGATGAAACAGCAGGATTGCGACCCAGCGCTGGTGAGGCACATCTTCGGTGTAGGCGAAACGCATCAACGGTGCGCGATTGAGATCCAGTCGATAGTGAAGCGGATCGAAACGTGCCTGCATCTGCTTCAGCACATCGCCTTCCAGCAGTTCGGCATCGACTCGCTCCAGCGCCAGCGGTGCCTGGCGCCAGACTACTTGTACCGGCTCTTCAAGACCTTCCCAGACCACGCTGGAGCGCAAAATGTCGTGACGGGCGATCACCGCGTTCATGGCGCGGACGAAGGCTTTGATCTGCGGCAGACCGTCGAAGGCGAATTGCGCCTGCAGCACATACGGGTCACCGGCATGGGTGGCCAGATGGTGATAAAGAATCCCCGCCTGCAACGGCGCCAGGCCATAAATATCCTGCACGTTGGCGATACCGCCGGGCACCGTTGCGATGACCCGGTCGATGCCCGCCTGATCCAGCGCGGCCAACGGCAGCATGTCCGGGGTGATGCGCGCGCAGCCGGGCTCGATCAGATTGTCCGGCACCACGATGGCTTGCGCTGCGCCCAGCGTTGCCGCCAGTGCTGCCACACTTGGCTGGCCGAACAGCACGCGCACGTCGCAATGCAATTCGTGTTGGCGCATGCGCTCGATCAGTTTTACCGCCAGCAGTGAATGGCCGCCCAGTTCGAAAAAGTTGTCATGGCGGCCGATCTGCTCGACTCCGAGCAAGGTCTGCCAGATATCGGCGATAAGCGTTTCCACGGCACCGATAGGTGCTTCGAAACCGCGGCGAGCAAATGCGTCGCTGTCGGGCTGCGGCAGCGCCTTGCGGTCGAGCTTGCCGTTGGTGGTCAACGGATACGCGTCGAGGCGCACGAAAGCGCTCGGCACCATGTACTCGGCCAGCGAGACCAGCAGTTGTTCACGCAGTTGCGCAGCACTCGGCTCAGCACCTTCGACCGCCAGCCAGTACGCCACCAGACGCTGGTCGCCGGGGCTGTCCTCACAAGCGATGACCACGGCTTCGCGCACGCCGTCGCACGCGGCCAGACGCGCTTCGATTTCGCCAAGTTCGATCCGGAAACCGCGAATTTTCACTTGATCGTCATTGCGCCCGAGGTATTCGAGGCTGCCGTCGGCCGTCCACCGTGCGAGGTCGCCAGTCTTGTACAAACGCGCTTCGGCACGGCCACTGAACGGGTCGGCGATAAAGCGTTCGGCGGTCAGTGCCTCGCGATTGAGGTAACCCCGGGCCACACCGGCACCGCCCACGTACAACTCGCCGACAACACCCGCCGGCACCGGCTCGCGCTGCGTGTCCAGCACGTACAGCTGCAAGTCGGGTATACCGACGCCAATCGGGCTGCGGCCGACCCGTTGCGCATCCGCCGCTGCCAGTGGGCGATAGGTTACGTGCACGGTGGTTTCGGTGATGCCATACATGTTCACCAAGCGCGTGCCGGCATTGCCGACCCGCGCATACCACGGTTTGAGCAGGCCTGGCTCCAGGGCTTCGCCGCCGAAAATCACTTCGCGCAGCGAGTGCTGCAACGGGCTTCGGCCCTGCGCGGCGATCAACTGGCGGAATGCACTCGGGGTCTGGTTGAGCACGGTCACGCCGCTGCGGCACAGCAACGCGTAGCAGTCGTCCGGGGAGCGACTGACTGCCTGCGGCACCAACAACAATTGCCCGCCAAATGCCAGCGCGCCCCAGATTTCCCACACCGAGAAATCGAACGCGAAGGAATGGAACAGCGCCCAGACGTCCTGCGGGTTGAAGTTGAACCAGTCATGGGTCGCCGAGAACAGCCGCACCACGTTGCGGTGCTCGACCATCACGCCTTTCGGCAGACCGGTGGAGCCGGAGGTGTAAATCACATAGGCGAGATGGCTCGGGGTCAGCTCGGGAATCTGTGGATTACTGGTGAGTTCAGCCTGCAGTTGCTCGCCGTCGAGGTCGATGATCGGCACGTCAGGTGCGCCGACTCGATCAACGGTTTGCGCCTGTATCAACAGCGCCACCGGGGCACTGTCTTCGAGGGTGTAAGCGATGCGCTCCAGCGGATACGCCGGATCGATCGGCACATAGCCAGCGCCAGCCTTGAGCACCCCGAGCAGGCCGATGATCATCTGTGGCCCGCGTTCGACGCAGATTGCCACCCGGTCATCGGGGCGAATGCCGCGCGCCAACAGCTGATGCGCGACCTGATTGGCGCGGCGATTGAGCTCGCCATAGCTGACGGTGCGGCCCTCGAACAACAGTGCCACAGCGTCGGGACGCGCCTGCGCATGGGCTTCGAACTGCTGGTGAATCAGCGGCGTGTCGGGGAAGCGTGGCAACGGCGAATTGACACCGTGCAGCAGGTACTCGCGCTCGTCGGCAGGCAGGATGTTCAAGCTGTGCAACGGCGCGTTCGGCGTCGATTGCAGGGCTTGCGTCAGGCTATGCAGAGCGGTGTGCAGGTAGTGAACGATGCGCTCGGCGCCCAGCGCCGCGTCCGCCAGCACGGTGAGGCGCAAATCCTTGCCGATATCATCGATGTTCACGGTCAATGGGTAACTGGTCCCCCCGCTGGCGCCCATCACCTGGATGCCTGGTGCAAAGTCACTGATCTCGGCGACGTCCTCCGCAGTGCTGTGCCGGTAATTGAGGATCGCACTGAACAGCGGCGTCGGTACTGCCACCGCGCTACAGCGCTGTGCGACCGCCAGTGAGGTTTGCTCATGCGCCAGCATTGCTGTCAGTTGCCGATGGGTCGCCAGCACTGCGGCTTGCGCTCCCTCGCCTCCAACATCGACTCGCAGTGGTAACGTATTGATGAACATTCCCAGCGCCTGCTCGCCGCCTTCGCCGGCTTCCATGCGCCCCAACAGCACAGTGCCAAACACGACTGCGGTACGTCCCGACAGCTGGCCGAGTACCCGCGCCAGCGCTACGTGCATCAGGCTCGCGGCACTCACTCCGAGCCGCCGCGCCTGCGTACGAAGCTGATCGGCCAAGTCGCTGTCGATCGTCAGAGACGCTTCCTCGGCGTCTCCGTCGTCCTGCATGACCTGTACGCCGCAAGGTAAAGTCGGTTCGTCGATGTCAGCCAGCATCTCGCGGAAGAATGCCTCATGGGACGTCGCGTCCAGACTCATGCGAGCCTTGACCAGGTGGTCTCGGTACGGCACCGCCGGCCCGACCTGTGCCTCTTGACCGAGCAGAAAGGCGCGCGTTTCCCGGCGCACCACGTCAAGGGCGACGTGGTCCATGATCAGGTGGTGGAACAGCAGCAGCGCGACCACACGGTCGTTATCGGGATCTGCTGCAAACACCAGACGCAGCAACGGTGCCTGCTGCACATCGAGACGGAAAAAACGTGGGTCATGACGTTCCAGCAACTGGTTCATCAGGTCACCGTCGGCGCTCAGCTCGATTTCCTCGCACTGCAGCGACGCATGGCGCTGCACCACTTGCAACGGCTCGTCCAGCCGCTCCCAGATAAACGAGGTGCGCAAAATGTCGTGCCGTTCGATCATCCATTGCAACGCCTCGGCAAACGCCTCCAGTCGTTCGCGGCTATCGAACGCGAACCTGGCCTGCGGCACATGAGGGTCACCGGCGGTGGTGGACAGATGCAGGTACAACATGCCTTCCTGCAAGGGCGCCAATGGATAAATATCCTGCAAATTGGCCGCCCCGCCCGGCACGCTCGCGACGATGCGGTCGATTGTGGATTGATCCAGCTGCACCAGCGGCAACATGTCCGGGGTGATGCGAAAGGCCGGGCTCAACCAGTCGCCGCCATGGCTGGCGACCAGCGCCAGCAACTGCGACTTGTGTTCGGCGAGGCTGTCCCACAACGCGTCATCCAGCGCGTCGTCGCTGCCCAGAATGACCAGGTCTTCATCTTCCTGTTGAAGGCGGATCGCATGGGTCGAAATAACAGCCATCAGTTCGCTGAAATGCATGGGATAACCTGCTGTAAATACGAGAAAAAGGAGCGTGCAGCCGCGAGTCCGTGCGAGATGCGCGCAGCCTGGAAAAACTAAAACATCAAGGCTTGGCGAGCTGACATGGGAAGCAGGGACAATCCACCTCCCCATGAGCTGCGACCCTTTGAATCCCCCGGCAGACGCTGCCGCAGGCTGCGGCAGCGCTTATAGGCTGGATTGTCAGAGCCGGCGCTTGCGGTTGAGGCTCGGGATGGTGGTCTGCGGGATTTCCAGGTGCTGAGCCTGGCTGCGGGTGTTGGCCGCCAGTGCCGCCAGTGTCGGCTGACTGAACAGCGAACGTGCGTCGGTGTGTAGCCCGGTCTGACGCATGCGCGCAACGAGGCTCACCGCCAGCAACGAATGCCCGCCCAACTCGAAGAAGTTGTCGTGGCGCCCGACCTGATTGACGTTGAGCACCTCGGCCCAGATCCGCGCCAGTTCGGTTTCAACGTCGCCTTCGGGCGGCTGATAGGGCCGATTGAGTACCGCCTCGGCTCCTGGCTCCGGCAAGGCCTTGCGGTCGATTTTGCCGTTAGGCGTAAGCGGCAGAGCGCCGAGCAGGACGAAAGCTGCGGGCACCATGTACTCCGGCAAATGCGCCAGTATCTGGGCACGCAAGGCTTCAAGACTCGGCGCTTCAATGCCCGCGCGCACGGTATACCAGGCGACCAGTCGCTCATCGCGCACCATCACCACCGCCTCACGCACCGCCGGGTGCTCGATCAGCCGCGCCTCAATCTCTCCCGGTTCCAGGCGCAGACCACGCAACTTGATCTGGAAGTCGTTGCGCCCCAGGAACTGCAAATTGCCGTCAGCGGCGTAGCGCACCAGATCGCCAGTGCGGTACAGCCGATCACCGGCTACAAACGGGCTGTCGATGAAACGCTCGGCCTGCAACTGTGGCAACCCCAGATAACCCCGCGCGACCCCGACGCCGCCAATGTGCAACTGGCCGTTGACGCCGAGCGGCACCGGTTGGTCGTGCTCATCGAGAACGTACAGCCGAGTGTTGCCGATGGCTTTGCCGATTGGCAGTTCGATTGCCGGAACCGGCATATGCGGCTCCAGCGTATACGCCGTGCTGTCGACCGTGGCTTCAGTCGGACCGTAGACGTTGTGCAAGCGCACCCAAGGCAGAAGCTGGCGCGCACGTTGGGCCAGAGCGGCGGTGAACTCGCCACCTCCGCAGAATATGTCCGTGAGACTGGTGCACTGTCCTGCGTCGTCCTGCTCCAGAAACTGTTGCAGAAGCGCCGGCACGAATTTGATCACGCTGATCTGCCGATCGCGGATTTCTTGCGTCAGATAGGCCGGATCACGATGACCGTCAGGCCGTGCCAATACCAGCCGTACGCCGGAAGCCAACGGCCAGAAAAACTCCCACACCGACCCATCGAAACTGAATGGTGCTTTTTGCAGTAGCGCGCTATCCGACGTCGGAGGGCAGATTTGCGAGCCCCAATGCACCAGATTGCACAAACCACGGTGTTCCAGCATCACCCCTTTTGGCGTGCCGGTGGAGCCCGACGTATAGATCATGTACGCCAGGTTTGAGGCACTCAGGCCTGGCACCTGCAAGTTACTCTCGCCGTTGTACTGCCAACTGCCACGATCGAGATCAATCAGCGGCACATCGTGCTCACCGAGCAGCTCGCGGGTAGCGGCATGCACCAGCACGGCGACCGGCGCGCTGTCCTGCAACATGTAACGCAGGCGTTCCAGCGGATAGTCCGGGTCAAGCGGCACATAGGCCCCGCCCGCCTTGAGGATGCCGAGCAGACCGACCACCAGATCCAGTCCACGCTCGACGCAGATCGCCACGCGCGTATCCGGCTGCACGCCTTGTTCGCGCAGATGATGCGCCAGTCGGTTGGCGCGTGCATTGAGCTCGCCGTAAGTCAGATCTCCTTGCTCGGATTGCAGCGCGATAGCATTCGGCTTGAGACGAACCTGTTGTTCAAACAACATCTGAAGCGGCTGCTCCAACGGGCAAGCGACCTCGCTGGCGTTGAACTCGACCAGCAACCGCTGCAACTCGTCGACCGGCAGAATCGGCAGGCGATTCAAAGGCCGTTGCGGTGCCTGCTCCAGCGCTTCCACCAGCCCGGTCAAAGCTGCGTGCACATATGCGCAGATCCGCTGCGCACCAATCTGCGCGACAGTTCGGGCAGTCAGCCGCAGATCGCTGCCCAGGTCATCCACGCTGAGCGTCAGCGGATAATTGGTGCGTTCCTCATTGGCCAGGGTTTCAATGCCTTGCCAGGTGTGAGGTGACGTATCTGACAGCTCACTCGGGTCGGTGTGACGGTAATTGAGCAATGCACTGAACAATGGCGACGGCGATGCCACACCACTACAGCGCTGCGCCAGTGCCAGCGAGGCGTGTTCGTGCCCGAGCAGCGCGGTCAACCGCGCATGGGTCGCCTGCACTCCGTGCAAAACGGCCGCAGCAACATCGATGCGCAGCGGCAAGGTATTGATGAACACCCCCAGTGCGCGGTCGGCCCCAGCGCCGCCCTGCATGCGCCCCATCAGCACGGTACCGAATACCACTTGCTCTTGACCGGAAGTCGCCGCCAGCACCCGCGCCCAAGCCAAGTGAACCAGACTGGCGACACTGACGCCGGCCTGCCGCGCCTGAGTGCGCAAGCGTTGATACAAACCCTCATCGAGCATTTGCCGAGCCTCATCGATACGGCGACCATCGCCCTGCACTTCCTGCAAACCGAACGGCAGCGTTGGCTCATCGATATCCGCGAGCATCTCGCGGAAAAACGCCTCGTGCTCCTGCTCGCTGACACCCAACCGCGCCTGCGCCACATAGTTGCGATAGGGCACCGGCGCTGCCAGCGGCTGAACCTGCCCGGACAGACTGGCCTGCATCTCGCCGCGCATCACTTCCAGCGCAACGTGATCCATCGCCAGATGATGAAACAGCAGAATGCCAACCACCCGGTCGAGCGCCGGATCACGGGCATACACCAGACGAATCATCGGTGCCTGGCTGACGTCGAGGCGATAGCGCCGGGCATCGAAGCGCGCGTGCAACTGATCGATGATTGCGCCGTCGGCAGGGTCGAGAAGCACTTCCTGAACGGGCAGAATTGCCTCGCGCCACACTACCTGCACCGGGGTAGTCAGGCCCTCCCAGACCACGGCGGTGCGCAGAATGTCATGCCGCACCATGACCCGACGCAACGCCTCGGCGAAGGCCTCGACCCGCTCGATACTGTCGAACGCCAGCCGCGACTGCAGCAGGTATGGGTCACCCTGCGCTGCGGTGATGTGGTGGTAGAGAATGCCTTCCTGCAAGGGTGCCAGGGGGTAGATGTCCTGCACGTTGGCAGCGCCGCCTGGCACCGTGGCGACGACACAGTCGATGGTCGGCTGATCCAGCTGCACCAGCGTCAACAGGTCCGGAGTAATGCGTGTGCAATCGCTTGCGATACGATTTTGCGGCACCACGACCTCACGCCCCGTGCCCACCGAAGCGGCCAGCGCCGCGAGCGTCGGCTTGCTGAACAGCACCCGCACGTCGCTGCTCAGATCGAGCTGTCGCATACGTTCGATGAGCATCACGGCCATCAGTGAGTGCCCGCCCAGCTCGAAGAAATGGTCATGGCGACCGACCCGCTCGACTTGCAGCAATTCGGACCAGATCTGCGCCAGCGCTATTTCTACTGCGCCCTGCGGCGCCTCGTATTCGCGGCGGATCAACGCCTCCGGCCCCGGCGCCGGTAGAGCCTTGCGATCAAGCTTGCCGTTGGCGGTCATCGGCCACGCCGTCAGGCGCACATAAGCGCTCGGCAGCATGGCGCTGGTCAGACGGGTTTTCAGGTGGGCGTGCAATGAGTTGATGTCGAGCGGCTCATGCTCGATGAACCACGCCAACAGTTGCCCGTCGCGCACCTGCACCACCGCTTCCCGCACGGCGTCATGGCTGCCGAGCGCGGTTTCGATCTCGCCGAGTTCGATGCGCACACCGCGAATTTTCACCTGATCGTCATTGCGTCCCAGATAGTCGAGGTTACCGTCGGCACGCCAGCGCGCCAGATCACCGGTGCGATACATACGCGCCTGCGGTTCGCGACTGAACGGGTCGCGCAGAAAGCGCGCGGCGGTCAGTTCCGGTTGATTCAGGTAGCCCCGGGCAACTCCGGCGCCGCCGACATACAACTCGCCGGTAATCCCCATCGGCACTGGCCGTTGTCGATCATCGAGCAAGTACACCGTGGTGTTACTCACGGGCTTGCCAATGTGCAGCGCCTGACCGGCGTCGATCCGCCCCGAGGTCGCAACCACTGTGGCTTCGGTCGGCCCATAGTTGTTGATCACTTCGAAGGACTGCTGTCGGTTGAACTGACGCAGGCGATCACCGCCGATCAGCAGCGTACGCAGGGTCGGGTGGTCGAGTTGTTTGCCAAAGGCATACTCGGCGATCGGCGTTGGTAAAAAACTGACGTCCAGCGGTTGCGCACGCCACCAGTCGAGCAGCGCGTCGATGTCTTCGTTGCCGCCAGTGGCGGGCGCCAGATGCAGGGTCGCGCCCACGCACAACGCCGGCCAGACTTCCCACGCCATGGCATCGAAACCGAAACCGGCGAGGCTTGAGGTGTGCTGACCGGCGCGCAGATCGAAGGCGTCACAGTGCCAATCGACCAGATTGCCCAGTGTCCCATGCTCGACCATCACCCCTTTGGGCAGGCCGGTAGAACCGGAGGTATAGATCACATAGGCGAGGTTCGCCGGGGTCAGCCCGGCCACTCGCGGGTTGGCAAGGTTGTCGGCCGGCCAGTCGCGCAGATTCAGATCGATCACTGGCACATCCAGTTTCGGCAGACGTGCGCGCAAAGCGCTTTGCGTCAGGACGATAACCGGTGCGCTGTCGTTGAGCAGATAGTTCAAACGCTCGGCGGGGTGCGCCGGATCGATCGGCACATAACCGGCTCCGGCCTTGAGAGTCGCCAGCAAGCCGACCAGGGTGTCGAGTCCACGGCGGGCCACCAGCGCCACGCGATCATCCGGCTGCACGCCGTGCTCGAGCAGGCGATGTGCCAATGCATTGGCCTGACGATTCAACTCGGCATACGTCAGCGGCTGTCCTTCTTCAACCGCCGCCAATGCCTGCGGTTGTTGCGCCGCTCTCGCCTCGAAACGCTGGACGATGGTCAACCCTTGCGGATAAATGACGCGAGTGTCGTTCCATTGCTGCAGCAGCGCGGTTTCTGTCGGCGAGAGCAGGCCGAATTCGGTCACGTGCAGTTGCGGGTTTTCCAGACCTTGCTCCACCACCGACAACAGCCGCTCGGCAAACGCCTCGACTTCACCTTCCTCGAAATACATCGGGGAGTAGGCAATGTGCAACCAGGCCTGTTCGTCGAAACGGTTACTGCGCAAATAAATAGCCAGCGGCGCAGCCTCCTGATGATTGGAAACCTTGACCACGTGACCCCGTGCCTGGCCGTAGATATGCTCTTGATCATCCAGTTCGTAAGAAACCGTCAGCTCAAACAGTTGCGCGCGATCCTCGCGCAGCAAGCCCAAGGCGCGGTTCATCTCGCTCAGGGGAAACCGCTGATGACGAAAGTTCTCTTTCAGTTCATCGCGAATTGCCCTGACCAATTCGGCGAATGTGAGGTCGCGACCAAACCCCATGCGCACCGCACTGACCTGGGTGAACAAGCCAACGGTCGATTTGAATCGGGCGCCAGACCGGTTGAGAATCGGCATCCCCAACACCCATTCGTCACGCTGTGCGGTTCGGCTGAAATACACATGAAGCGCCGCCAGCAGCACATGAAACGCCGATGCGCCAAGTCCCTGGCCGAGCTGTTTCATGCGCTCATGCAGCACGGCGGGGAACGTCCGCGCCACGATCTGACTGGACGGCGCATGCCCGGCAAAGCGCTCCTGATAACGCGGCACCAGCAGGGGTTCGGGCAGGAGGCGGTATTTGTCCAGCCAGTACGCGCGATCCTGCGCGTATCGGGGTGACTGGTAATAACGCGCATCGTCCTCGATAAAATCGACGTAGGACAGCGCGGTGTCAGGTGCCTTCTGATCGGCGTCTAGCGCGTTATAGATGGCGGCCAACGACTTGATCATCTCGGCGAAGCCCCAGCCGTCGACGATCAGGTGGTGAGCCAGGATGGAGAACCAGTGCAGATCGTCATCGAACCGGATCAGCAAAAAACGGTACAACGGACCGCCGTCCAGCGCGAACGTCTGGTCGATCCGCTCCTGAATCAGCGCTCGCGCCGCCGCTTTTGGATCTGACTGGCCAGAGACATCCCACGTCATCAGTGGCCCCGGCATCGATGGTGCAAAACGTTGCCGTGGCAGTCCGTCCGCGCCGGCACCCGGCAACAACTCGATTCGCATCGCGTCATGCAGGCTCACCAGATGGCTGAGCGCCGCCTGCATCCGCGCGGGATCCAGTGGGCCGGTCAACTCCATGTATCCACCGATGTTGTACAGCGGCGAGTCACCCCGGCTCAATTGATCGAGCCAGATGTCCAGCTGTGCGGCGGTCAGGGGAAAGGTCGCGGGTGAAACGGACGAGGTGTCCGCCGCATAGGCAGAAATAGGCGGCATAAGATCCTTCTCATGAGATTTTGCCCGTATTCAAGCATCGGCCCCGGCGCCGACATGACACCCGAAACCCGGACAACCATTGCCCCCCTGCGCGCACGACAGTGCTTATCGGCTTTTTCGCATAGGTCCTGTCTAAGTTTTCGGAGAGAAAATACTGAAAAGCTTGTAGGAAAAGAACCACATGCCAATGCTGCCATTTGCCCCAGCTTCAGCAATCGAGGAACGCGATCTGCCGACTTTCCGGGCCCTTGCAATGACTGGATGGTCACGGTGAACGACTTTCCAGCCATCCCCCCCGTCAGAACCCCGGCGCCAACGTTCAGAAATAGTGGCACTTTGTGTCCCCGGATTCCCCTACAGACGTAGGACAAATCCATAGGCTTAAATCCCGCTCCAGATCATGTTCAAGGAGAAATGGCTGGGTGGGTGGCTTTTACATAGAAGGCAGACGATTCAGTGATGGCTCTGTACCAGGGATGACAAGGATATGAATCTGACCGGCAGCATTCGCAATATGGAAAACCCGCACTTCTACTGGCAATTGGGGGAACTGATTGCAAGCACGGGCGATGATCACTTCGCCACGAACATGTTCCAGTTGGTCGACACGCTGGTGCCGGTCAACCGGGTCGATCTCAGCGAGTGGACGCTGGATGAGCGTCAGGCCAGTGTGGTCGAGATCAAGCCGCTGGGCAGTGCCGGTCTACCGCAGACGTTCCCCCCGCCCGATCCGCTGGAGCGTCCTGACGATCATCCGTTGTTGCAGAAAATGATCGAGATGAATGACTCGCTGTTGATTCAACTGAAAGCCTCGCTACTGCCCCGACATCCGCAGCACAGCGTTCACCAATGCAATCTGGTGTCGCGCACGTCCAACCGCCGCTGTGTCATTTCGTTCTACCGCCCGCACACCCAGCGGGTGTTTTCGCTGCCGGAGCTGTCGTTTCTCAAGAGCCTGTCCGACACCCTGCTGCCGCTGATCGAACGCCATGCGCAGATCAGTCGGCAAACCCTTTCCAAACAACCGCGCTTACCCTCGGTCAATCTCGATAAAGCCCCCCTTGCACTGGTTTTCGATGAACGCCTGATGTTGAGCGGCGTGGTTCTATCGGCGCGAGAGAAAGAAGTCTGCCTGGGCCTTTTGACCGGCGGCACGGTGCCGCACATGGCGCAGAAGCTGCAGGTCAAGAACAGCTCGATCGAGACCTACCTCAAACGCGCCACGGCCAAGCTTGGGGTCAGTGGCCGGCATGGTTTGGCGAAGTGGATGGCCGGAGCCTGATCTGGACTGAGCGTGTGAACGCCCTTTTTGAGGCTCCTCTTTCACGTATGAGGCTGTTCGATGTCCACCCTGCGAATTTCACTGCTGACCATGGCCATGCTGATGGGCGGCTGTTCTTTGATTCCCGACTACCAGCGCCCCGCTTCGCCCAGTGCCGCGCAATACCCGCAAGGCCCACAGGCTGCAACGACCAACGAAGACTGGCGCACGCTGTTCAACGACCCGGCCCTGCAACAGTTGATCGAGAGTGCGCTGGTCAACAACCGCGACCTGCGTGTCGCCGCGCTAAATGTCGAAGCGTTCCAGGCGCAATACCGCATTCAGCGCGTCGATTTGCTGCCGGCGGTGTCGGCCAATGCCAGCGAATCGCGGCAACGCCTGCCGCCGAGCGTGACCAAAAGCAAAGCGCTGATCAACTCGACTTACGCGGTCAATCTCGGCGTCAGCGCCTATGAGCTGGATTTCTTCGGCCGCGTACGCAGCCTCAGCGAGCAAGCGTTGCAGACTTGGCTGTCAACCGAAGAAGCACGGCGCAGCGCGCAGTTGAGCCTGGTGGCCAACGTCGCCAACGCCTACCTGACCTGGCGTGCCGATCAGGAGCTGCTGGCACTGACCCGCGAGACCCTCGCCGCCGATCAACAGAGCCTGCGCCTGACCACGCGCAACCGTGAGGCCGGTAAGTCGTCGGCACTTGAGCAGGCCCAAGCGAAAACCAGCGTCGACACCTCTCGAGCCAATCTGGCGCGCTATCAACGTCAGGTCGCGCAGGACTTGAACAGCCTGACCCTGCTGGTCGGCACGCCGGTGCCCGAGTCCCTGCCCGCGCGGCCGCTGGCCAGTGATCTGGTGCAACAACTGCCAGCAGGCCTGCCGTCAGACCTGCTGCAACGGCGTCCGGACATTCTTCAGGCCGAGTACAAACTCAAAGCCGCCAACGCCAATATCGGCGCGGCGCGGGCGGCGTTTTTTCCCAGTGTCAGCCTGACTGCCAATGCCGGTACCTCCAGTCGTGATCTGTCTGGCTTGTTTGGCGCAGGCTCCGGTGCCTGGACGTTCCAGCCGCAGATCAGCCTGCCGATTTTCAATGCCGGCAGCCTGCGCGCGAGTCTGGATTATTCGAAGTTGCAAAAAGACGTAGCGATCGCTGAGTACGAAAAATCGATTCAGACGGCGTTTCAGGAAGTCGCCGACGGCTTGGCGGCGCGCAGCACTTATCAGCAACAACTGCAAGCGCAGCGCGATCTGGTGCAAGCCACGCAGGATTACTACGACCTGGCGCAAAACCGTTACCAGAACGGCGTCGACAGCAGTCTGGTGTTCCTCGATGCCCAGCGTTCGCTGTTCAGTTCGCAGCAAGGTCTGATCACGGATCGTTTGGCGCAACTGGTCGCCGAGGTGAACCTGTACACCGCGCTGGGCGGTGGCTGGCGTGCTGCGCAGGAGGCTGTTCAGTAAGCACTCGTCACTTTTTCTTACACCTTTTGTCGCCCTGCGACACCCTGTCAGCCGATCGAAAACCGACTCGCCGGTTCAGTTTGGTATCATGCGCCGCTTTTACGGTTAACCCCTCGCCAGTCCTGTCGACTGACGGGCTGCAAAAGGCGGTATTAGATGACGGCTTTGTTGACTCGCCGCAAGGTACTTGCGGGAATGGGCGTACTCGGGCTCGGCCTGCTCGCCGGCTGCGACACCCGCGGCCAATTGTCGTACAAGTACGGCAAGGATCTGAGTAACAAGATCATGGGGCGCACCTTCAAACTGAAGAACACCGACGGCGAAACCATGACCCTGTCGAGCTTTCGCGGTTTGATGCCGATGGTGTTCTTCGGTTTCACCCAGTGCCCGGCAGTCTGCCCGACCACCCTGGCCCGCGCGGCCAAAATCAAGAAACTAATGGGCAAGGACGGCGATCGCTTGCAGGTGATCTTCATCAGCCTAGACCCCGAGCGCGACACGCCAGAAATCCTCGACGCCTACATGAAAGCCTTCGACCCGACGTTCGTCGCGCTGTACGGCACGCTTGAGGAAACCAAGGCCACCGCCAAGGAATTCGACGTGTTTTTCGAGAAGGTGCCGGCCGGCGACACCTACACCATCTCGCACACCGCCACCAGTTACGTCTTCGACTCGCGCGGCGAACTGCGCCTGGGTCTGTCCACCTCACTTTCGGCAGAAGAATGCACGGAAGATTTGCTTACTGTTATGGAGGTTTGCTGATGCACCCCGTTCTGAACAACATCAAACGCGCCGTATTCGCTCTGTCCCTGCTCGGCCTCGCCTCCCAGGTCTCGGCACAGACCAAAGTCGACGACGCCTGGGTACGTGCGACCGTGCCGACCCAGTCCGCCAGCGGCGCGTTCATGACCCTCACCGCCGACACCGACAGCAAGCTGCTCAGCGTCGCGACCCCGGTAGCCAAGGACGTGCAGATCCACGAAATGAGCATGAAGAACGACGTCATGACCATGGGCCCGGTGAAGTTCGTCGAGCTGCCGGCCGGCAAAGCCGTCAAGCTTGATCCAAACGGCTACCACGTCATGCTGATGGGCCTGAACGGTCAGTTGAAAGAAGGCGAAAGCGTGCCATTGACCCTGACTGTGGAAAACGCCAAGGGCGAGAAAGAAACCGTTGAAGTGAAGGCCGCCGTGCGTTCGCTGACCAACATGGAAGGTCACGATCACAGCAAGATGCATTGATCTGACTGAGCGGCAATAAAAAAGGTTCTTCACGGAATCCCGGGAAACACAGAAACAAGAACGCCGATTTGATTGATGATGTTCGTGCGAGCAAACACATCTAACAAACCGGCGTTCTTATGCACGATATTAATACTTTCCTTCCTTTTTGGGAGGGCTTTTCTGTCGTCACGATCAAGCCTGATGGTGATGCCCTCCAGATCGATCTGACACCCCACGCCACCCGATTCCCTTCCTGTGGTGGGTGCCAAAAACCCTGTTCAACCACGCATGAGTATTGCCAGCGAGTCATTCGTGATTTACCCATTCTCGGTCGCGCAGTACGCCTGAGCGTTTTGCTCCGACGCGTTGGTTGCCGCGACTGTGGCAAACGCATGGAGGCCGTCAGTTGGCTGGATCGCTATGCCCGTATGACACGGCGTCTGGCAGAGGCGGTCATTCAAGCCTGTGAACGCCTTCCCACGTTGCACGTAGCGCAGATGTTTGGGCTGCATTGGGAGACCGTTCGGGTGCTGGAGCGTCGAGCCTTGCAAGCAGCATTGAGCGTTTTGCCAAAGGCGCAACCGCGACGCTTGGTGATGGACGAGTTCGCATTATTCAAAGGTCATCGTTATGCCAGCGTTGTTCTGGACGCGGATACGCGACGGGTGCTGTGGATCGGCGAAGGCCGCAGCCGGGCGGCGGTCAGGCCATTTTTCGAAGAGCTGGGGCCAGAGGGGTGCGCCCGAATCGAAGCGGTGGCAATGGACATGAACACCGCTTTTGATCTGGAGGTTCGTCAGCACTGCCCAAAAGCGCGAGTGGTCTACGATCTTTTCCATGTGGTGGCCAAATATGGCCGAGAGGTGATTGATCGGGTTCGCGTCGACGAAGCCAATCGACTGCGTCACGACAAGCCGGCCCGAAAGGTCATCAAGCAAGCGCGTTGGCTGCTCCTGCGCAACCCGCAGAACCTGAAAACACCGGAGCAACAGGTCCGCTTGGAGGATTTGCTGGCGGCCAACCAAGCGTTGATGACGGTCTACTTGATGAAAGCTGAACTCAAAACGCTCTGGACGCCAAGTACCGCCTGGGGCTGGAGATCAGCCTGGAAGCAATGGCTGCGCCACGCTGATGAAAGCGCGATACCGGCTCTGATCCTGTTCGCCAAACGGCTAAAGGGTTACTGGCGGGGAATCGTCAGCCGGGTTCGCTGGCCGATGCACACGGGGCAGTTGGAAGGCATAAACAATCGAATAAAGGTTATCAAACGGATGGCGTACGGTTACCGGGATAGCGAATTCTTTTTCATGAAAATCAAGAGCGTCTTTCCCGGTAATCCGTGAAGAACCATAAAAAAGGGGCGGCCTGATCGATGATCAGGCCGCCCCTTTTTGGGTTTGGGAAATCGGTTTTTGTGGAAAGCAGGCTTTACATTAAGAAAATCTTTCGCAATTATGTAAAGGGTATTTTACATAGGAAGTAAGCATGAACCGGTATTACCTGGAAATGGGCGCAGCACTGATCCTTTACACGGTGACGTTGGTCGCCTCACTGGTTGCCTCGCAATACCTGATGGATGCCAACATTATTCTGCGCTCAGCTGTCGCGCTGATGCCGATCCTCCCGGCAGGTTTGATGTGCTGGGCCATCGTGCGCAACATGCGCCGCATGGATGAAATGCATCTGCGCATCCAGTTCGAAGCGCTGGGCTTCGCGTTTGCCGCTTCAGCGCTGCTGACCTTCAGCTACGGTTTTCTGGAAAACGTCGGCGCGCCGCACATTCCATGGACTTGCGTGTGGCCAGTAATGGGCTTGATGTGGATCCTCGGCCTGCAAATCGCCCGACGTCGCTACCAATGAAAAACCGCCTCAAGGCACTGCGCGCCGAGCGCAAATGGTCACAGGTCGATCTGGCTGAAAGGCTCAACGTGTCACGCCAGACGATCAACGCCATCGAAAACGAACGCTACGATCCGAGCCTGCCGCTGGCGTTTCAGATTGCCCGGGCGTTTGAGTTGCCGATTGAAAGCATTTTTGATGATGGCTTGAACTGAGCAAAAGTCGGTGCAGGCGGATTCCAGTTTCGGTTAAACAGCCTGAAACAAAAAAACGCCTGCACCGATTCGCCGCCGTATCCCGGTTAATTGTCAACCCCCCCCTGACTGGGCCCTAGCCCAGTGCCCACGCTTACAAGTCCGCCCGACATCGGATCACCTTCAAGTTTAAAAGGCGATCAGACCGCTGACCCTTGGTATCATCGCCCACACTTTTTTGACGATTTAATGACTGGAAGGTCTTTTTTTGTGAGCGCTCTTTTTCGCTGGTTGCGGCAGCCGCATGCCCGCCTGTTCTCTCTGATTCTGCTGGTACTGATAGTGCCGGTGTGCCTGCGCGCGACGCTGGGCTGGTCGACACCGCTGGGCTATTTGTCGGATCTGGCCATTGGCAGTGCGCTGGTGGTTTTGCTGCATCGCCGGGCATGGTGGCTGGCGATGCCGGTGCTGGTGTTCTGGGCGCTGTTGGCGGTGGCAACGGCTGAGTTGGTCAGCGCCGTTGGCCGTTTGCCGAGTCCTTCCGATCTGCATTACCTGATTGATCCGCAATTTGTCGAAAACTCCACCGGTGGCGGTTTGGCGCACCCGGCACTGGGCACCACGTTGCTGCTGGCCTTGGCGTTCTGGCTGCTGACGCAGTTCACCGGTCGCGGCATTGTCCGCCCACCCCTGCCCCGCGCGTTCTGGAGCGCGCCATTGGTGCTATTTGCCGCGCACTGGGGCGCGCAGAACCTGTGGCCGAGCGAGGACGATCCGTGGCGGGCGTACAACTTGCCGCATCAGTTGCTGGCCACGCAGGTTGCTGATTTGCAGATCCAGGCCGAGGAATGGCTGGACGGCGATGTCGAAGAAGCCACGCCAGCGATGGCCGGGTTGACCGACGTCGATCTCAATGGCCACAAACTGCTGAGCGCCCCGGGTCAGGCGCGCAACGTGCTGGTCATCGCCCTGGAAGGCATTCCCGGCGCCTACATCCGCGCCAACCGCGAAGCCATCGGCAGCCATTATCAGGAAGACCTGATGCCCAACCTCAGCCGTTGGGCCGAGCGCGGCATGAACACGCCGGATTACGTACTGCACACCCACCAGACCATTCGCGGTCTGTACGCCATGCTCTGCGGCGATTACGACAAGCTCAACAACGGTACGCCCAAAGGCGTGGAAATGCTCACTCAGCAGGAGCGCAATCAGGCTTGCCTGCCGGCGCAACTGCGCGAACATAGCTTCAGCACCCACTACCTGCAAGGCGCCGGCCTGCGCTTCATGGCCAAAGACAAGATCATGCCGCACATCGGCTTCGATGCGACCCATGGTCTGGAATGGTTCAGCAACGCCAACTATCTGGAGTTCCCGTGGGGCAAGGATGACAAGGCATTCTTCGAAGGCGCGCTGGATTATGTCGGCCAATTGAAGAAGCACAAGCAACCGTGGATGCTGACGTTGCTGACCGTGGGCACGCATCAGCCCTACTCCGCACCGGAAGATTATCTGCAGCGCTACGAAACACCGAAACAGGCCGCGGTCGGTTATCTGGACGATGCGCTGGATCAGTTCCTCAGCGGGCTTGAACGCCAGGGAGTGTTGAAAGACACCCTCGTGGTAATCACCTCGGATGAATCCCACGGTATCGACGGCGTGCGTCTGGCCTCCTCCTGGGGCTTCAACCTGACGCTGGCACCCGAGCATGAACAACTGCCGCGCCTCAACGCCGGGGTCTATGGCCACGTCGATCTGAGTACTTCAATCCTCGATTACTTCGACCTGCCGGTGCCGACCGCGCTGAGCGGTCGCTCGCTGTTTCGCGATTACGATTCCGGTCGCGAAATCATGTCGTTCACCAACGGCAAACTGCGCTATCACGACGGCAAGGGCATCTTTTCCGAATGCGACATGCCGCGCCGCTGCCGCTACTACGAAAGCGCCGGCTTCATCGCCGAAAGCGCCACGTTCAAGGGCTCCTACAGCGGTCAACGAGCCCGGCAGATTGCCGCCCGCGCCAATGCTCTGGATCTGTCGCTGCTGCGCACCCCGCTCAATCAGCGCTATCAGTTCGGCAGTAACAATGTCATCGCGCTGCAAGCGCAGATCAATGACGACTGGGCCGACAACCTGATCGGCGCGCAATACCTGGAAATGCCCAAGGGCTCACACACCCGCGTACGCCTGACAGTGCGCTCGGTCGATCCGCAGCAGGCGGCGTACATCCAGCTCAAGGCCAAGGAGTTTGAACAGGACGTGCAGCTGGGATTGCCAGCGGAAATGGTTGCCACAGCGGATCAACCGCTGGAGATGGATTTCAGCTTTGATAATCCGCAGCAGCGCAAGGCGTTCTCGTTCCATTTGTTGGGTTATGGCTTGGGCGCGGTTGAAGTAACGGACTTCAGTGTAATTACCGAAGTGCCGGGGCAAGAAGACATTGTCGACGATGTGCTTGAGGACGAGGCCGCGCAGTCGAGTTGACTGCGCAACTCCTACAGAGCAAGCCCTGACCGTGGGGACGTATCAAATAAATCCGTCCCCATCAAACTCGCGGATTGCTGATATCAAATGAAGCGTACACCTTCCGGCCATCCGGCAATATAAGATCAGCAGTTCCTGTCACGCCGAATCGATGTTCGCCATCTCTTTTAAAGGTAACGATTGCAAAACCTGACGCGACGGTACAACGTTTGCTATCGATCAGCACTTCCCACAACTGATGCCCTTGATAACAGGCCACTTCGTGCGGGCCGTCACCTTCCAGAGCTGTGGGAACTGTGAAGAAGACCCAATTCTTATTGTCTTCGTTCCCAAAAACAATATATTCCTCCTTTGCCTTATGAAATAAAACGAAGTCGCTCTGACAAAATGGCAGCATATCGAGAGTGGCACTCAATGTCCCGGCTGAGGACTTTTTTTTCAGCCAAAAACTTGCTGATTTGCTGGTTCATCGTTTTTGTTCCTTCCATTATTTGAGCTCTGAATTTCACCGCTGCAAGCTAAGTGATAAATGAACATTACATTTGTCGGGATATGGACTGGGGCCGATTGAGGTCACGGACAGTGTGATTGCAGAGGCGCAGGGGCAAGACGATCTGCTGGACGAAGTGCCTGCATATCAACTAAATCCATCCCCATCAAGCCACTTGCTTAGTAATATCAAACTCCCCGACAACTTGCCTTTTATCTTCCAAACTAAAATCAAAATTTCCACGCACACTGATGCGATGCTTGTCAAAAGTAACTGTGACGGTGCCTGAAGCGACAACATGATTGACACCGTCGATATTAACGGCCCACGTAAGCCCGTCAGCATAGTGGTTCACTACATGCGGCCCCTCGCCCACCAGAGAGCTGGGCACAGAAAAAACTACCCAATGATCATTACCGTCGTACCCCCCAATCAAATAATGTTTGTTCGCATCGTGAAAAGTAACACTGGTACTGTTCAGAAAACCCCTGTCATCAACAGAGGCAGTAAGCGTGCCCGACCCAAGTCTTCTTTCATTTAAAGCCATAATGTTTTCCTCCGCATCAAATAAATCCGCCCCCATTAAGCTGCTTGCTTGTTAGCAATATCAAACTCCCCGACAACTCGCCTTTTATCTTCCAAACTAAAATCAAAAGTTCCGCGCACACTGATGCGATACTTGTCAAAGGTAATCGTGGCGGTGCCTGACGCGACAAAATTATTGACACCGTCGACATTAACGGTCCACGTAAGCCCGTCGTCATAGTGGTTCACTACATGCGGCCCCTCGCCCACCAGAGAGCTGGGCACAGAAAAAACCACCCAATGATCATTACCGTCGTACCCCGCAATTAAATAATGTTTGTTCGCATCGTGAAAAGTAACGCTGGTACTGTTCAGAAAACCTCTGCCATCAACAGAGGCAGTAAGCGTGCCTGACCCAGGCCTTCTTTCGTTTAAAGCCATAATGTTTTCCTCCATGAGAGTTTCAAAGCAATTTACGAGGCACCACCCAATTCAAAAGTACGTTAACAACAACCGCTTAACCACTGTCATATATGACAGTCCTTTAATCGTATTTGATATAAAAACAACTTTAGATATTCCCAATACTAAAATCGAGAGCCCGCAAGGGCCGGTGGAAGTATCGGGTTATCAGCTGACGCGTCCGTGACGCAAAAACCTTGTTCCTGCGACCATTCATCCGAATGACTGCAGCACCTGTAATTTCTGACAGTATCCCTCCCGGCATCATTTTGTCGTGTACAGCCGTGGCAGTGTGGAAGCACATGTGGTGGTCAAAAATGCGCCGGGCTCGGCCACTTCGTTCAAGAAGAGGGTGAACTGCGATGTCAAGAAACCCGGAGATACCACCTGCCCCGAAGGATGAAGTGGCGAAGCTGACGGGGAGTCGGTGAAAGGTTCTGCCTATCAGCCTCCAATAGCCGGGCTATTAGCCGACTCGCCAAGTCGGGTCTAGCCTTACAAGTCCGAAGTCGGCACGAGCCGGCCGTACAAGACCTGATAAGGACTCGAACATGGCAAACGAATCGAAATGCCCGTTCAACCACGCCGCCGGTGGTGGTACGACGAACCGTGACTGGTGGCCGAATCAACTCAACCTGAAAATCCTCAGCCAGCATTCGCCCAAGTCCGATCCGCTGGGCAGGGACTTCGACTACGCCAAAGCCTTCAAAAGCCTGGACCTCCAGGCCCTGAAACAAGACCTGCGCGCCCTGATGACCGACTCCCAGGACTGGTGGCCGGCAGACTTCGGCCATTACGGCCCGCTCTTTATCCGCATGGCCTGGCACAGCGCCGGCACCTATCGCACCGCGGATGGCCGCGGTGGCGCCGGCTCCGGGCAGCAACGGTTTGCCCCGCTCAATAGCTGGCCCGACAACGTCAGCCTCGACAAGGCCCGCCGCCTGCTGTGGCCGATCAAACAGAAATATGGCCGCAACATCTCCTGGGCCGACCTGATCGTCCTCACCGGTAACGTCGCCCTGGAATCCATGGGCTTCAAGACCTTCGGCTTCTCCGGCGGACGCCCTGATGTGTGGGAGCCAGACGAAGACGTCTACTGGGGTTCGGAACACGAATGGCTGGGCGGCGACAGCCGTTACGGCAAGGACAAGTCTGCCATGCAGGAACCCGGTGACGGCACACTGGTGGCTGAACCTGACTTGCACGGTAAAGAGGAAAGCCGCACCGATCAGGGCGAACGCAATCTGGAAAACCCGCTCGCCGCCGTACAGATGGGCCTGATCTATGTGAACCCGGAAGGCCCCGAAGGCAACCCCGATCCGGTGGCCTCGGCCCGCGACATCCGCGAAACCTTCGGCCGCATGGCCATGAACGATGAAGAAACCGTGGCACTGATTGCCGGCGGTCACGCCTTTGGCAAAACCCACGGCGCCGGCCCTGCCGATAACGTCGGCCCCGAACCGGAAGCCGCCGGACTGGAAGAGCAAGGCCTCGGCTGGCGCAACGCCTTTGGCACCGGCAAGGGTGGCGACACCATCACCAGCGGCCTCGAAGTGACCTGGACCACCACGCCGACCCAATGGAGCAACAACTATCTGGAAAACCTGTTCGGTTTCGAGTGGGAACTGACCAAAAGCCCGGCCGGCGCGCACCAGTGGCAACCGAAGAACGGCGCGGGGGCCGGCACCGTTCCGCATGCCCACGACCCGAGCAAAAAACTCTCGCCGACCATGCTCACCTCCGACCTGGCGCTGCGCTTCGACCCGGCCTACGAACAGATCTCCCGGCGCTTCCTGGCCAATCCCGATCAGTTGGCCGACGCTTTCGCCCGCGCCTGGTACAAACTGATCCACCGCGACATGGGCCCGCTGTCGCGCTACCTCGGCCCGGAACTGCCCAACGAAGAGCTGCTGTGGCAAGACCCGATTCCTGAGGTCACTCATGCGCTGATCGACGACAACGATGTGTCCTCGCTGAAAAGCAAAGTGCTGGCCTCGGGGCTTTCTGTCTCGGAGCTGGTTTCGACCGCTTGGGCAGCGGCTTCGACCTTCCGTGGTTCGGACAAACGTGGCGGCGCCAACGGTGGCCGTCTGCGTCTGGCACCGCAGAAGTTCTGGCAGGCCAACCAGCCAGAGCAATTGGACAAGGTGCTGAAGACCCTTGAGGGGATTCAAAACGAGTTCAATGGTGGCGCATCGGGCAAGAAAGTCTCGCTGGCGGACCTGATCGTGCTGGCGGGCAATGCCGGGGTCGAGCAAGCGGCGAAGAATGCCGGGCATTCGCTCAGCGTACCTTTCACACCAGGGCGCGCGGACGCGACCCAAGAGCAAACCGATGTTGACTCGTTCGGCTTCCTTGAACCGATTGCCGATGGTTTCCGCAACTACAGCAAAGGCAAATACCGGGTTTCAGCCGAAGCACTGCTGATCGACAAGGCACAACTGCTTACCCTCTCCGCCCCGGAGATGACTGTGCTGCTGGGTGGTTTACGGGTGTTGAACACCAACGTCGGTGGAACCCGTCATGGTGTGTTCACCAGCCAGGCCGAAGCGCTGACCAACGACTTCTTCACCAACCTGCTGGACATGGGTGTGGAGTGGAAGCCGACCTCGCGGGATGCGGACGAGTTCGAAGGGCGCGACCGCAAAACCGGCAGCGTGAAGTGGACGGCAACGCGGGTTGACCTGGTGTTTGGGTCGAATGCGATATTGCGGGCGTTGGCGGAGGTGTATGCCAGTTCGGATGCGAAGGAGCAGTTTGTTAAGGACTTTGTGGCGGCGTGGACGAAAGTCATGAACCTGGATCGCTTTGACCTGAAGTAACTGAAAACGCAAAAGCCTGTGGGAGCTGGCTTGCCAGCGATTGCGGAAGATCATTCAACTTTGATGTTGGATCTGACGCCGCCATCGCGGGCAAGCCCGCTCCCACATGGAATGATGTTGGGGACTAGATTTGTGTCTGGACACAGTCAGGGTGGGAGTGGGCTTGCTCACGAAGGGGGCGATACATTCAACATCGGTGTTGCCTGACATGACGCCTTCGCGAGCAAGCCCGCTCCCACATGGGAATGATGCTGGGGACTAGATTTGTGTCTGGACACAGTCAGGGTAGGAGTGGGCTTGCTCACGAAGCTGGCAGCACATTCAACATCGGTGTTGCCTGACCTGACGCCTTCGCGAGCAAGCCCGCTCCCACATGGGAATGATGTTGGGGACTAGATTTGTGTCTGGCCACAGTCAGGGTGGGAGTGGGCTTGCTCACGAAGGGGGCGATACATTCAACATCGGTGTTGCCTGACCTGGGGCCTTCGCGAGCAAGCCCGCTCCCACATGGGAATGATGTTGGGGACTAGATTTGTGTCTGGCTACAGTCAGGGTGGGAGTGGGCTTGCTCACGAAGCTGGCAGCACATTCAACATCAGTATTGCCTGACATGACGCCTTCGCGAGCAAGCCCGCTCCCACATGGAATGATGTTGGGGACTAGATTTGTGTCTGGACACAGTCAGGGTGGGAGTGGGCTTGCTCACGAAGGGGGCGATACATTCAACATCGGTGTTGCCTGACATGACGCCTTCGCGAGCAAGCCCGCTCCCACATGGGAATGATGCTGGGGACTAGATTTGTGTCTGGACACAGTCAGGGTAGGAGTGGGCTTGCTCACGAAGGGGGCGATACATTCAACATCAGTATTGCCTGACATGACGCCTTCGCGGGCAAGCCCGCTCCCACATGGGAATGATGTTGGGGACTAGATTTGTGTCTGGCCACAGTCAGGGTGGGAGTGGGCTTGCTCACGAAGGGGGCGATACATTCAACATCGGTGTTGCCTGACCTGGGGCCTTCGCGAGCAAGCCCGCTCCCACATGGGAATGATGTTGGGGACTAGATTTGTGTCTGGCTACAGTCAGGGTGGGAGTGGGCTTGCTCACGAAGCTGGCAGCACATTCAACATCAGTATTGCCTGACATGACGCCTTCGCGAGCAAGCCCGCTCCCACATGGGAATGATGTTGGGGACTAGATTTGTGTCTGGCCACAGTCAGGGTGGGAGTGGGCTTGCTCACGAAGGGGGCGATACATTCAACATCAGTATTGCCTGACATGACGCCTTCGCGAGCAAGCCCGCTCCCACTAGGGAATGACGGTGGGGACTAGAGTTGCGTCTGGCCACAGTCAGGGTGGGAGTGGGCTTGCTCACGAAGGGGGCGGCACATTCAACATCGGTGTTGCCTGACACGACGCCTTCGCGAGCAAGCCCGCTCCCACATGGGAATGATGTTGGGGACGAGAGTTGTGTCTGGCCACAGTCAGGGTGGGAGTGGGCTTGCTCACGAAGGGGGCAGCACATTCAACATCGGTGCTGCCTGACCTGACGCCTTCGCGAGCAAGCCGCGCCCACAGGTTCCAGTGTGCTCCCGGCTTACGCCAGGCTTTTGCTCACCACTTCGTAGACATCACTCGACAACTGCCCCGAAGCCCGAATCCGCTCCAGCTCGCCTTTCATCAACGCCTGCCGCGCAACGTCGTATTTGCGCCAGCGAGTCAACGGTGCCAATTGCCGCGAGGCGATCTGCGGATTAAACCCGTTCAGCTCAATCACCAGATCCGCCAGGAAGCGATAACCCGAACCGTCCGCCGCATGGAAGTTGATCAGGTTCTGCCCGGCAAACGCGCCGACCAGTGCGCGCACCTTGTTCGGGTTCTTGATGTTGAACGCCGGGTGCTGCATCAACGCTTTCACCCGCTCCAGACCGCCTGGCAACGTGCTGCCTGCCTGCACGCTGAACCACTGGTCCATGACCAGCGGGTTGTCCTTGAAGTGCTCGGCGAAACTGGCCAGTGCCAAGGCTTTTTGCTCCTCGAACGGCGAGTTGACAAGTACCGCCAGCGCGGTCAGGCGCTCGGTCATGTTGTCGGCTGTTTCAAATTGCTCCAGCGCCGCCGCCAGTACTTCCGGCTTGCCGCTGAGCATCAGGTACGACAGCGCAATGTTCTGCAGGGCACGACGAGCGAAGTGTTCGGCCTCGGCCACGTACGGGGTGTTCTTCGACAGGTCACGGTTGGCCTGATAACGCAGCCACAGTCCTTCGAACAGATTGTCCGCCAGTTGCTTGCGGGCAAATTCGCGGGCGATGTGGATCGCGTCCACGTCAGCCACTTCGCTGATTTCGGTGAGGTACGCCTCACCCGGCAGCGAGAGCATTTCCGCGACCATCGCCTGATCCAGCGACTCATCGGACAGCACCGTGCGCAGCGCCGTGATCAGGCGCGGGTCGAGCACCAGGCTTTCGCCCTTCTGCTGCTGGCCGATCAGCTCTTGCAGCACTTGCACCGACAGTTGCTGACCGGCATCCCAGCGATTGAAGCCGTCGCTGTCGTGCTGCATCAGGAACATCAGTTGATCGCGGTTGTACGGGAAGCTCAGTTTCACCGGCGCCGAGAAGCCACGCAGCAGCGACGGCAACGGTTGTTCGGCGACATCGACGAAGGTGAAGGTCTGCTCGGCTTCAGTCACGGAAATGACGCGAGTGGTGCCTTGGGCAGCGGCTTCGCCAGCCAGACGCAGGGCGATTTCTTTGCCCTGGCTGTCGAGCAGGCCCAGCTCCACGGGAATCACGAACGGCAGTTTTTCGACCTTGTCCGGGGTTTCCGGGCAGCTCTGGCGGAAGGTCAGGCTGTAGGTTTTCGCCGCAGCATCGTAAGACTCGCTCACTGCCAGACGCGGCGTGCCGGCCTGGCTGTACCAGCGCTTGAACTGGGTCAGGTCGACGCCATTGGCATCTTCCATGGCCTTGATGAAGTCGTCGCAAGTCACGGCCTGGCCGTCGTGGCGGTCGAAGTACAGATCGCTGCCCTTACGGAAGCCTTCGGCGCCGAGCAAGGTGTGGATCATGCCGACCACTTCCGAGCCCTTTTCGTACACGGTCAGGGTGTAGAAGTTGGAAATTTCGATGAAGCTGTCCGGGCGCACAGCGTGGGCCATGGGACCTGCATCTTCGGCGAACTGGTGGGTACGCAGGTACGCCACGTCCTGAATGCGCTTGACCGTGGCCGAGTTCATGTCGGCCGAGAAGCCGGAATCGCGGAATACGGTGAAGCCTTCCTTGAGCGACAACTGGAACCAGTCGCGGCAGGTCACGCGGTTGCCCGACCAGTTGTGGAAGTATTCGTGGGCGACGATGGCCTCGACCCGCTGGTGCGCGGCGTCGGTAGCGGTTTCGGCGCGGGCCAGCACGGCGCTGGAGTTGAAGATGTTGAGGCCCTTGTTCTCCATCGCGCCCATGTTGAAGTCATTGACCGCGACGATCATGAAGATGTCCAGATCGTACTCGCGACCGTAGACCTCTTCGTCCCAGCGCATCGACTTCTTCAGGCTGTTCATCGCGTGCTGGCACTTGTCGATGTTTTCCGGCTCGACGTAGATGCGCAGCGCCACGGTGCGTTCGGTCAGGGTGGTGAAGGTGTCTTCAACGCACCACAAATCACCGGCCACCAGCGCGAACAGGTACGCCGGTTTCATGAACGGGTCTTCCCAGGTCGCCCAGTGCCGGCCGTCTTCGCCGGGGCCGGAAGCGATCGGGTTGCCGTTGGACAGCAACACCGGATAGCTGTGCTGTTCGGCCACCACCGTGGTGGTGAACTTGCTCATCACGTCCGGGCGGTCGAGGTAATAGGTGATCTTGCGGAAGCCTTCGGCCTCGCACTGGGTGCAGAACATCGTGCCGGACTTGTACAGGCCTTCCAGCGCGGTGTTGGTTTCCGGGTGGATCTTGACGCTGGTGTCGACCGTGAACGTATCGCTGGTCGGGTGCAGGGTCAGGTGGTTTTCGCTGAGCTGGTAATCATCAGCGCTCAGTTCCTGGTCCGCCAGGGTCACCGAGAGCAATTCCAGTTGCTGGCCATCGAGCACCAGCGGCGGCAGGCCCGCGCCACGCGCCGGATTGCGGCGCATCACCAGTTGCGCGTGAACCAGGCTGTGGTCCTCGAACAACTCGAAGGTCAGGTGCGTTTCGTCGATCAGGTACTCAGGCGCCTGATAGTCCTTCAGGTAAATCATCTTCGGTTGTTCGGTGCGCATGCTGGAATCCTTATTGATGCACGGCGAGCTGATAAGCCGTGTACTTGCGAATGTTGATCACGCCGGTGTCGAAGATCAGGTACTGGCCCTTGATCCCGAGCAGCGTGCCTTCGGCAATCGGGTTCTTGTCCAGGTTGAAGCTGACGATTTTGGCCGGGTATTGCTCGACCGGATAGCGGATTTCGAGAGGTTCTACATCGGCAATCGTCTGAATAGCTTGTAGGCCGAATCGCTCTTGCAAACTTTGCAGGCCTTCGGCGCAGCTTTCGAACAACTGATCGCGCACTTGCGCCAGATCGACCGCCACCGCATCGCCCTTGAGCAGTGCACGCCAGTTGGTCTTGTCCGCCACCTGGCTACGGAACAGGTCTTCGACGAAGCCCGACTGCTGCCGCGTTGACACACGCATGATCGGCAACGCCTGACTCGCGCCCTGATCGAGCCAGCGGGTCGGCAACTGAGTTGCACGGGTGATACCAACCTTGATCCCCGACGAGTTGGCCAGGTAAACCACATGGTCAGTCATGCAGAACTGCTCGCCCCACGCCGGATCCCGGCAGGTGCCGGCGTCAAAGTGACAGCGCTCCGGGCTCATGATGCAGAGGTCGCACTGGGCCAGTTTGGTCATGCAAGGGTAGCAATAACCCTGACTGAAACTGGTTTTGGTCTTGCGTCCGCAATGGGTGCAGTGAATCGCCCCCAGGTATTCCAGACGCACGGTGGTGCCGATCATTGGATTGACCGGCACCTCGACGTCGTCCAGACGAAATGCGTATTGCACGTTCGGCCCGTCCAGGCGCGCCGACATTTTGCTGATTGCACCGCGGCCAATCTCGATCAATGGATGGCATCCGACTTGAACAGGATGTTCGGCACTTCGATCGACTTCGACGCACATTCTTGCGGGCCCATGTAACCGGTGCGCTGGTCTTCAGGCAGGTTCTGGATTTCCCAGGCGATCATCGCCTGCAACGACAGCTCGCGCTGTTCGGCGGTGAGCTTGCCACCGTCCGACCACTTACCGATTTCCACGGCCAGCTTCAGGCTCTCGTAGATGTCCGGGGTGATGTTCTTGATCATTTCGTTAAAAGAGGACATCAGGGTCTCCGTGATCTTTATTCACTGAAAATTTTAGGCGGCCAGTTTACGGCGGTTATACAAACCGCCCAACAAACCGGTGAAGCATCCGATGAGTAACCCGCCGACATGGGCGGCGTTGGCAATTTCGCCGAAACCGATCATCGAGATCAGCCCGGACATGCACACCAACAACCACACCAGCATCATCACCAACACGCCGCGCGGCAAACGATAGGCCGGGTTCGGTGACAATAACTGGAAGATCCAGCAGTGACCGAGCAAACCGTAAAGCACGCCGGACAGGCCGCCAAACAAGGTCGCGCCGCTCCAGGCGAACTGCGCATAGTTGGAAACGAGGCTGAACAGCAACGTCAGGCCGATCAGATTGATACTGCCCTGACGCGACTCGATGCGCCGGCCCAGTTCCCAGTACCACATACCGTTCATGGCCAGGTGCAGGATGCCGAAGTGGATCAGCATCGGCGTGACCAGACGCCACCACTGCCCCGCCGCCAAGCTGTCGGCCAACGGAGTGAAGTGGATGTATTCGCCGATCACACGGAAATCGAGGAAGGTCAGCCAGCGCAGGGTTTCCAGGTTTTCACCCAGAAAGGTCAGGCCGCCGACGATCAGGCACAACAGCAGAATGAAGCCAGTGGCCTTGGCGTGCTTCAGTTGCTCGGCAAAGCTCGGGCGCTTGAAGGTCGGGGCAACCGGGACGTCCAGTTGCTGATCGGGATCACCGGCCGGGAAGCGCTCGTACAGCGAGCGCACGTCTTCGCTGATCTCGGACGGCGCCCACAACACTTGCTCGCCCGCCTCTTCGCTGACCCGATGTGGCACTTGCATACGTTGCAACAACTGGACGAAACCACTCAGATCCACCGCCAGTGGCAGACGCAATACCGCTACCGCACTCATTGCAGCACCTCCGGCCGCTCAACATCGACCCAGACAAATTTATGCGGATCGAGGCGGGTTTCCTGATCCAGACGATAGGCGACGAGTTTGCCGTAGAGCACCGCGCTGTAGTCCAGGCAGGCGAGATTCGGGCGGATCGGCGCCGGTTTGCCGCTGCGCCAGTAATGACCGACGAACAGTAACGGCTCATCAACGCCGTAGCGCAGCAGGGAATTCTTTTCGGTTGAAGTCAGCGGCGTTTGCGCGACTGGCTCGGGCAGTGCGTCGGGCTGAAAGACGATGTCGCCGTAGGTTTTCGGGTCGTCTTCCCAGAACTTGGTGCGGAAGAACGAACGCACCAGACCGTCGCCGCTGGTCATGGTCTGGCCGTCGGGCAGGCGCATGTCGGTGCCACGCAGCAGGCGATCGAACACGGTGCAGGCAAAGCTGCCGGGCACGGCCGAGGCCTGGAGGAAATGCTCATCGATGCGCGCATCGGGAAACAGGCCGCGCAGCGGTTCGATCAGGCCGGCGTCCCAGCAGGCATGCACCACACGGAAACGCCCGGCATCCACCACCAGCGGCAGTTCATAGAACCACTGTTGAAAGTCGTGCCAGTCGCCGGGATGGTCTTCGAACTGTGTCAGGGTTTCATGGAGCAAACGCGCGTGACGCGGCGTGTGTTCGCGCACGAACTGCTTGCCGCTGCCCGGCGGCGCCGGCGTGCTCCAGCCCAAGGCGTTGAATTCGTGGTTGCCCATGATGCACAAGGCCTGACCGGCCTCGACCATGTCGTGAACGATGTGCAGCGCCTCGCGAATGCGCGGGCCACGGTCGATGATGTCGCCGACAAACACGGCCATGCGCGATGGATGCCGCCAGACCCCGCCCTGCTTGTGATAACCGAGACGGTCAAGCAGGTGTTCCAGGGTCAGGGCGCATCCGTGCACGTCACCAATCAGGTCATAACTGCGCGCGGGATCGAGCATCAGTCGCCTCCACCACCCAGCTTGCTGCCCCAGCCGAGCTTGGTGCGGCAGACTTCGTAATAGTTGTGGTCGAGCGGGTGAATCAGGCGCAGCTTCTGCGCTTTTTTGCTGACGGTGATGGTGTCGCCCGGTGCACAGGTGAAGTGGTTCTGCCCGTCGCAGGAGACCTGCGGGTAAATCTGCATGTTTTTCGACACGACGATTTTCAGCTCACTGTTGCCATCGACCACAATTGGCCGGCTCGACAACATATGGGGGTACATCGGCACGATCACAATGGCATCGAGCTTGGGATGCATGATCGGCCCGCCGGCGGACAGCGCATACGCGGTGGAACCGGTCGGGGTGGCGACGATCAGGCCGTCGGCCTTCTGGCTGCAGACGAACTGGCCGTCAATGTACAGCTCGAACTCGATCATCCGCGTCGACTTGCCCGGGTGCAGCACCACGTCGTTGAGCGCATCGCCCTGACCGATGGCCTCGGCATGCCGGCGAACTTCGGCTTGCAGCAGGAAGCGGTTTTCTACCAGGTAATGGCCGTCGAGCACCTTGGCCACTTCGACTTCCAGCTCGTCCGGGCGAATGTCGGTGAGAAATCCGAGACTGCCGCGGTTGATCCCCAGCACTGGAATGTTGTGTTTGGCCAGCGCCCGTGCGGCGCCGAGCAGGCTGCCGTCACCGCCGACGACGATGACCATGTCGCAGACTTCGCCGAGCATCTTGCGCGACGAGGTTTGCAGGCCGTGGCCCGGCAGCACTTCGGCGATGGTGTCTTCGAGGATCACATGCAGGTGACGATCGAGCAGAAAGCGTTTCAGTCGGCGGACGGTATCCAGCACCTGGGAACTGCCCAGGCGACCGATGATGCCGATATTACGAAATTGCTCCATGGGACCTCTGCGGACAATCGAAAACGCGAAAAACCCGATTATGGGCGATTCTGTTGAAAAAGTCGGATTTTCAAATGGCCTGAACTCAGGCACGACCACCACCGGAGAACCTACTCACCACATTGAGTGGTTTTTCGGCCCTTCGGTGACCTTTGCTGCTCTGTTATTGGGTTAATTTGAGGTTTTTTGCTTGGTGCAGGCGCACCTATCCCGTGACTGGTGGCCCTTGAGATGAAAATTTGGCCAGCCGTCGCAGGTTCTGCACCGCAGCGGCCAGCGTGAATTCATCCGTCGCGCCACTCATGCCACGTAGCCGCAGGCGATCCAATTTCAGGATGCGCTTGAGGTGGGCAAACAACATTTCGACCTTTTTACGTTCGTGGCGAGAGCGCTGATATGCCGGCGTTGCTGCAATGCGCCGAGCCACATCGCGAGCGGCTTCATGGACGCTGCGAGCGATCTTGCGGAACGCAGTGTTCGGGCAGCACTTGGCTTTCATCGGACACGTAGCGCAATCGGTCTGCCGGGATCGGAAGATGATGGTGTTGGCTTTGGTGACGTGTGAACGCTCGTTTTTGAAGGCTCGCCATTCGCTGCGCAATGGGTTGCCGGCTGGGCAGCGGTATTCCTCGGCCTCTTCATTCCAGTGGAAATCGTTACTCGAAAAGCTGTCGTTCTTGCGCTCAGTTTTGTCCCACACCGGCACATGCGGCTCGATGTCTTTTTCCTCCACCATCCAGGCCAGCATCGGCGCGGTACCGTAAGCGGTGTCGCCAATGAGGCGTTCCGGCTTGATGTCGAACAGCGCTTCGACCCGTTCGATCATCGTCTTGGTGCTCTCGACTTCTGCGGTTCGATGAGCCGGTGTGGGTTCCACATCCATGATCACGCCGTGCTCGGTATCGATCAGATAATTCGTGGAGTAAGCGTAGAAAGCTGGGCCGCCTGGAGCAGCGGTCCAACGGGCCTGAGGATCCGTCAGCGACAGGCGCTTCGGTAGCGTTTCGGCCAGAGCCTCTTCATCGAGCGCCTCAAGATACTCACGCACGGCGCGAGTGGTCAGGGATGGATCGCTCCAGTTGACCTGTTCATCTCCCGGTACGCCGCGCTGCCGACTCGCATCCGCCTTGATGATGCTGGCGTCCACGGCAAAGCCTTCACCTTTGACCAAGCCTGCGTCCATGCAACGACGCAGCACTTCATTGAACAACCAGCGAAACAGATCACTGTCCCGAAAACGGCCGTGTCGATTTTTGGAAAAGGTCGAGTGGTTGGGCACTTCATCTTCAAGGCTCAACCGGCAGAACCAGCGATACGCCAGGTTCAAATGGGCCTCTTCGCACAACCGTCGTTCGGAGCGGATGCCATAGCAGTAGCCGACGATCAGCATGCGGATCATCAGTTCAGGATCAATCGACGGACGTCCAATCGGGCTATAGAAATCGGCGAGGTAATGGCGCAGGTCACTCAGATCGAGACACTGATCAATGCTGCGCAGAAGATGATTGGCTGGGATGTGATCTTCAAGGTTGAACGAGTAAAACAGCCGCTCCTGCCCACTCGATAACTGTCCCATCATGCTCTGTGATCCCCCGCCGGCCAATGAAGCAATTTTGCCGCAGGTCAGACAGGGGAGCTACTTTTTCAACAGAATCGGGCGAAAGCCGCCGTTAGACAAAATCCTTTCAGCCTCAAGGGTGGGCTTGTGTTTAAGGCTATGCTCGCAAGATGATCCTATTTCCCGACCAGCTCCAGTTACCCCACCAATTGCGCCATCCCGAAGTGCGCGATCTGGCGTGGGTGATCCTCGCCCCGCCGATGCTCGCCACCACGCCGTGGCCGCAGCGCCCCCCCTTGGCCGGTAGTGACTGGGTGGCCGATCCCCAGCGCCTGGAGCAATGGCTGCGCCAGCTTGATCACGACAGCTACGAATTGCTGCACTGGTTGTCCCAGGCGCGCACCCGCCGTCTGGGCCTGTATTACGAGCGCTTGTGGCAGTTTGCCGTGAAGCATGCGCCGGGCATCGAGCTGATCGCGGCGAATCTGCCGATCCGTCGCGAGGGCCACACCCTGGGTGAACTGGACATGCTGTTGCGTGACCGCGATGGCGTGCATCATCTGGAACTGGCGATCAAGCTCTACCTCGGCCCGCAAGAAGGTGACGGGCATGACCCGGCGCAATGGCTGGGGCCGGGTTGCCATGATCGACTGGATCGCAAACTGGCGCATCTGGCCGAGCATCAACTGCCGATTTCGGCGCGCCCGGAAAGCCGCGAGGTCCTGGCGGCGCTGGATATCGAAGTGTTCAGTGCGCAGCTGTGGCTGGGCGGTTATCTGCTGTATCCATGGCCCGGCACGGCGGCATCACCGAGCGGCGCGCATCCGCAACATTTACGCGGCAGTTGGCTGCATCAGAAGGATTGGCCGGCATTTGTCGACCAACGTCCGGCCGGGCGCTGGCAACCCCTGCCCCGCCATGCCTGGCTGGCGCCGGCGCATTACCCGGCAGATCAGACCTGGGCTGCGGAGCATTTGCAGATGTGGCTGGAGGATCTGGAACCGCTGGCCCCGGCGCAGCTAATGGTGCGCCTGATCGAGAATGCACAGGGTGAATGGGAAGAGGCAGAGCGCTTGTTTCTGGTGTCCGATCTTTGGCCGAATGTGCCCGGCCAAGCCTGAAAATTTCAGTGCCTGACCCGGCCTCTTCGCGAGCAGGCTCGCTCCCACATTTGGACTGCATTTCAAATGTAGGGAGAGGCGATACATCCCCCTGTGGGAGCGAGCCTGCTCGCGAAGGGGGCGACTCGGTTTAAAGGGATAAACGCACAGCCAAAGCCGCCAGCGTCACCAACAACACCGGCACCGTCAGCACAATCCCGACCCTGAAGTAATACCCCCAGCCAATGTGGATCCCCTTGCGCTCCAGCACGTGCAGCCACAGTAACGTCGCCAGACTGCCAATCGGGGTGATCTTTGGCCCCAAATCGCTGCCAATCACGTTGGCGTAGATCATCGCCTCCTTGACCACCCCGCTGGCCTGACTGGCATCAATCGACAGCAGGCCAATCAACACCGTCGGCAAATTGTTCATGATCGACGACAGCAGCGCCGTCAGCACGCCGGTGCCCATGGCCGCGCCCCACACGCCGCCACCTGCGAAGACGTCCAGCCAACCAGCGAGGTACCCGGTCAACCCGGCATTGCGCAGGCCATACACCACCAGATACATGCCCAGCGAGAAAATCACGATCTGCCACGGCGCTTCTTTCATCACCTTTCGCGTGGAAATCTTGTGGCCACGAGCGGCGATGCCCAGCAGCAACGCCGCACAGACGGCGGAAATCGCGCTGATCGGGATGCCCAGCGGCTCGAGGGCAAAACAGCCCACCAACAAGATCGCCAACACCGCCCAACCGGCATAAAACGTGGCTTTGTCGTGAATCGCGGTTTGCGGGTGTTCGAGCTGTTCGGGGTCGTAGGCCTTGGGAATGTCGCGACGGAAAAACCACAGCAGCATGCCCAGTGTCGCCGCCACGCTGACGAAGTTGACCGGCACCATCACCGCCGCGTAGCGGTTGAAGCCGATGTGAAAGAAGTCCGCCGAGACGATATTGACCAGGTTCGACACCACCAGCGGCAGGCTCGCGGTATCGGCGATAAACCCTGCACCCATGACGAAGGCCAGGGTCGCCGCCGGCGAGAAACGCAGGGCCAGCAGCATCGAAATCACAATGGGCGTGAGGATCAACGCCGCGCCGTCATTGGCGAACAGTGCCGAGACCAGCGCACCGAGCAGCACCATGAAGGCAAACAGCTTGCGCCCGCTACCCCGTCCCCATCGCGCCACGTGCAGCGCAGCCCAGTTAAAGAAGCCGGCCTCGTCGAGCAACAGACTGATGATGATCAGCGCCACGAAGGTGCCGGTGGCGTTCCAGATGATTTGCCACACCAGTGGGATGTCGCTCAGGTGTACCACGCCGAAGATCAGCGCCAGCACCGCGCCCAATGTCGCGCTCCAGCCGACGCCGAGGCCTTTGGGTTGCCAGATCACGAGGGTAATGGTCAGCAGGAAAATCAGTGACGCAGCGAGCATCCGTAACAGCCTTCAAAGAGTGAGGTAAAAAGGCCACGACGAGTGCCGAGCCAAAAAGATGACCTGTGGGAGCAAGCCTGCTCGCGAAAGCGCACTGTCAGTCGCCATTGATGCAACGGCTGACGACGCCTTCGCGAGCAGGCTCGCTCCCACAGGGGATTTCGCTGAAGTTACTTTTTGTGTTGCTCTACGAATTGACCATAAGCATCAATGAATTTTTGCAGGAACGGCTTGACCGTTTCGCTCAATTTTCCTGCCTCATCGAACGCCGAACCTGCCCCGCCCAGATAGGCCTCTGGCTGCTGCATGCACGGCACATCAAGAAAGACAAACGATTGGCGCAAGTGCTGGTTGGCACCAAAACCACCAATGGCACCGGGCGATACGCTGATCACCGCACCCGGCTTGCCACTCCAGACAGCTTTGCCATAAGGCCGCGAACCGACGTCGATGGCATTCTTCAACGGTGCGGGTACCGAACGGTTGTATTCCGGCGTGACAAACAGCACCGCGTCGGATGAACCCACTTTTTGCCGAAAAGTGCTGTAGGCTGCCGGCGGTGAATCACCGTCGATGTCTTCGTTGTAGAGTGGCAGATCGCCGATTTCGACAATCTCGAGCTTGAGATTCGCCGGGGCCAGTTCAGCCAGGGCCAGGGCAACTTTGCGGTTGATCGAAGCTTTACGCAGGCTACCGACCACTACGGCGACGTTGTAGACATTGCTCATGGAAGACTCTCGATGTCCGTGGGAGGAGCCACAAGTTATAGATGATCCGGTGCCGGTTCCACCAGCAGGCGAAGCAAATTCACGCCCGTTGATTATTTTTTTCCTGTAGGAAAACTTACAGGCCTTGATGACGGTCTACCAAGCCGCAAATCAAGCGTTTTATCTCCAGAGGTTCTAAGCAGATGGCAGCAGTACTCGTCGGTCAGTTCCATGCAAGAGATGCGGAAGGCCGCGTTTATTCCGTGCATGAATTCCAGGAATCCACTCCGTCGGCAGACGGTCTCGCTGGCATGGAGCCTGTCACCACCTACAAGCTGGCCATTGGCGATCGTGTCAACAAGATTGATGACAACCAGTTTGAACTGGTTCAGTCGGGTGTCATGTTGACCCGCGAACCTGAGCCAATCGCTTCATAACTCGTCGTTATGAGCAGAAGTCATATGCGCAGACTTGGGGTAGGATTCAGCCTCTGACCCCACCTGCTGAACATGGACTTCACGCATGCGTTTACGTCATATCGAAGTGATTCAGGCGCTCTTGCAGACCGGTCACCTGGGCACCGCTGCCGAATGGCTGGAGTTGCCGCTGGCCGAGGTCGAAGAGCGTTTGCGTGAAGCCGAGAGTCAGTTGGGGTTCATGCTGTTCGCCAGCGTGCGCGGGCGCCTGCAATCGACGCCCGAGGCGCGGGCATTGCAGGCACAAATCGCGCACGTTTATGCAGCGCTGGAGCCGGTGCAACGCCTGGCCAGCAGCCTCAAGCAATACCTCGCCCCGCCCGTGCGCATCATCGGCACCCCTCCGCTGGCCCAACAATTATTGCCACAAAGCCTCGCCGCCCTGCGCCGACGCCTGCCCGACGCCCCTTGCAGCCTGCTCAGCGCACCAACGCGCGACATCGTTCGCAGCCTGTTGCTGCGCGAAAGTGATCTGGGCTTGAGCCTGCACGATCCGGAACATCCCGACATTCATTGCCAGCCATTGGCCTTGGGCAAGCTGCAATTGCTCGCGCCCCACGGCTGGCTGCAACCGAAGCAGAAATACATTTCCCTGCAGGATCTGGCCGGGCAAGCGATGGTCGGCCTCGAAGGCCAGGACCCACTGAGCCCGGCGCTCGAGAACAAACTACAGGCCTTGCGCCCGGCGCCCAGCATTCAGACCCGGGTCCAGACCCACCAGATGATGCGCAGCATGGTCGAAGCCGGTGAAGGCCTGGCGATCGTCGATCCGTTCACCGCGCTGGGCGCACGTGCCGCAGGCCTTGATGTGTGCCCGCTGTCACCGGCCGTTCCCGTCAGCCTGTATGCACTGACCTTCAAGCACGCGCCAACACCGGCTTCGATTCAGACCTTGCTGGCGATCCTCACGGAACAAGCCGTGGCGATGCTGTCGAGTTGAGCGATTTTTCCAGCGGATTATCGAACAATCGATACCAGAACAACGCCACTTCGGCGGTGTTCGGATCTATGCCGCGATAACGCAAATGGTCGACACCGCCAATCACATACCCGCAACGCTCATACAAACGACAGGCGCCGAGGTTATTGTTCTGGGTTTCCAGCATGATCCCCGGGAGCTTTTTCTTGCGGCTCCAGAATTGCGCGACATCCAGCAACGCCTTGGCCACGCCATGGCGACGGGCCGGTGCGTGCACCGCCAGTTCGTCGATATGGGCAAAGCCGTTCCAGTTGGTGCTGATCACCAGATGGCCAACCGGCTCGTCATCGAGGTAGGCCATGAAAATCGCGCTGTCCGGGGCATCGCGAAAGCTGCTGAACTCTTCGGGATCGATGCCATAACATTTGCGGTACGGCACAATCGGCGTCACCGGCCATTGCTCCACTGGTTTGCCGATCACCGCCGTACCGTACGCGGCGACCTCAAAACTGAAGTCACAGCCCCAGATGTAAGGCGCGAAGCCTTCATCGGCGACCCGCACCGACAAGCCTGGGTATTTTGGATTCATCACCGGTTGCATGCTTGCAAAACTCCTCATTCCTTGACGCAATCGACGGTGTACTGCCGCCCACTGCCTTCATCTTCATGTTGCAGTCCATGCACATCGGCGACAAAACCGGGAAAACTGCTATCGAACGTGCGGGCAAATTTCAGGTAATCGATGATCGAGCGGGTCGATTCGGTAAAGCGCTCACCGGGCATGATCAACGGGATCCCCGGCGGATACGGCACCAGCATCACCGCCGCAATCCTGCCTTCCAACTCATCGATCGGCACCGCCTCGACTTCACCGCGCACCAGATAATCATAGGCATGAGCGGGTTTCATGGCGATTTCCGGTAGCACTGTGTACATGCGTTTCAGGTGTTTGGCGGTGGCATTGCTGCGGTAGCAGGCGTGCAATTGGTCGCACAGATCCCGCAGGCCCATGCCGCGATAACGCGCCGTGTCTTCCTGAGCGACACACGGCAGGCACGTCGCCAGACTGACGTTGGCGTCGTAACTGCGTTTGAACTCCAGCAACTCGGTGAGCAGCGTGCTCCATTTGCCTTTGGTGATGCCCATGGAGAACAGCACCAGAAACGAATACAGCCCGGTCTTTTCAACCACCAGCCCGCGCTCCCAGAGGAACTTGCTGACCACCGCCGCCGGAATGCCCTTCTCGCTTAACGCACCACCCGCGTTCAGCCCCGGCATCACCAGCGTGACTTTGATGGGGTCGAGCAGTACGTAGTCGTCGGCAACTTCGCCGAAACCGTGCCAGTCGGCATCCGGTTGCAGCAGCCAGTCAGCGGTTTGCACACGGTCGATGCCCTCGACACCCGGCGGCTGCCAGATCGAAAACCACCAGTCATCTGCCGCGATGTGCTGGCGCAGATTGGCCAGCGCCCGGCGGAAGCTCAGGGCTTCGTCGAAGGTTTCCTGCAACAGCGAGCGTCCGGCCGGGCCTTCCATCATCGCTGAGGCCACATCCAGCGAGGCGATGATGCTGTATTGCGGCGAAGTGGAGATGTGCATCATGAACGCTTCGTTGAAACGATCTCGATCCAGTTGCCGCGCGCCGCCGTCCTGCACATGAATCATCGAGGCCTGACTGAAAGCAGCGAGCAGCTTGTGTGTGGAGTGGGTGGTGAACACCAGCGGGCTGTCTGCGCTGCGCGAAGTGGCCATGCCGTAGCGCCCGGTGAAGAACTCGTGGAACGCCGCGTAGGCATACCAGGCTTCGTCGAAATGCAGCACCTCGACGCTATTGCCCAGGTGTTGCTTGATCAGTTCGGCGTTGTAACAGAGCCCGTCGTAGGTCGAGTTGGTGACCACCGCCAGTTTGACCATCGGCGCGCGCCCCTTGGTCAGCGGGCTCGCGTCGATCTTGGCCTGGATCGATTCGCGGCTGAATTCGCTCAGCGGAATCGGCCCGATAATCCCCAGCTCATTGCGCTCGGGGCACAGGTACAACGGGATTGCGCCGGTCATGATGATCGCGTGCAACACCGACTTGTGGCAGTTGCGATCGACCAGCACCAGATCGTCGCGAGCGACCATGGAGTGCCAGACGATCTTGTTGGCGGTCGAGGTGCCATTGATCACGAAAAAGGTGTGATCGGCGCCGAAATTACGCGCTGCCCGCGCCTCGGCCTCAGCAAGCGGGCCAGTGTGATCGAGCAGCGACCCCAACTCCGGCACCGACACTGACAAGTCCGAACGCAAGGTGTTTTCACCGAAGAACTGATGAAACGCCTGCCCCACCGGACTCTTGTGATACGCCACACCGCCGCCATGACCGGGGGTGTGCCAAGAATAATTGGAGTCGGCGGTGTGCTGCACCAAGGCCTTGAAAAACGGCGGCAGCAACCCGTCCAGATACTTGCGCGCCGCCCGCGCCACTTGCCGGGCGAGGAACGGCACGGTGTCTTCGAAAAGATAGAGAATGCCGCGCAATTGATTGAGTTCGGCCATGGCATCGGCCGGGGCGTTTTCCAGGGTGACTTGCTCGCCCAGGGCAAAGATCGGCAGATCCGGCGCACGCACCCGCGCCAGGCCGATCAGTTCGGCCATGTTCTGCAACAGATGGGAGTTCGTGCTGGCGTCCTCGGCGGCGATCAGCATGCACGCGAGGCCATGATGGGTCGAAGCCACCAGACGCCCTTCGGCGTAATCGGTGGCCGAAACGATACTGAAACCTTCCTGCTCCAACTCCCGGGCGATGCCACGGATACGGTCACCGGCGACCGTGTCGGCCTTGATGTCGCGATGGACGATCAGCACCGGAAACTTCAAATCTTTGTACATGGGGCTCAGTGTCCTGAGGCGGCGGATTCGAATCCGCCAATGCACTCAGGGTAGAGGGTTGCAGCGAAAGTGGCGAGTGTGGCCACTTGTCAGTACTGCCAAAAGCAAAAGATCGCAGCCTGCGGCAGCTCCTATGTATGGACTCGCCCCCACTGTCTACCCGTTTTTTGAAAACTGTCGCCCCGTTGCATCTATGTATTAGGCCTATTCGTGGAAGCCGTCTTCGGCCTCTGGCCAAAATTGGAAGAGCTCGTGGCATGCCGATTACAGTCAGGCCTCGAAGGCCAGTAGGAGCTTAGGCATCAATCCACGCCGGTCTTACCTGGGGTCAATTTTTTTCAGCAAAGGGTCGGACAGTCAGTACCTCGGTGGCAGAACTCGGTCGCTCAGTGGCTTATCGTCGCTTACTGACCATTACCAGCATGACGACGATAAGACTGGTCATTCTGTAGAAGCACCCAGACGATTCGTAGGTTGCGGTTGGCTAACCTGATCGCAGCCTCCTTACGGCCCAGTCGGCTCATCCACCGCAACAAGCGGCGGTCATCGGGTTGCAGGGAATCAGGTCGCAGTTGTTGCAGGACCGAATGGGCTCCCTGGATCATCAAGCTGCGTAAATAAACATCACCTCGCTTGGTCATGTCGCCCAGCCGGACCGTCTGCCCGCTGCTGTGCTGGTCAGGCACCATGCCAAAGTACGCGGCAAACTTGCGGGCATTGGGAAACCGCTCAGGGTTGGTTTCCTTGGCCACCAGTGCCGTGGCAATGACTGGGCCAATGCCGCGCACGGTCATCAGTCGCCTCGCTGTCATGTCGGCGTTAGCGGCCACTTCCAGGCGGCCCGTCAACACGCCGATGCGCTCGCCCAAATGGCGCCACTCAGCCAACAGTTCGTCGATCAATTCACGCAGCAGGCCAGGCAGTGGCTGGGTCGCATCTTCCAGTACCCGCGGAATCTTCTGACTGATCGCAACATCGCCCTGCGCCAAGGCCACGCCGTGCTCGAGCAGCAGGCCGCGCATCTGATTGCTGACCGCCGTGCGTCGACGCACATAGCCCTGACGGGCGCGATGCAGCGCTTGCATTGCCAGCGCAGCAACGCTTTTGACCGGTACCGCGCAGATTTTTTCATCGCGACCAGCGCGCAGAATCGCCAGCGCATCGTTGCGATCATTTTTAGGCCCACTGCGGTGTGTGGTCACCAAACCGGCTGGAAGAATCCGCGCCAGATTACCTTTGTCTTGCAACTGCCGGGCCCAGGCTTGAGCTCCCGGACCGGTCTCCATCAAAACCACGACATGAGGCGGCAGCTGTTGGAGAAACTCATAAAACGCCTCACGCGACTTGATCCGCTGTTCATAGCGCACCTGGCCGAGGACATCTTCACCAGCGACCTGAAAGACCTGTTTGGCCAGATCTACCGCCAAAGTTGTGCAGGCCGACAAATCGGAAGAAGACAGGGATTGATCATTCGAACTATGATTTTTCATGGACTCGCCCTCGCTGTCGATGGCTGTTTAGACTGCCACCGTGGCGCATTGACGCCTCGGCTTGGGCGAGTCCATCCAATTACAGAAGAATGCGATCTCTGTAGGAGCTGCCGCAGGCTGCGATCTTTTGATCTTCAAGCCTGGGCGTCAGCCTCGGCGATCTGCGTCCACATCGCCGGCCCGCCAGCGGATTTGGCAATAATCTCCAGTCGCACTTGATGGGCTGCCAGTTCATCTTCAGTCGCACGAATGATCCGCGCGGGCTGACGATCCGCCGGCAGGCGACGGATCTCCGTGGCGGAATTGTCCGCGCCGTCGCCCGTGCCATTACCGTCCGAAGCATTACCGGCCAGCGACAGGCTGGTCTGGCCACCGGTCATGGTCAGGTAGACGTCAGCGAGAATCTCGGAGTCGAGCAAGGCGCCGTGCAGTTCACGGCCGGAGTTGTCGACGCCATAACGTTTGCACAACGCATCAAGGCTGTTGCGCTGCCCCGGGTGACGCTCCCGGGCCATCATCAGGGTGTCGAGGATCGAGCAGTGCTGGGTGATGTCGGCGCGATCGTGCTGACCCATCAAGGCGAATTCGTTGTTGATGAAGCCAACGTCGAACGCCGCGTTATGGATGATCAGCTGTGCGCCCTTGATGAACTCGAAGAACTCATCGGCGACTTCGGCAAAGCGTGGCTTGCCCACGAGGAATTCGTTGGTGATGCCGTGGACGCCGATGGCGCCTTCATCACTCTCGCGATCCGGTTGCAGGTACACGTGAAAGTGCCGGCCTGTCAGGCGCCGACCGATCAGTTCGACACAACCGATTTCGATAATCCGGTGACCATCGGTCACCGGCATGCCGGTGGTTTCGGTATCGAGTACAACGGATCTGGTGGCCATCAGTGCTCAGCTCTCAACGGGTCAATCGTGCAAAAGCGCGAATGTTAACACGCTCTCGGCGTGAGTCGCGCGCCCCCGAGTGATCGGCGCTCATGCAGTTTTTAACAATCATTAGCAATGTTCATAAAGTCTGCCTGGAAACCGCTTGTTAGCGTGCGCGCCTTGTTTACCAAGGGTTTGAACGCACCATGAAGACTGCACTGGTTCTATTGCTCGGTATTGGTTTGCCGGTTGCGCAAGCGCATGCCACTAGCTTCGTCATCAGCACCGACATCACCATGAGCCTGATTTTAAGCTCAAGCAAAGGTACGAGTGGGTCGTTCAAGGACGACAAGGTTGTGCTGGCAGCGAAGGATGATGCGGAGGCATTTGTCGCCAGTGGCGGCGAGATTCGCGGGGTGCGAATGGAGGCGGCGTTTTTGCGGATTCGCCAGGTACTGGAGGATCGTGATTATGGTGATCTGCAGTTGGCTGAAGCTATTTTGATTCTGTGAGTCCGCGTTATCGTTCTCCGCGAGCAGGCTCGCTCCCACATTGGATCTGTGTGGTGCACAAAGCCCCTGTGGGAGCGAGCCTGCTCGCGAATGGCCGCACCGCAGTACGTCAGGAACGACTCAGGTCTGCTTGTAACCGCGCACCTCATCCACGCCACGGTTAGCCAGTTGGTCAGCCCGTTCGTTGCCGTGGTGACCAATGTGCCCGCGCACCCATTTCCAGGTGACCTTGTGGCGGTTGACCTGCTCGTCCAGTTCTTTCCACAGATCAGCATTCTTTACTGGCTCCTTCGCAGCGGTTTTCCAGCCGCGCTTCTTCCAGTTGGCCATCCACTCGTTGATGCCCTTCATCACGTACTGTGAGTCGGTCACCAACAGCACTTCGCACGGGCGCTTGAGCGCTTCAAGCCCACGGATAGCGCCGAGCAGCTCCATGCGGTTGTTGGTGGTGTTGGCCTCGCCGCCCCACAGTTCCTTTTCGACGCCCTTGCACACCAGCAAGGCGCCCCAGCCGCCCGGGCCGGGGTTGCCCTTGCAGGCGCCGTCGGTGAACAGTTCTACGGTGTCGACGCTTTCAACGCTTTCGCTCATGCCTATCTATCCAGAAAAATGCCTGTCTTGCCGATCACCGATCGACAATGACCGAGGCCGGGGAAAACCCGGCCACAAATAAAAGAAGGTTTACGGTTCGATACGGCGGCGATTGACCTTGGCCATCGGCAGCGGAATCAGCTTGCCCATCGGCTCGCGACGTTCCTGACGCAGCGGCCGCAGCCCGACCACAATCTTGCGCGCCACCAATAAATAGAAGCCGCCACCCGACAACTGCCAGTCACCGGCCTTGCGTTCCCAGCCAGCCAGACGGGCCTGCCACTTGGGCGACGCGAGCGGCGGACGATAGCACCCGAAGCGGCGTTTCTCCAGCGCAAAGCCCAGCAGATTGAGCCAGTCGGCGACCCGCGACGGCGAGATGCAACGGGCCTGGCGCAGGGCGTCATGGGCGAACACATGGCGCAAGCCCCAGGTGCTCCAGGGGTTGATCCCGATGATCAGCAAATGCCCGCCGGGGCGCACGCTGCTTGCCGCTTCGCGCAGCAAACCATGAGGCGACAGACAGAAGTCCAGACCGTGCTGCATGACTACCACATCGGCGGCGTGCTCGCTCAACGGCCACGCCTGCTCTTCGCAGACGATCTCGACACCGGGCAGCGGCGCACCGAGGCGCACGTTGCGCTGCACCTGTGGCGCAGACGGTGGGGCCTCGGCCGACGGGCCGTAATGCACCAGATAGCCGCCGAAGAACCGCCCCAACTCGTCTTCGAGCATGCGCCGCTCTTCATCCAGCAGAAACTGCCCGATCGGACCGGACAGCCATTCACGGGCGGCGCTGATCAACGCCAGCCAGTCGGGATCGGCCTGAGCGAACGCTTTATCGGTCATGTCATTCTCCAACGCGCCAGGAACTACTAAGATGCGCCAATGTTTTCCGCTTGGCGAATTCCGACGATGATACAGATCAGTGCCCTGCCCGCGTTCACCGATAACTACATCTGGTTGTTACAGGATCACCGCACCCAGCGCTGCGCGGTGGTCGATCCGGGCGATGCCGCGCCCGTGCAGACGTGGCTCGACGCCCATCCGGACTGGGTGTTGAGCGATATCCTGATCACCCACCATCATCATGATCATGTCGGTGGCGTCGAACGCCTGAAGCAGGCCAGCGGCGCGACCGTTTATGGTCCGGCAAGCGAAACCATCCCGGCGCGGGATGTAGCCCTCAAGGACAATGACAGCGTCAGCGTGCTCGGCTGGGACTTCGATGTCTACGCGGTGCCTGGTCACACCTTGGGACATATTGCCTATTACCACCATGGTCTGCTGTTCTGCGGCGACACCCTGTTCGCTGCCGGTTGCGGCCGCTTGTTCGAAGGCACGCCGGAGCAAATGCACCACTCGCTCAGCCGCCTTGCCGCTTTACCGGAAGATACGCTGGTCTATTGCACCCATGAATACACCCTGAGCAATCTCAAGTTCGCCGCTGCGGTCGAACCGACCAACCCGGACATCGCCGCCCGTCTGGAAAAGGTCACCCTGCAACGGCAAAACGGCGTCATGACCCTTCCCTCGACCCTGGCCCTTGAAAAACTCACCAATCCGTTTTTGCGCACCACTGAAACATTAGTTACACAAAAAGTGGACGAACGGGCAGGCGCTCAAAACCGGGCGCCGAGTGAGGTTTTTGCTGCCCTGCGGGCATGGAAAGATACGTTCTAAGTGACTCCCTTGCTGGTACAAAAATTCTGAATGGTTGACCGCAAGGGGTGCGCTTTCTAGAATCGCCCGACATTTTTGCCCGGAACTTACTTCCAGCCAATGTCGTCATCCATACGTAAGTCCGTCAATTCAGACGCATTGACCCGCCTGGCGCAAGCCATGGCGGTGGCTGTGTCCGCCACGCTGGCGGGCTGTTCCAGCCATGCTCCGCAGACTGAAGCGACCCATACGCCGAACATCGCTGCGCGAGCCAAGCAGAAGCCGATCTGGCTGAACGAGAAGCCCAGCCCACAGGTTCCCCAGGACATCTGGGAACGCATGCGCCAGGGTTTCCAGCTGCAGGAAGGCCTGGGCGTGAACCCGCGTATCGAGCAACAGCGCCTGTGGTTCGCCAGCAATCCCTCTTTCCTCGAGAATGCCGGCGAACGCGGCAGCCTCTACATCCATTACATCGTCGAACGCCTCGAAGAACGCAACATGCCGCTGGAACTGGCCCTGCTGCCAGTGATTGAAAGCTCCTACAACCCGATGGCCTATTCCCGGGCCAACGCGGTGGGTCTCTGGCAATTCATTCCGTCTACCGGTCGTTATTTCAATCTGCGTCAGACCCGCTTCTACGATGGCCGTCGTGATATTACCGCCTCGACCACCGCTGCCATGGACTACCTGACCCGTCTGCACGATATGTTCAACGGTGACTGGCTGCTGGCCCTGGCGGCCTACAACGCCGGTGAAGGCACGGTCAGCCGCGCGATCGAGCGTAACGAAAGGCTCGGCCTGCCAACCGACTACTGGAACCTGCCGCTGCCAGCGGAAACCCAGGCCTACGTGCCAAAGTTGCTGGCCCTGTCGCAAGTGGTCCTGGCGCCGGAAGCCTACGGCGTGAACCTCAACCCGATCGCCAACGAACCGTACTTCCAGGTCGTCGAAATCAACCAGCGCATGGACCTGTCCAAGGTCGCTGCGGTTGCCAACATCGATGAAGACGAACTGTTCCAGCTCAACCCGGCGTTCAAACAGCGCACCACCATCGACGGCCCTCAGCATTTGCTGGTGCCGACGTCCAAGGCGCAACTGCTGACCGCCAGCCTGCAAACCATGCGGCCTGACGAGCTGATCAGCCCACGCTCGCTGAAACCGGTGTTCGACGGTGCCGATCCAAGCGAAGTGGCGCAGCTTAAACGCGCTTACCGCGTGAAGCGTGGCGACAACCTCGGCTCCATCGCCAAGGCCAACAAGGTCGAAGTGAAGGATCTGCAACGCTGGAACAAATTGAGCGGCAAAAACCTCAAGGTCGGCCAGACGCTGGTAATGCAGGACACCACCAAGCGCAGCCCTTCGCGCAAAAGTGGCCGGGTCAACACCGTGATCGCCGCCAACAGCAAGACCAAGGGCAAGGCTGACAGCGCGCAGCAGACCCAGTACAAGGTCAAGCGCGGCGACACGCTGTATGTGGTGGCCAAGCGTTTCAACGTTGAGATGCAACATCTCAAGCGCTGGAATCCGGGTGCGGGTAAAGCACTGAAGCCGGGGCAGATGCTCACGGTTTATCAGCCGCATTGACAGAAGAGCCCCTGAATTTCAGGGGCTTTTTGTTTTGGGGGGGAGCGGGCTTGCTCGCGAATGCGCTGTATCAGTCATCTACATATACGGCTGACAGACCGCATTCGCGAGCAAGCCCGCTCCCACCAAAAGCAAATGCGATCGAAGCCGATTAACCGCGCATTAACCCGCATCTTTTTCCTGTCCAGACAAGCTGTTACTGTACGGCCCACAAAGCCCAAGCCGCCTGGATCGGATCTGACTTGAAGCGTCCCCTCCTCCTGCTCCTGATCAGCCTGGCCTTGAGCTCAACTGCAAGCGCGACGATTACCGAAAGTCACGGTTATGCGCAGTTCGGCACGCTCAAGTACCCGGCCAGATTTACCCACTTCGACTGGGTCAACCCGCAAGCGCCCAAGGGCGGTACGTTGCGGGTGATGGCGTTTGGCACCTTCGATACGGTCAACCCTTACACCTTCAAGGGCACCAGCCCGGTGACCACGGCGAATTTCCTTCAGTACGGCATCAACGAGTTGAACGAACCGCTGATGGTCGGCACCGGCCAATACTCGCCGTCCGGCGATGAACCGGCCTCCAGTTACGGCTTGATCGCGCAATCAGTGGAGTACAGCGAAGATCGCAGCTGGGTGGTGTTCAATCTGCGCCCCGAAGCGCGCTTTCACGACGGTACGCCGATCACCGCCTACGACGTCGCGTTCTCCTATCGAACGCTGCTCAAGGACGGTCATCCGCTGTATCGCACGGCGCTTCAGGAAGTGTTGCGGGTCGACATCCTCAACAAGCAGCGCATCCGTTTTGTCCTCAAGCGCTCGGGCAATCCGCTGTTGATCCTGCGCCTGGGTGAGCTGCCGGTGCTGCCGCAGCACTACTGGAAGGATCGCGACTTCAAGGCCACCACCTTCGAACCGCCGCTGGGCAGCGGGCCGTATCGCATCACCTCGGTGACGCCGGGGCGCCAGTTGATCTTTGAACGGGTCAAGGACTACTGGGGCAAGGAGCTGCCGGTCAATCGCGGCAAGTACAACTTCGATCGCATGGAGGTCGAGTTCTACCGCGACAGCGACGTGGCGTTCGAAGCGTTCAAGGCCGGCGAGTTCGACATCTACATCGAGCATCAGGCGAAGAACTGGGCCAATGGCTACAACTTCCCGGCCGTGCGCCGTGGCGACGTGATCAAGGCGCAGATCGCGCATCAGATCCCGACCCAGAGTCAGGGCCTGTTCATGAACACCCGCCGCGCCACCTTCTCGGACGTGAAGACCCGTGAAGCGCTAGGCCTGATGTTCGATTTCGAGTGGACCAACCGAGCCTTGTTCAGCGACGCCTACAAACGCACCACCAGTTACTACCCGAACAGTGAATTCAGCGCCAGCGGCCTGCCGGTCGGCCATGAATGGCTGATGCTCAAGCCGTACAAGGAGCAACTGCCGGCCAAGCTGTTCACCGAGCCGTTTACCCTGCCGCAGACCGATGGCCGCGGCGTCCCGCGAGAAACCATGCGCAAGTCCTTGGCCCTGCTCGCCGAAGCCGGCTGGAAGCTCAATGGCCAGCGCCTGCAAAACGCCAATGGCCAGCCGCTGCGTTTCGAGCTGCTGCTGGTCAACCCGAACCTGGAGCGCATCCTCCAGCCGTACATCGAGAACCTCAACAGCATCGGCATCGACGCACGCCTGCGCACGGTGGATCGCGCCCAGTACAAACAACGTCTGGACCAGTTCGATTTCGACATGATCCTGATGACGCTCAGCCAGACCCTCAGTCCGGGCCTTGAACAGTGGCAGTACTTCCATTCCAGTCAGGTCGGGGTCAAGGGCAGCAAGAATTACGCAGGCATCGCCAACCCGGTGGTCGATCATCTGCTCGAACAACTGCTCGCCGCGCAAACCCGCGATGAACAGGTCGCCGCCGGCAAGGCACTCGATCGCGTGTTGCTCTGGCAGCACTACAGCATTCCCAACTGGTACCTCAATTATCACCGTCTGGCCTACCGCAACCGGTTGGCCTTCGTCACCACGCCGCCCTACACCCTGGGCCTGAGCGCGTGGTGGTTGAAGTCTTCGGAGAAAGATCAATGAAGCTTATTCGCGCCCTGCTCGTGCAGGCCAGCGGCATGCTGTTCGCCGGGCTGGCCTTGGCCGCCCCGCAACACGCCGTGACCCTATACAACGAGCCGCCGAAATACCCGGCCGATTTCAAGCATTTCGACTACGTTAACCCCGATGCGCCCAAGGGCGGGATCTTCCGTCAGGCCGGGTTTGGCGGCTTCGACAGCCTCAACCCGTTCATCAGCAAAGGCGTGCCCGCCGATGACATCGGCCAGATCTACGACACCCTGACCAAGCACAGCCTTGACGAGCCGTTCACCGAATACGGGCTGATCGCCGGCAAGATCGAAAAAGCCCCGGACAACAGTTGGGTGCGGTTTTATCTGCGCCCCGAAGCACGCTTCAACGATGGTCACCCGGTGCGCGCCGACGATGTGGTGTTCAGCTTCCAGACCCTGACCAAGGAAGGCTCGCCGCTGTATCGCGGCTACTACAACGACGTTGCCGAAGTCATCGCTGAAGATCCGCTCAAGGTGCTGTTCAAGTTCAAGCACACCAACAACCGCGAGCTGCCGCTGATCCTCGGTCAGTTGCCAGTGCTGCCGAAACACTGGTGGGTTGATCGTGACTTCAGCAAAGGCAACCTGGAGATTCCGCTGGGCAGCGGCCCCTACAAAGTCGCCGAAGTGAAGGCCGGCCGCTCGGTACGCTACGAGCGGGTCAAGGACTACTGGGGCAAGGATCTACCGGTCAATCGTGGCTTCTACAACTTCGACACGATGACCACCGATTATTACCGCGACAACACGGTCGCACTGGAAGCGCTCAAGGCCGGCCAGTTCGATTACTGGCTGGAGATGACCGCGAAGAATTGGGCCAACGCCTACAACGTTCCAGCGGTCACCGAGGGGCGCCTGATCAAGGAGCAGATCACCAACGGCAACCCGACCGGCATGCAGGGGTTCGTCTTCAACCTGCGCCGCCCGGTATTTCAGGATGTGCGAGTGCGTCAGGCGCTGGGCCTGTTGTTCGATTTCGAATGGACCAACAAGCAGTTGTTCAACGGCGCTTACATACGCACGCGCAGCTATTTCGAAAACTCGGAAATGGCCGCCACCGGTCTGCCCGACGCGGAACAGGTGGCGATCCTCGATCCGTTCCGCAGCAAACTGCCAGCGCAGGTGTTCAGCGAAGCCTTCGAGAATCCGAAAACCGACGCCAGCGGCATGATCCGTACCCAGCAACGTGAGGCCTACCAACTGCTGCAAGAGGCTGGCTGGAAGATCGTCGACGACAAAATGGTCGACGCCACGGGCAAACCGGTGGTCATCGAGTTTCTGCTGACGCAGACCGATTTCGAACGCGTGCTGTTGCCGCTCAAGCGCAATCTCAGCGACCTCGGCATCGATCTGGTCATCCGCCGTGTCGATGTCTCGCAGTACATCAATCGCGTGCGTTCGCGGGACTTCGACATGATCGTTGGCAGTTTCCCGCAGTCCAATTCACCAGGTAACGAACAGCGCGAATTCTGGATGAGTGCCGCGGCCGACAGGCCCAGCAGCCGCAACACCATGGGCCTGAAAGATCCGATCGTCGATCAACTGGTCGAAAAGCTGATCAACGCCGATACGCGCAAAACGCTCGTCGCCCATGCCCGCGCGCTGGATCGCGTGTTGCAATGGGGTTATTACGTGATCCCCAACTGGCACATCAAAACCTGGCGCGTGGCCTACTGGAACCACATCGGTCATCCGAAAGTCTCGCCCAAGTACGACATCGGCACGAACACCTGGTGGGTCAAGCCCGATGCGAAACCGGCGATAGAAGTCGAAACCAAACTGCAAGCCGACCCTGCGGGCACGGAGTAATCAGATGCTGGCGTATATTTTTCGGCGACTGCTGCTGATCATCCCGACCCTGTTTGGCATTTTGCTGATCAACTTCGTGATCATCCAGGCTGCGCCCGGCGGCCCGGTGGAGCAGATGATCGCCAAGCTCGAAGGCTTCGAAGGCGCCACCAGCCGCATCGCTGGCGGCGGTGCCGAGGTGTCGGTGGCAGGCTCCTCCTATCGTGGTGCACAGGGCCTCGACCCGGCGCTGATCAAGGAAATCGAGCACATGTACGGCTTCGATAAATCGGCCCCGGAACGTTTGTGGATCATGGTCAAGAACTATGCCTCGCTGGACTTCGGCGACAGCTTCTTCCGCGATGCCAAGGTCATCGAGCTGATCAAGGAAAAGATGCCGGTGTCGATTTCGTTGGGCCTGTGGAGCACGCTGATCATGTACCTGGTATCGATCCCGCTGGGAATCGCCAAGGCTACGCGACACGGCAGCCATTTCGACGTCTGGACCAGTTCGGCGATCATCGTCGGCTACGCGATCCCGGCGTTTCTCTTTGCGATTCTGCTGATCGTGGTGTTTGCCGGCGGCAGTTATCTGGACTGGTTCCCTTTGCGCGGGCTGACCTCGAACAACTTTGATGAGCTGAGCCTGGGCGGCAAGATCCTCGATTACTTCTGGCACCTGGCGCTGCCGGTGACAGCATTGGTGATCGGCAATTTCGCGACGATGACCCTGTTGACCAAAAACAGCTTCCTCGACGAGATCAACAAGCAGTACGTGGTCACCGCCAAGGCCAAGGGGCTGACCCGGCATCGCGTGCTCTACGGTCATGTCTTCCGCAACGCCATGCTGCTGGTGATCGCCGGTTTTCCGTCGGCATTCATCGGTATCTTCTTCACCGGCTCGTTGTTGGTCGAGGTGATCTTCTCGCTCGACGGCCTCGGTCTGATGAGTTTCGAAGCAGCGATCAACCGCGATTACCCGGTGGTGTTCGGCACCCTGTTCATCTTCACCCTGCTCGGGCTGGTGGTGAAACTGATCGGTGACCTCACCTACACCCTGGTCGATCCGCGTATCGACTTCGAAAGCCGGGAGCATTGAGATGAACCTGTCCCCTCTCAACCGCCGCCGCTTCGAACTGTTCAAGGCCAACAAGCGCGGCTGGTGGTCGCTGTGGCTGTTTCTGATCCTGTTCGGGCTAAGCCTGGGCGCCGAATTGATCGCCAACGACAAGCCGCTGGTGGTGCATTACGACAACAACTGGTACTTCCCGGCGGTCAAGCGCTACCCGGAAACCGCGTTCGGCGGCGAATTCCCGCTGGAAGCCAACTACAAGAGCCCGTACATCCGCGAACTGCTCAAGGCCAAGGATGCCTGGGTGCTGTGGGCGCCGATTCCCTATAGCTATCAAAGCATCAACTACGACCTGAAAGTCCCGGCCCCGGCCCCGCCCTCGGCGGACAACCTGCTGGGCACTGACGATCAGGGCCGCGATGTGCTGGCACGGGTGATTTACGGCTTCCGCATTTCCGTGCTGTTTGCCCTGACGCTGACCGTGTTGAGTTCGATCATCGGCGTGATTGCCGGGGCCTTGCAGGGCTTTTATGGCGGCTGGGTCGATCTGGCCGGGCAGCGCTTTCTGGAGATCTGGTCAGGTCTGCCGGTCCTCTATCTACTGATCATCCTCGCCAGTTTCGTCCAGCCAAATTTCTGGTGGCTGCTAGGGATCATGCTGCTGTTCTCGTGGATGAGCCTGGTGGATGTGGTGCGCGCCGAGTTCCTGCGTGGGCGCAACCTCGAATACGTGCGCGCGGCAAGAGCGCTGGGCATGCAGAACGGCGCGATCATGTTCCGCCACATCCTGCCCAACGCGATGGTCTCGACCATGACGTTCATGCCGTTCATTCTCACGGGCGCCATCGGCACCCTCACCGCACTGGACTTCCTCGGTTTCGGCTTGCCGGCCGGCAGTCCGTCGCTGGGTGAGTTGGTCGCGCAGGGTAAATCCAACCTGCAAGCGCCATGGCTGGGCATGAGTGCCTTCGCCGTGCTGGCGTTGATGTTGAGTTTGCTGGTGTTTATCGGCGAGTCCGCTCGCGATGCCTTCGACCCGAGGAAGTGAAATGAATCAGGACAATCTGATCGAAGTGCGCGACCTCGCCGTCGAATTCGGCTTTGGCGAGCGCATACACCGGGTGGTCGAAGGCGTCAGCTTCGATATCAAACGCGGCGAGACCTTGGCATTGGTCGGCGAATCCGGTTCGGGAAAATCGGTGACGGCGCACTCGATTCTGCGCTTGCTGCCCTACCCGCTCGCCCGGCATCCGGCTGGCAGCATCAACTATTCCGGGCAAAATCTGCTGGGCCTGAGCGAAAAGACCATTCGCCACATCCGTGGCAACCGTATCGCGATGATCTTTCAGGAGCCGATGACCTCGCTCAATCCGCTGCACTCGATCGAAAAGCAGATCAACGAGATCCTCGGCATCCACAAGGGCCTGACCGGCAAAGTCGCGACCAGACGCACCCTGGAGCTGCTGGAGATGGTCGGCATCCCTGAACCGCACAAGCGCCTCAAGGCCCTGCCCCACGAATTGTCCGGTGGTCAGCGTCAGCGGGTGATGATCGCCATGGCCCTGGCCAACGAGCCGGAACTGCTGATTGCCGACGAACCGACCACCGCGCTGGACGTGACCGTTCAGCTGAAAATCCTCGATTTGCTCAAGGAACTTCAGGCCAGATTGGGCATGTCGTTGCTACTGATCAGTCACGATTTGAACCTGGTGCGAAGAATTGCGCATCGTGTATGTGTCATGCAGCGCGGTTGCATCGTCGAACAGGCATCGTGCGCAGAGCTGTTCCGTTCGCCGCAGCATCCGTACACTCGGGAATTGCTCGGCGCGGAGCCCAGCGGAGGCCCGGCGACCAATAAAATCGGCGCGCCGCTGCTTGAGGTCGAGGACCTGAAAGTCTGGTTCCCGATCAAGAAAGGCCTGCTCAAACGCACGGTGGATTACGTCAAGGCAGTGGACGGCATCAATTTCAGCCTGCCGCAGGGTCAAACCCTGGGGATCGTGGGGGAAAGCGGTTCCGGCAAATCCACGCTGGGTCTGGCGATTTTGCGGCTGATCGGCAGCAAAGGCGCCATCCGCTTTGAAGGCAAGCAGCTAGACTGCCTGACGCAGAACGAGATTCGCCCGTTGCGTCGAGAGATGCAGGTGGTGTTTCAGGACCCGTTTGGCAGCCTGAGCCCGCGCATGTGCGTGAGCGACATCGTCGGCGAAGGCCTGCGGATTCACAAGATGGGCACCGCTGAGGAACAAGAGGCAGCGATTATTGCGGCATTGAAGGAGGTAGGTCTGGATCCGGAAACCCGGCACCGCTACCCCCACGAATTTTCCGGTGGGCAACGGCAACGAATCGCCATTGCCCGGGCTTTGGTGCTCAAACCGGCGCTGATCCTTCTGGACGAGCCGACTTCGGCCCTCGACCGGACGGTGCAGCGGCAAGTGGTGGAGCTGTTGCGTTCACTGCAAGCCAAGTACAACCTGACGTATTTGTTCATCAGCCATGACCTGGCTGTCGTCAAAGCGCTGAGCCACCAGCTGATGGTGGTCAAGCATGGCCAAGTGGTCGAACAGGGAGAGGCGCAAGCAATCTTTGCCGCTCCCCAACATCCGTATACACAGCAGTTGCTGGAAGCCGCTTTTTTGGCACCAGCCACTGCGCAATAACCTGAAAGAGGAGCAACACATGGGTTTTCTCGCCGGTAAGCGCGTACTGATCGTCGGTGTCGCCAGCAAGCTGTCCATCGCATCCGGCATCGCTGCCGCCATGCATCGCGAGGGCGCTGAGCTTGCCTTCACTTATCAGAACGACAAACTCAAAGGTCGTGTTGAAGAATTCGCCCAGGGCTGGGGTTCGAGCCCTGAGCTGTGCTTCCCGTGCGACGTGGCCAGCGATGAAGAAATCGCCAAGGTCTTCGAAGCACTGAGCAAGAAGTGGGACGGCCTGGACTGCATCGTCCACTCCGTTGGTTTCGCCCCGGGCGACCAACTGGACGGCGACTTCACCGAAGCCACCACCCGTGACGGTTTCCGCATCGCTCACGACATCAGCGCCTACAGCTTCGTGGCCCTGGCCAAGGCTGGCCGCGAAATGATGAAAGGCCGCAATGGCAGCCTGCTGACCCTGTCGTACCTGGGCGCCGAGCGCACCATGCCTAACTACAACGTGATGGGCATGGCCAAGGCTTCGCTGGAAGCTGGCGTCCGTTACCTGGCCGGCTCCCTGGGCCCGGACGGCACCCGCGTCAACTGCGTATCGGCTGGCCCGATCCGCACCCTGGCAGCGTCGGGCATCAAGAACTTCCGCAAGATGCTGGTCGCCAACGAAGCGCAAACCCCGCTGCGCCGCAACGTCACCATCGACGAAGTCGGCAACGCCGGCGCCTTCCTGTGCTCCGACCTGGCGTCGGGCATCAGCGGTGAAATCATGTACGTCGACGGCGGCTTCAACACCACCGCCATGGGCAACATCGAAGAGTGATCTTCGCTTAGCCAATAAAAAACCCGCCTCTTCTGGCGGGTTTTTTTATGCCTGCGATATCTGCAACTCCGCGTATACCGTAAGCACCACCAAACCCTGTGGGAGCAGCTTGCCCGCGAAGGCATCGGCATAGCATGAGTCTTTATTGGCTGACACACTGCTTTCGCTGGCAAGCCAGCTCCCACAAGGTTCTGCGGTGAACGGCAAAATTGAGTACAGCCAGGATACCTGTGGGAGCGGGCTTGCCCGCGAAGGCGTCGGCATAGCATGAGTCTTTATTGGCTGACACACTGCTTTCGCTGGCAAGCCAGCTCCCACAAGGTTCTGCGGTGAACGGCGAAACTGAGTACAGCCAGGATACCTGTGGGAGCGGGCTTGCCCGCGAAGGCGTCGGCATAGCATGAGTCTTTATTGGCTGACACACCGCTTTCGCTGGCAAGCCAGCTCCCACAAGGTTCTGCGGTGAACGGCAAAATTGAGTACAGCCAGGATACCTGTGGGAGCGGGCTTGCCCGCGAAGGCGTCGGCATAGCATGAGTCTTTATTGGCTGACACACTGCTTTCGCTGGCAAGCCAGCTCCCACAAGGTTCTGCGGTGAACGGCAAAATTGAGTACAGCCAGGATACCTGTGGGAGCGGGCTTGCCCGCGAAGGCGTCGGCATAGCATGAGTCTTTATTGGCTGACACACTGCTTTCGCTGGCAAGCCAGCTCCCACAAGGTTCTGCGGTGAACGGCAAAATTGAGTACAGCCAGGATACCTGTGGGAGCGGGCTTGCCCGCGAAGGCGTCGGCATAGCATGAGTCTTTATTGGCTGACACACCGCTTTCGCTAGCAAGCCAGCTCCCACAAGGTTCTGCGGTGAACGGCAAAATTGAGTACAGCCAGGATACCTGTGGGAGCGGGCTTGCCCGCGAAGGCGTCGGCATAGCATGAGTCTTTATTGGCTGACACACTGCTTTCGCTGGCAAGCCAGCTCCCACAAGGTTCTGCGGTGAACGGCAAAATTGAGTACAGCCAGGATACCTGTGGGAGCGGGCTTGCCCGCGAAGGCGTCGGCATAGCATGAGTCTTTATTGGCTGACACACTGCTTTCGCTGGCAAGCCAGCTCCCACAAGGTTCTGCGGTGAACGGCAAAATTGAGTACAGCCAGGATACCTGTGGGAGCGGGCTTGCGCGCTAAGGCATCGGCATAGCATGAGTATTTATTGACTGACACAGCGCTTTCGCAGGCAAGCTCCCACAAGGTTCTGCGGTGAACGGCGAAACTGAGTACAGCCAGGATACCTGTGGGAGCGGGCTTGCCCGCGAAGGCGTCGGCATAGCATGAGTATTTATTGACTGACACAGCGCTTTCGCTGGCAAGCTCCCACAAGGTTCTGCGGTGAACGGCGAAACTGAGTACAGCCAAGATACCTGTGGGAGCGGGCTTGCCCGCGAAGAGGCCAGCATTAACTGCGCTTTAGGGCCTGCTTGTGCACATACATCGCGCTATCGGCATCTGCCAGCAATTGATCCACCGTTTCATGGCGCTTCGATTCGTATTCGATCTGGCCGACGCTGAAGCGGATGGCATATCCGCGGTGCAACGTGGCGTTGCGCTCTTCGAGGATGTCCCTGAGCCGCGCCATGATCGCCGTGGTCTCGATATGACTCGAACCGGTCAGCAACGCGACGAATTCATCGCCGCCCAAGCGCCCGACCACGTCGCTTTCGCGAAAGGCAATGCGCAGCACATCAGCGAAGGTCTTCAATGCACCGTCGCCCTCGGCATGGCCATAGAGATCGTTGATCTGTTTGAAATCATTGAGGTCGAAAAACAGCAGTGTCGCCGGCCGGTTCAACCGGGCGCAGGCGTCCAGCGCATGCTGAGCCAATTGCTTGAAGCCGCGACGGTTGGACAACAGCGTCAGCTCGTCCATGCTCGCCATTTGCACCGCTGTCAGCTCTTGCTCGGCCATTTCCGCCAGGTCACGCAGCAGCGCGCGCTCTTCGTCATCGAGCTCACGGGGTTTGGTGTCGATCAGGCACAGCGTGCCCATTTTGTTGCCATTGGGCACGGTCAGCGGGTAACCGGCATAGAAGCGAATGTGTGGCTCGCCGGTTACCAGAGGATTGTCGTGAAAGCGTTCGTCCTCGCGGGCGTCGGGCACCAGCAACAAATCGTTCTTGAGAATCGCGTGGCCGCAGAACGACACGTCCCGCGAGGTTTCAGTGACATCCAGGCCGACACAAGACTTGAACCACTGGCGATCCTTGTCCACCAGCGTCACCAGGGCGATCGGCACATTGAACAGGCGCTTGGCCAGCCGCGTGAGTCGGTCGAAACGCTCCTCGGGCGCCGAGTCGAGAAGGTTGAGACCGTGCAGCACCTGAATGCGCGCCGCTTCGTTGGCAGGTTTTCCGGGAACCAGCATCACACACTCCATTGGCATCAATGGCCCTTAGAGTAGCCCCAATTGAGCGATGCCTCACGCCTATCAACCACCCGCCGTCGGGCACGGCCCGCCAGCATCGGCCCAGAGCTTGAACTGGTTCACGAATAGATCGTGGGGCACCGGCACCGGTGCGCGCCCTGTGCCGGGGTTCCAGCCCCAGAGCACCAGTTTGTCCTCGCTGACATGCTTGATCAGCGCGGCGAAATCGCGGTCGCCATTGCTAGAACGGTCCTTGATCATTGCGCAGAGCTTGTCCGCTGGCAGGCCGATCCAGGCCATTTTGTGCGCGGCGGGCGGCAGGCTCCAGTGCGGCGCACCCGGTGGCGCATGGAGGCCGTAACTGGCCGGCGGATTGCTTTGGGCATGACACGTTGCGCACGGCAAACCGGCGGCGCCTTTGCCGTCCATGCCGCGCACCACGTTCATCGCATGGGGAATGCCGGCGTCGAATTGCAGCGGCGAATCCCCGGGAATGTGGCAGTTCTGGCAGCGCGGGCTCTGAAAGACTTTTTGAATCGTACCGAAGGCCTTCAAGGCCTCCTGATCATCGGCGAACAAGTCCGAGGCGTAGCCGCCCAGCCCCACCAGCACCAGCGCACCCAACAGCAGATGTCGTTTCATCTCACACCCCCGACAGTTGCAGCGGCAGTTCACGCAAGCGTTGCCCGGTCAGGGCAAACAACGCATTGGCCACCGCCGGCGCGGTCGGCGGCACACCGGCCTCGCCGATGCCGCCGGGTTTCTCGCTGCTGGGCACGATATGCACCTCGACCACCGGCATTTCGTTGAGCCGCAGCACCTGATAATCGTGATAGTTGGACTGCACCACCGCGCCGTTCTTCAGCGTCAGTTTGTTATGCAGCGCCATGCCCAGGCCGAAGGTGATGCACGATTCCATCTGCGCGGCGATGCTCTGCGGGTTGACCGCAATCCCACAGTCAACCGCACACACCACGCGATGCACACGAATCGCCAGATTGTCCTGCGAGACCTCCGCCACCTGCGCCACATAGCTGCCGAACGACTCGTGTACCGCCACGCCCAAGGCATGGCCGGCGGGCAACGGCGCTGTCCAGTTGGCCTTCTCCACCGCCAGATTGAGCACGCCGAGATGCCGCGGATGCGCCTTGAGCAGCGTGCGGCGGTACTCGAGCGGGCCCTTGCCGGCCGCCGTGGCCAGCTCATCGATCAGCGATTCCATGACAAACGCGGTATGGGTGTGCCCCACTGAGCGCATCCACAACACATTGATGCCGGTCTGCGGCGAGTGCAGTTCGACCTGATGATGGGCCACGTCTTTGACGTAAGGGCTGTCTGCAACGCCCTCGACCGAGGTTGGGTCGATACCGTTCTTGACCATGGTCGCCTCCATCAGCGTACCGGTCATGATCGACTGGCCGACCAGCACATGCTGCCACGACAGCGGCAGCCCATCGGCGCCAAGGCCGACACGCGCCTGATGCAAAAACATCGAACGGTAGTAACCGCCACGAATGTCATCCTCCCGCGACCACACGGTTTTCACCGGCATGCCTGCCGCTTTCGCCACTTGCACCGCTTCGGCGACAAAGTCCGAGGTCGGATTGGCCCGCCGACCAAAGCCGCCGCCGAGGAACTCGGTGTGGATTTCCACCTGTTCGGGTTTCAGTCCGGTGATTTTGCCGGCAACCATCTGATCCAGTGTCTGAAACTGCGTGCCCGTCCAGATCTCACATTTCTCGGCACTGATTTTCACCGTGCAGTTGAGCGGTTCCATCGGCGCGTGCGCCAGATACGGCACGCTGTATTCGACGTCGATTTTCTTCGCCGCTTTATCAAAATTGCCCTTGGCGTCCCCGGCCTGGCTGGCCGAAGTGCCCGGCGTGGCAGCCAGTTTGCGAAAACTTTCCAGCAGTTTTTCGCTGCTCAGATCCGCGTTAGGCCCCAGGTCCCAATCGACTTTCAGCGCATCGCGACCCAGTTTCGCCGCCCAGTAATGGTCAGCGATCACTGCCACTCCCGTCGGCACCTGCAGCACCTTATGCACGCCCGGCACCGCCAGCGCTTCGGCGCCTTCGAAGGATTTGACCGTGGCACCGAATGCTGGCGCGCGGGCGACCATAGCGGTCATCAAACCCTCGAATTGCACATCCATACCGAACTTGGCGCGACCGGTGATTTTCTCCGGGGTGTCCAGACGCTTGGTCGGTTTGCCGATGACTTTCCAGTCCTTGGCTTCTTTGAACGTGATGGATTTTGGGTCCGGTACCGGCAGTTGCCCGGCGGCGTCCGCCAGTTCGCCGTAAGTCGCGCGTTTATCGCCAGCGATCACCACACCCGACTCGGTGCGAATCGCCGAAGGCGCCACCTCAAAACGTTTGGCCGCCGCTTCAACCAGCATCTGCCGCGCCGTAGCGCCGGCCAATCGATAGCGGTCGAACTCCATCCAGGTCGAGGTCGAGCCGCCGGTAATCTGCATGCCGCCAAACGCCGGCATGCCGTAATCGGCCGCGGAGGCCGGCGAGTGTTCGACGCGGATTGTCGACCAGTCGGCGTCCAGTTCCTCGGCAATCAGCATGGTCAGGCCGGTCCAGATGCCCTGCCCCATTTCCGAATGGCCGAGCAACACGGTAACGCTGTTGTCGGCGGCAATGCGCAGGAAAGCATTTGGCGCGAAGACCTTACCCTCATTCTCCGCCGCCAACGCAAAACGATGGGCGCCGGGTACGACAAACGCCACCACCAGACCGCCGCCCAACATGGCGCTGCCCTTGAGAAAACCCCGACGCGATACGGGACTGTTCATGGTCTGTCTCCCCGCCAGGCTCAACCGATCTCGGCCGCACGTTTGACCGCGGCACGAATTCTTGGGTAGGTGCCGCAGCGGCAAATATTGCCGGAGAGCGCCTGATCGATATCGCTGTCGGTGGGTTGGGGGATTTTCGCCAGCAACGCGGCAGCGGACATGATCTGCCCGGACTGGCAGTAACCGCACTGCACCACATCGAGTTCGGCCCAGGCCTGCTGCACCGGGTGCGAGCCATCCGTAGACAAACCTTCGATGGTGAGGATTTTTTGCCCATGGGCCACCGCTGTGGCCGGGGTGATGCAGGCGCGCAACGGCACACCGTCGACATGCACGGTACAGGCGCCGCACTGGGCCATGCCGCAACCGAATTTGGTACCGGTCAGGTGCGCGACATCGCGCAGGACCCAGAGCAACGGCATGTCCGCGGGGACATCGAGCTCCTGATCCTTGCCATTGATATTCAAGGTCAGCATCGGGGGACTTCCTCAGACTCACGGTGTTCTGAAGGGGCGTTGCTGCGGCAATGAATGCCTGCGCACGCCTGGGCTTATCCCATTGAGCTAAGCGCAATTTGCGCGCAAGGCCAGGTGTGGCGACCGCCGGTCATGCAGATGTCGACTTTAATCCTACAGTTGATAACGGCTCTCACCCGAGCGCGCGCGCGGGCACGCTCGTCATGCAAACCGATCCTCCACATTGGTCAGGAGTAGCGAACATGGGATTTGTCACCAGCAAAGACGGCGTCGAGATTTTCTACAAGGACTGGGGGCCGAAAGACGCCCCGGTCATCCACTTTCACCACGGCTGGCCGCTGAGTTCGGACGATTGGGATGCGCAGATGCTGTTCTTTCTGGCGCAGGGCTTTCGGGTGATTGCCCATGATCGCCGTGGGCACGGGCGGTCGAGTCAGGTTTGGGAAGGGCACGACATGGATCACTACGCTGACGATGCCTTGGCGGTGGTCAATCATCTGGGTGTGAAAAACGTCGTGCATGTCGGTCACTCCACCGGGGGCGGCGAGGTCATCCACTACATCGCCCGCCATGGTCAGGACAACGTCGCCAAAGCCGTGCTGATCAGTGCCGTGCCGCCGCTGATGGTGCAGACCGAGAGCAATCCGGGTGGTTTGCCGAAATCGGTATTCGATGATTTTCAGGCGCAGCTGGCGACCAATCGGGCGCAGTTTTATCGGGATATTCCGAGCGGGCCTTTCTATGGCTACAACCGGCCGGGAGCCAAACCTTCGGAAGGGATCATTTCAAACTGGTGGCGCCAGGGCATGATCGGCGGCGCCAAGGCGCATTACGACGGCATCGTGGCGTTCTCGCAGACCGATTTCACCGAAGATCTGAAGAAGGTCACCGTGCCGGTGCTGGTGATGCATGGCGAGGACGATCAGATTGTGCCGTATGCGAACTCGGGGCCTTTATCGGCGAAACTGCTGCCAAACGGCACGTTGAAGTCGTATCCGGGGTTCCCGCATGGAATGCCGACGACTGAGGCGGAGACGATTAACGCGGATCTGCTGACCTTTATTCGCAACTGAGATCAGTGGCAGTCATGCACTTGACCCTGTGGGAGCGGGCTTGCTCGCGAATGCAATCTTTCAGTTGAACTTGAGCTGAATGACCCACCGCTTTCGCGAGCAGGCTCGCTCCCACAAGGGGGAAGTGATTGGGCTCACGTCCATTATTCCTCTGTGCGACTTGTACTCTCGCGATCACGCTCGTAGTGGTGAGCCAGTGGAAGCGCCGATAGCCACGACTCGCGGCGGATGGTCCAGAGTTCATAAGTGGGTTTGAACTGGTTCGGTTCATCGAGCGAACCCACGTTGACCTCAACTTCATCTGTCGACCGCGTGAACACGGGTGAACCGCAACGCGGGCAGAAAAACCGGCCGTTATAGTCGCGTGGGTTGCCGGTGACCTTCAGCGCTTGCTCAGGGAAAATTGCCGAGGTGTGGAACAGCGCGCCGTGGCGTTTGCGGCAGTCGAGGCAGTGGCAGATGCCGACGCGGTAGGGCTGGCCGGATACTTCGAAACGGACATCGCCGCATAGGCAACCGCCAGCCAATCGATCCATGGTGCACCTCCGCTAAGGCAGCCTGCCAGTGATCACAAATTTTCTGAAAACTTTTTGCCCATCACGCGCAGCTTGCCGAACATCAAGAAATGTCAGCTCTTCACGAACTGCTTTTTTGCAAGGTTCCTCGGTCTTTCCGCTGGTGGTCATCGTAGCCTCTGAATACTGACTGACTGGTTTGATGAAGCTCAGTGCAGCAAACAATAAAATTCTGCGTTCAGACGTGCAAGTCGGTGGACTCTGGAACAGTCGTAGGGCGTGGAGTACGAACCTGTAGTCCAGAAGGTGCCCTGGTTTTGGACTCTGACCATTCACCATTGTCCATGGGTAAACGTCATCCGGTTATCACGTTTAAAGTACACGAACCGTTACGCCATCCTCCCTACAACACCTTGCGCCGTTACCTACGCGTGCGCCAGAATCCGCCGGCTTACACGGCTATGGGGCGGGCTATATCGTTTGCCTGTCACTGCAAAACAGTGATCGGGTTTGGTAGCCCGCTTTAAATTGTCGTTGTTGCGACACCTTCGATGCTGTCTCTTATTTAAGGTATAGCTTTGTATGGTGGGCATGCGTGGGGCTCCTCTGTGAGCGCCGGGTTTCCCGATTTAACCGGTCTACCAACCCGCGCATGGCCGCCACCCGCCGTTTGGTAGCGAGGGTGATGGCTCCCATTTTTTAAATTGGAGCTTTATCTATGTTCAAAATCACGCCTAACCCACCACACACCGATCCCATCCCCCACGACCCCGCGCTTGACCCGCAAAAGGTCAAAGAAGCCACCGATCGCGCCCTCGACTACTATCTCAAGCCCGAAGACCTGGCAGCTCCTCCAGCATCGCCCAAGTTTCGCCCTGTGTTCCTCGTCGACCCCACGCTGGATGACGAAACCCTGCTGGTCGAAGCCTGTGAATCGCTGTCATACGCCCATGCCATGGCCGGCAATATCGCCAACTCGGTGGGTGGCCCGGAGCGTAAACCGCTGCTGGCGCTGCAACAGGTGATCATGCTCAACGAGCTGTTGGTCAATCGATTGCTGGATAAGCTGCGCGTGCCGAAGTAGATACACGACGGATCGCCATGCAGGGTCAGTGCATCCTGCATGGCGATCTTGAGTCCGGCGTCCATACTGAATTTTTGCAAACGGCATCCTCCACTCAACTGTCCGGACACCAACATGCCCTCCCCCGAAATCACCCTGCTGCAGAGCTGGCACGACAACGCCCACGCCTGGATCGACGTGATCCGCATCGGCGCCATCGAAAGCCGTCAGCAGGTCACCGATCAGGCGATTCTGCTGGCGATCATGGGCCGGCAACCACAGCGGGTGCTCGACCTGGGTTGTGGCGAAGGCTGGCTGTTGCGGGCACTGGCGGATCGGGGCATTGACGCCACGGGCGTGGATGGCGATGCGACGCTGGTTGAGGCGGCGCGTTTGCCCGGTGCATCGCAGGTGCATGTCGCCAGTTATGAGGCGCTGGTCGAGGCGACGGCAGACATCGGTCGCGACTACGACCTGATCTGCGCGAATTTCTCCTTATTGCATCAGGACATCATCCCCTTGCTCGCGGCCATGAACGCGTTGCTGGTGCCCGGTGGCGCACTGGTGATCCAGACGTTGCACCCGTGGGCCGTCGCGGCGGGTGATTATCAGGATGGTTGGCGTGAGGAGACTTTCGCCGGGTTCAAGGGCCAGTGGCAGCCGATGCCGTGGTACTTCCGCACCCTGTCGAGCTGGCTCAATGCGCTGGACATGGCCGGTTTTCAACTGGCCGGATTGCAAGAGCCACAGCATCCGCAAAGCCCTGTGCCGCAGTCTTTGCTGATGCAGGCTGAGCGGCGCTAGCTTCAGTCACGCGGCGATTTTTGTGGGAGCTGGCTTGCCAGCGATGGCATTGGGTCAGACACCCTTGATGCCGAGCGTGACGGCCTCATCGCTGGCAAGCCAGCTCCCACAGGGTTCAGGGTGTTTGCAGGATTGCCAGGCTATACGTTACTGACAGGCGCCGACTTGGCGATCTACGGCACCGCCAGCCGACCACAGACTGACTACGCTGTTAATCCAGCGTGTCTAACCTGCCGAGGATGACTGCCATGCAACGTTTTCAGAAACTCACACCGTGCCTGTGGTTCGACGATCAGGCCGAGGCTGCGGCGAAGTTCTACTGCTCGATCTTCGACCATTCGAAAATCACCGGCCTGACCCACTACAGCAAGGTCGGCCAGGAATTTCACGGGCAGCCGGAAGGTGCGGTGATGACCGTGAGTTTCGAACTCGATGGCCAAACCTTTACCGGCCTTAACGGCGGGCCAGTGTTCAAGTTCAGTGAAGCGATATCGTTTCAGGTCAATTGCCAGAATCAGGAAGAAGTCGACCATTTCTGGGGCAACCTCAGCGCTGGTGGGCCGGTAGAAGCCCAGCAATGCGGCTGGCTCAAGGACAAGTTCGGCGTGTCATGGCAGATCGTGCCGGTGGCCTTCATGCACATGATGCTGGACCCAGACACCAGCAAGTCGCAGCGGGCCATGCAGGCCATGTTCAGCATGAAAAAACTCGACATCGCCGAACTCGAGCGGGCCTTTGCCGGCCAGAGCTAATACACTCGGGTGCTGGCCTGCCGGGAATGACGTTGATGAAACACGCTGCCGCGAAAAACCCTGAAAAAGCCCCGCGTTTCTGGCGCGACGAAGCCCTGCCCTTTATCGAGGCGCGGGCCATCGCCGATGGCCGCGAGGTTTGCTATGCGCGGCATTCTCACGCGCATTTTTCCATCGGTGCGATCACTGCCGGGCGCAGCACGTATGTGCATGAACAGACCCAGTTCGAAGTCGCGGCGGGCACCGTGGTGCTGATGTATCCCGGCGACGTGCATGCGTGCAATCCGATCGATGATCAGCCATGGTCGTACGTGATGCTGTACGTCGAGACACCGTGGTTGACGGACTTGCAGCATCAACTGGGGTTTGCCGCCGAGCTTGAGTTCCGGCGTTTCGCGACCACCCATCTCGACGACGCCGGGCTGTTCCGTGATCTCAACGGGTTGTATGAGGTACTGGTCGATAACCAGCAGGATGTCTTGCGCAAACAGAGCGCGGCGGTGGAGTTTTTCACCGAGCTGCAGTTGCGCCTGAACCCGGCAGAACAGCCATTGCGCGAGCCTAATTTCAAGCTTGAACGCGCCGCCGATTTCATCCGTGAACACTGCACGGACCTGCTGAGCCTCGATGACATTTGCAGCGCGGCGCAGTTGTCACCGTCCTATCTGATCCGCGCCTTCAAACAGCATTACGGGATGACGCCGCACGCCTTTGTGGTCAACCAGCGTATTCAGTACGCCCGCGAGGGTTTGCGCCGGGGCAGACTGATTGCCGATGTAGCGCTGGAAGCCGGGTTTGCCGATCAGGCGCATTTTCAACGGGCGTTCAAACAGCATCTGGCGGCGACGCCGGGGCAGTATCGGGGATAAGTGTCTACGCCAGAATCAGCCACAGCCCTTTGGCGTCTTCGTTCAGTAAGCATCACCCGGGATTGGCTCGCGCGTTTGTGGACTGCTGACCGCGAAACCCGAAAACATTGCACCGGTTGTGCCCAGTCCGGATGCACCGGACATCAGCGAGAAAACCCACACCGTGTTGTCGTAGTAACACGTAACGTAACCCAGTTTGCCGTCCTTGCTAATCGCAATTTCCAAAGGCCCTTGGCCCACCGTAGTCGTCGCAATGACTTGCCCTGATGCCGTATCAATCGTCGATACCGTATTGGTATCTCTGTCGCAGCAATAAGCCTGCGTACCGGAGGGGTCCAGGACAATACCCCTTGGCAAACCAATCACTCTTATGGCCCTGATCTGTACGAATGTCTGCGTATCGTACTGCAGTACAAAACCTTCAGTAGCCTGGTTCCTGCCACAGACGTAAAAGCTTTTGCCATCAGGACTGATATCGACACCATAGGCCTCTAAAGGCATCGGCACGGTTCTGACAACCGATAAAGTCAATGTACTGATGATGGAAATCGAGGAACCAGCCACACCGCTGAAATTATTGTTATTGGCGACATAGACCCACCGTCCATCCGGAGACAAGGCAATGCCTCTGGGGTGCGATCCGACCGGAATGGTTTTGACCGCCCGTGAATTCACAACGTCGATAACCCCAACGCTGTTGCCGCCCCAGGTACTGACAAAGGCCTGTAACCCATTCTTGCTCATGACTATGCCGATAGGGTGCCCCGCTACCGGAATGTTGGCGATCATGCTCGAAGTGGCGATATCAATGACCATCACCGCATTATTCCCGTTACAGGCAAAAACACGCGATGCATCGCCATTAACGGCAATCTCCCACGAGACACTCAATTGCGGTAGATCAATCTTCTTGATCCGCTGGGAAGTGGACGTATCGATTATCTGCACCGATCCCGCGCCAGTGACAAAAGCCAATGTATTGTCCGGACTGAGCGTGATGCCGGTTGGTACGGGATCAAGTGCGATTGGTCCGACCGGCATCTGTTCGGTGATGGTCAGCACCGCGCTGGCGGTGCCGCCGCCACTACTGGCCGTTAGTGAAAATACCCCCGGTGTATTTCCTGCACGCACACCGCTGACCGTCACTCTGCCGTCCGCGCCGACAGGAAAACTGCGAGTCCCCCCTTCCCCGTCCGGATACTCCGCCCCCTCAGGCAAGGTGAGTGAGATCAATCCGGCACTCGGCCGCCCTGCCTCGGTCAGGCTTAGGTCAATCTCCTTGACCTCGCCTCCGGCAACAACGCTGTAGGGTCCATTGAGAAATGCCACCACACCCGGCGACTGGCTGACATGGATATTCATGTAGGTCGTCGCTGAGGCGTTGCTGTTGCTCAATTGATCGATCACCCTGGCACTGATCGGCATCCGTTGGTTATCGCCGATCTGCTGGAAATCGGCGGTGGTCAGCATGAACGTGATCGGCTGGGTAGGATCTGTGACGGTAATCGGTCGTCTCCAGGTTCCAATGGTCAAGACAATCTCGTCAAAAGCACGCACAAAACTGACGTTCACGGTAATTTCTACCCCTTTCGCCGCTTCCACCGGGCCAACGCTGACAGGGTGAATGACAGTGATACCGGATGGCGCGGGATAACCGGGCGCCGGATCGTGATACAGCACGTCCAGTATCGGTCGGGAATCCTCGAAATTTCCTCCAAGACGGCTCACCCGGTAAAACAGCTGATTGATGCCGTTCAATAGCCAGCCGACAGCCAACCGCATCGCAAAACGGTCGTTCTCTTCGCCCGGATTGATGATCTTGACGATGGACGTCGGTTTGCCGTTGACCCACATCTCGACGACATCGTAGGCGGCCATGGCGGTGGACAACGTCCGAGCCGGGTCGATCACCACCAACAGGCCTTCTGGCAGCTGATAAATTGCCTGGGGAATACCGCCATGGGCCGTGCCCGGCGGCTGCACTGAAGCTTGCCAGCCGGGGATGAACATGGGGGAGAGTGCGAGCGCCTCATCGGCTTGCGTTGAGTTGAGCAGGGTAATTGTCATGTTCTCTCCTTGGAAACCGTGTCGGTTTTTTTGACAACCCACATCACACGCGCAAAGGAGCCAGACGGCTACTGTCATATCTGACAGGTAGCACGTCTTTCAGATGAGCGGTCACGGCACTCCGAAAGCGCAGAGAGGCGCTCAAGGCAACAACAAATACCCCGCACTCACGGCCAATAACCCCGCCATAACACGATTGAACAAACGCATCCCCGCCGGATTGGCCAACCATCCGCGCAAAAATGTCCCGGCATACGCCCAGCAGGCCACTGACACATAGCAAATCACCAGATACACCGCGGCAAACTGCCAGACCAGTCGCGCCTCGCCATCAGCGACAAACGCGCCCATGCCAGCCACGCAGGCCAGCCAGGCTTTCGGGTTGAGCCACTGCATGATCGCGCCGTAGAGCATCGAGGGCGCCCGCCCCGTGTCGCCAGCATTGAGCTGCCCGTCGTCAGTCGCCAGTTTCCAGGCCATGAACAACAGAAACGCCACGCCGGCCAGTTGCACCACGCGGGTCATGAACGGCCACAGTGTGAGCACTTCATGCAGGCCCAGGCCCATCAGCACCAGCAACAGAACAAAGCCTAAGGTGGCCCCGGCGACATGCCGCTGACTGGCGCGAAAGCCGAACTGTGCGCCCGAACTCAACGCCACGATATTGACCGGGCCGGGGGTAATGGACGCCGCCAGGGCAAACGCCGCCATCGAGATAATCAAACTCATCGCACACCTGCTTCAACACGAGGAACAAGGTGCCCACCGTAACCAGCCGCCCGTCCCCGGTATTGAAGAAAATCACCCTGCCAACAACACACTTTGTGTAGGAGCTGCCGCAGGCTGCGATCTTTTGATTTTTGTTTTAAAAACAAGATCAAAAGATCGCAGCCTGCGGCAGCTCCTACAGTTTTTTTGCGTTTGGAGGGCGTTGCGCGGTGCGCGGCGCGTTCAGTCCAGACGCGGCACCGTAAAGTGGAATTCACTGCCCTGTCCCGGTTCGCTTTCGGCGAAGATCCGCCCGCCATGGGCCTCGACAATACCCTGGCTGATGTACAAACCCAGGCCGGTACCGGTGGGGTTGCCTTCTTTCACCGTCCAGTATCGGTCGAAGACGCGGGCCAGGTTTGCTTTGGGGATTCCTTCGCCGCTGTCACGCACGGTAAAGACAATGTCGTTACCGATGGATTTGGCCTGCACACCGACCGTGCCCAGGCGCGGGGTGAACTTGATCGCGTTACCAATCAGATTCGACAGCACCTGAAACAGTCGCTCAGGGTCGGCGTGGATACGCAGATCGGGATCCGCCGCGAAGGAAATGCTGATGTCTTTGTCCTGAGCCAGCGGTGTGAGCAACGCTTGCGCTTCTTCGAACATCTGCGTGACGTCGAGCTTCTGCGGCGTGATGGTGTAGCGCCCGGCGTCGATTTTCGACGTGTCGAGCAAATCCTCCAGCAGCGTGTTCATGCGCCCGGCCGCCTGTTGCATGGTGTCGATGGCCGTAGAGATGCGCCGCGAGGTGTGCTGGCCTTCGGAGCTGAAGGCTTTTTGCAGCATGCCGCAGAGCATCGAGATGACCGTCATCGGGTTGCGCAGATCATGGGAAACCACTGCGACCAATTCATCGCGGGCGCGCACTGCTTCCTGCTCGCGACGCACCTGACGGGCCAGATCATTTTCCATTGCCGAGCGGCGCAGGTCATTGGCCGCGAACAAGTCGCCGTGGCTCCACTTGGTGGAGATCCCGGCCATCTCGACCTTCCAGATTTCGAACGAGGTGCGCGGGCGCAAACGAAGCCCGGCATCGGAGCTTTCCAGCGCCAGCGGCTTGCGCGGATCACCACTCCAGTTGATGTTTTCTTTCACCTCGGGACGGAACCACAGCACACCGTTGTCCACCGGTTTGGGCAGGCTCATGGCGAGCACGCCACTGGCCACTTGCTGATAGTGCGCCGCCGGTGGGTAGACGCTGGACAGGTGATGACTGGCAAACACCGGCTCGCCGGTTTCCTGCAGCCACTTGTGCAACGCACGGACCTCTTCCGGCTCCGGGCAATTGCCATAGCGATGCAACTGTTTGTCTTCAATGATCGCGATGCCACCGGCATTGACCAACGCCATCAGGACCTGTGGCTGATTGGCCAAACCGTCGAAAACGTTCTGCGGCGAATCGATCATCGCCTGATTGAGCAAGGCCAGCGCCTCGACTTTTTCCTCGCGCTGACGGCTGACCTCCAGCGCTTCCAGCGCACTGATCTGCAGCGACAATACCTGGCCGATGGTCTGGCACGCGGTACGCAGTTCGTGCGGCACGTGCAACGGCTGGCGGTTGCCGCAACTGATCAGGCCCCAGAGCTTGTCGCCCTTGAGCAGGGAAATGCTCATTGACGACAGCACGCCCATGTTTTTCATGTACTGGCAGTGAATCGGCGAGACGCTGCGCAGGGTCGCGAAGCTCAAATCCAGCGGTGTCTGGGTGTCGGGGCGCAGCTTCGGCACCAGCGGCACCGGTTGGTAGGCGGCATCGGGGATGATCCGCAACCAGTTGGTGCGGTACAGCTCACGCGCCTGTTCGGGAATGTCGGAGGCCGGGAAGAACAAGCCGTTGAACACTTCCATCGACGGATCGGACGCTTCGGCGATGACCTGACCGTGGCCTTCATCCTCGAAACGGTAGATCAGCACCCGGTCGTAACCGGTCATGGCCTGGATTTCCTTGACGCTGATATCGTACAGCGCCTGCAACGACGTAGCCGCTTGCAGACGCTGGAGCATGCGCCCCAGATGCGTCTGGTTACCGGCGACATTTCGCGGCTGGAAGTTCTCGACGTGGATTTCCAGTTCCAGAATCAACACGCCTTGATGACGGTGCAACAGCGCGTCGAACGCGGTGCCATTGAGCTGAAAATTCAGCGGCCCGGCGTCGGCAAATGCCGGTTGCTGAAGCGCCCCGCGCACGGCCCCGGCATAGGCATCGCCGAGCAGCTGGTGCAGCGGTTGCCCGATCAGTTCCTCGGCCGGACGCGCCAACACGTTTTCAACGTTGGCGCTGACCTGGATGATGTCCAGCGCCGGCTCGCTCAGGGTCAGCAACACACCGTGGGGCTGAATCGCCCCGGGAAAGCGGATCGGCTCGTCGGCACAGTTGGCCAGCAGTTCTTCAAACGCTTCTCGGTCTTGCGGGTTCATGCCAGTACCTCCCGGCGGTCGAGCCAACGCTCGAAACAGCTGAATGTGGTGTGTGCCGCGTTGACCACGGCTGCGCGGGCAACGGCATCCAGTGGGCGTGCGCCCAGGTATTCGATGAAGTCTCGCCAGCGCCGTCCGGTGGCGGCGCCGTAGATATCGAGGAATGCCGCACCGTTATCGGCCTCCAGGCCCAGACGCGCGGCGATTTCGCGCCGCAGGATCTGCCCACCGAGTGTTGCGCCTTCGAGTACGTACAACACACCCAGGCACGCGGCGCTGGAGTCGATGACCGGCAAATCACCACAGAACGGCAATTGTTCAAGTGCAGAATGGGTGACGCCCAACGCCAACAGATCGCTATGCAGGGTGGCTGTCTTGAGGCGTGGTGCCAGATCGAAATCGGCGGGGACGCACGCGCTGTCGAGCAAGGCCCGTTCCAGCGGCAGATAAAAACCGTAATAAGCCTGCATCAGCCTTTGAAAGGCTTTTGCATCAAGGGTGTCGGAAAAAAAAGGAAGGCGTTTTTCCAGTGCGATATGCAGTTCGGCAGTGCCGGCTCGCAGATCTTGCAGCACCGGTGGCACATAAATTTCACGGGCCTTTGCGTGCATGTAAATCGCTCTTGGTGGGGCCACCTGGGGCCATTCGGGGTGAGTTGAATGTCGACTGAAATATACACGGCAGACGACATTTCTGACCGTATGGATCGTTTTTTCTGACGAAACCATCGCCCTCAGATTTTTCAGAGTTTCCTTTCGAGCAAAAAGTTCGAAACGGACTGATCAGCTTCGCAGCCGCTGTACCGCGACAGCGCAGCCTGACTGTACGGGTCAAGCGCCGTGACGCCGTGATAAAAATGCCGTTCCCGCCCCCGGAGCCTGCGCCATGGACCTTGCCACGCTTTCACTGTTTATCCCGGCCTGTTTCGCCTTGAACATGGCCCCCGGACCGAACAATTTGCTATCGGTCAGTAACGCCACCCGCTATGGCTTTCGGCGCGCCTGCGGGGCGGGCATCGGGCGGATTCTGGCCTTTGCCGCAATGATCGCCCTCGCCGGCGCCGGACTGTCGGTAGTGCTGCAAACCTCGCAATGGCTGTTTCATGCGATCAAGATCGTGGGCGCGGCGTACCTGCTGTATCTGGCCTGGCAATTGTGGCGAGCCAGTCCTGAGATGGAGCAACACGGCAACAGCGCGACCGTCGGCTTCTTTGCATTGGCCCGTCAGGAGTTCCTGGTGGCAGCAGGCAATCCAAAAGCAATCCTGCTGTTCACCGCGTTCCTGCCGCAGTTCGTCGACCCGGCGCGCCCGATGCCTGCGCAATTCGCTGCGCTTGGCGGGCTGTTTCTGCTGCTGGAGTGGGTCGCCATCGGCGCCTACGCCTGGATGGGCCTGCACATGCGCCGCTGGTATGCCGAGCCGCGTGGCAAACGCATCTTCAATCGTTGCTGCGCGGCGCTGTTGTCGGCGGCGGCGTCGATGCTATTGACGGCCAAACGCGCTTAAACCTCGGACAGCCCTTTGAGTTCGACCTGGTTGCCATCCGGGTCGAAACAGTACACCGACAAACCGTAACCCTGGGCACCGAAACGTCTGGCGGCTTTTTCGACGCTCAGGCCGTGCGCCTGCAAATGCTCGATCAGCGCCGCTTCATCGAACGGTTCGATACGCAGGCAAAAGTGATCGACGTTGCGCCGCTCGGCACCCGCCGCCCCGCCGCCCTTGCGCCCGAGTTCGCCGTGCAGATCGACCAGGTCGATCATCGAGGTACCGGCGCGTAAATGCACCAGCCCCAGTGGTTCATTGATCTTGACCACCTCGGCGCCAAATACTTGTCCATAGAACTCGATACTGCGTTGCAGGTCCGCAACCCGCAGGACGATGTGATCGATATGTTGAATAACAAACGGATGCATGGATTCGGTGCCTCATAAACCCTGTAGGAGCTGCCGCAGGCTGCGATCCTTTGATGTTGTTTTTCGAAATCAACGTCAAAAGATCGCAGCCTGCGGCAGCGCCTACACGGTAGTTCAGGTTGCTGAAAATTCATTGTCGATTTTTCGGTGGAGCCATCGACAATCCAGTTTTACTCTCAAGCCATGAACATACAAACCGCTGCTCTGCCGCCCCACGCCGAGATGGTCCGCGCCATGCTCGAAAGTGACACTGCCTATGAAGGCGTATTTTTCACGGCCGTGAAAACCACCGGGATCTTTTGCCGCCCCAGCTGCACGGCGCGCAAGCCGAAACCTGAAAACGTCGAGTTCTTCGCCCACGCCGATGAATGTCTGTCCGCCGGTTACCGCGCCTGCCTGCGTTGCAAGCCGCTGGATGCCGCGGCCATCGCCCCGCCATGGGTGCAGCGGTTGCTCACGGCCATCGACGCGGAGCCGGAGATACGCTGGAGCGATGCGCAACTGCTCGCCGAAGGCATCGAGCCGCTGAAATTGCGGCGTTGGTTCAAACAGCATTTCGGCATGACGTTCCACGCATGGTTGCGCACCCGGCGGCTCGGCATGGCGCTGGGCGGGATCAAACAAGGCACGTCGATTGATCATGCCGCGTTCGACTCTGGCTATGAGTCCCTCAGCGGCTTTCGCGATGCTTTCCAGAAATCTTTCCACGTCACGCCGGGGCGTGCCGCCCGCAGCGAACCGCTGCTGTTTACGCGTCTGACCACGCCACTGGGGCCGATGATCGCCATGGCCGAACGCCGGGGGCTGGTGTTGCTGGAGTTTCTTGATCGCCCGGCGTTGACCCGCGAAGTCGAATCACTGCAGAACCGCCATGCCTACCTCGTCGCGCCGGGGCATAACGTGCATTTGCAGCAGATCGAACGGCAGCTGGCGGCGTATTTCGCCGGTAAGCTCACAGAGTTTTCGGTGCCTCTGCACATGCCCGGCAGTGACTTCGCCCGGCAAGTCTGGCGCGAACTGCTGCAAATCCCTTATGGCCACACCAGCACGTACGGCACTATCGCTACACGCTTGGGCAAACCCGGCGCCAGTCGCGCTGTAGGGCTGGCCAACGGGCACAACCGTCTGGCGATTGTGGTGCCGTGCCACCGGGTGATCGGCGCGGATGGCTCGCTCACCGGCTATGGTGGAGGACAACCGCGCAAGGCGTTTTTGCTGCGACTGGAAAACGCCGCGGTGCAGCTCACGCAACAATTGACTTTCTGACCCCTACAACCATTCACAAGAAGGGTTTTCGATGAACGCGCTCGACACGGCATTTCACCAGTTGCACCAGCAAGGCCTGCTGCTCCTGACCAACGTCGCCGACGCCACTGGCGCGCGACTGGTCGAGCACCTGGGCGGCAAAGCGGTCGCCACCAGCAGCGCGGCAGTGGCATGGGCTCACGGCTACCCCGACGGCAACACCCTGCCCCTCGAACGCCTGATTTGCACCGTGGAATCCATCGCTCGGGTGATCAAAGTGCCGCTGAGCGTGGACATCGAGGCCGGGTATTCCGATGATCTCGGGCGTGTCGCCGAAGTCATCGACGCGGTGATCGCTGCCGGTGCGGTCGGGATCAATATCGAAGATGGCAGCGGCGCACCGGAACTGTTGGCACGCAAGATCGAAGTCGCCCGGCAAGTGGCCGCGAAACGCGATGTGAAGCTGTTTATCAACGCTCGCACCGACGTTTACCTCAAGGGCCTGGTGCCGGCCGAAGACCGCGTCGCCGAGACCCTGCGTCGCGCTGCGCTGTATCAAGCCGCCGGCACCGATGGACTGTTCGCTGCAGGTGTCACGGCGGCTTATGAAATCGAAGCCATCTGCAAGGGCACCACGCTGCCGGTCAACGTCCTCGGTGTCGCCTGCCTGCCCTCGCCGCACGAGTTGCAGACGCTGGGCGTGCGCCGTTTGAGCGCGGGGTCGGGCATCGCCGAGTTTTTGTATGGCGCAATGGGCTCGCTGGTCAAAAGCTTTCTCGCCAATGGCCAACTCGACACTCATGACCTCAAGGCGCTCAGCTATGGCGAAGTCAACGGCTTGCTGAAATAACATGCCCGAGCGCTATCAGCCGGCCAGTGACTTTCTGGCCGCCCTCGACGCCGACTGGCGGCGGCACATCGCCGCTGTCGGGCCGTGCCTGCATCAGCCGCATCCGGCACGCGATCCCTACGAATCGCTGGTGCGCGCGATTGCCTATCAGCAACTGCATGCCAAGGCCGGCGATGCGATTATCGGACGGCTGGTGGCTTTGTTTGCGGGGCAGACATTTCCGCGCCCGGAGCAGATCCTCGCCACGGATTTCCATCGCCTGCGCGGTTGCGGGTTTTCCGCCAGCAAGATTGCGACCCTTCAAGGCATTGCGCAGGCAACGCTGGACGCTGTGGTGCCGGACTACGCCAGTGCGCTGGCCATGGACGACGAAGCGCTGATCGAGCGGCTGGTCACCCTGCGCGGGGTCGGCCGCTGGACCGTGGAGATGCTGTTGATTTACAGCCTGGAGCGCATGGACATCCTGCCGGCGGACGACTTCGGCGTGCGCGAGGGCTATCGACGGTTGAAGGGGCTGGAGGTGCAACCGACCCGCAAGCAGATGATGGAGATCGGCCAGGCATGGCGCCCGTATCGGACAGTGGCGGCGTGGTATCTATGGCGAGTGCCTGCTCGCTGAGGCAGTCCCTCACTGGCGCCCGCCCGATCAACCGGTCAGGCGCCGCCGAACCACCTTATAGAAAGACCCACGACATCTCCTTCTCCGAATAGTCGTAATCCATCCGCAGTTCTGCGCCTGCCGGTATGTCTTCAAGGGCAAACAAAGCGGTCAGCACATACGGTTTGAGGATCAGTTTGTCGCCGACGATCAACTCCGCTTCAACATTGAACGCCACCGAACCCACGTTATACCCGGTCGGCGATTGGCGAACCGGCCTGCCGGTGGCGTCATACTCGAAATTGGAGTTGATTCGGGACAGGGCGTTGTCACCCACGATCACCAGACGCTCCTGAATCAAATGGCCGGCGCCATAGCGGATGGTTGCACCGGCATACATGGTGAACGTTTGTTCCTGGCGGCGAACGTACTTCAACGGAATGATCGTACCGCCATAGACCCCCAGCGCCTCGCCCTTGGCCAGACGTTTGTTGGCCGCGACCAGATATTGCCCGACAAGAGCCACTTCTTGCGGGACTTTGGCATCGGCGTGGGTAAAACGCCGCACTTCGAGCTTTTCCTCATAAAGCCTGGCGACGTCTTCATGGCCTTCAAACTTGATATACGGTTTGATCGCCGCCGCCAGGTATTGCTCTCCCTCTGGGGTGATGGCTCTGGTTTCGATCTTGCGAATCCGCACCGGGCGGCCACGTGAGTCGCGGAACGGATAGCGGCCATTGTTGGCGCGGTTGTAGGAGCCCAACTGATTGTCGACGAAGCTGTGACTCGCCGCTTCGCGCATGAAGGCCAGTTCCTGGGGCGTAAACGGGGCGATCGGCATCGATTCCGAGGCCAGCTCAAATTCGTCGTCGGAGTGATCGGGCTCCATGTCCTGCTCATTCGGTTTGCGCGCCTCGGCGCCCTCATCCACCGCCGAACGATAGACATTCACCGCTGACTCCTCCAGCGCGCGCCAAAGCTGACTGTGGTGATCGCGCACCAGCACCGGCCCGGTCGGCGTTGCCTCACTGGCCAGACACGCACGGTACAGGCTGGTTTCAGAGTCGATGCCGACCTGCACGTAACCGCCCGCCACTTTGACGAACGGCCGGCCCTGAAACACCCGGAAGCCCTGAGCATCGGCATCCGGCAAATTGATGCTGTCAGGGATCCGGTAATACCTCAGTGGGCGCTGCCTGGGTAAGGGCCGCGCAATCGGCAAGGATGCCACGTCGTTGATCGCGACCGCTGGCGTCGGCGTATCCAGCCCGGACGCCTGCGTGGCAATGGCATCGTTCGCAGAATCGGGCAAGCGCGGTTCAAGCGGCAGCGGATCGAGCCGTGGCGGTGAGTCTGGCCGCGCCACGATCGGGTCGTCCGGTTGCCCGGCCCGGGTGTGAGTATCGACAGTGTCAGCGCCTTTGACAGGCTGTTTTTTTCCCATGAGTCATTCGTCCTTGAATGGAGGCTAGAGCGGTCCCGGTGAGAGAACCGGCGCCGGGAAAAGTACCATCGAGGTGCTTTGCCCGTGCCGCGCAACCAATTCAAAATACTACTCAGGCAAACATTACAGCCCCGACTTCAAGCGACTGAATGCGCGAATCAACGCGCGGTTGAACGCCTTGCCGTTGTCATTTTTGCTGTACAGCGATGCCCGCACCGCTGGCGAGGGATACGTTCCCGGATCATTGCGAATCGCTGCATCCACCAACCCGTCCGCCGCCGTAATTGCATTGGCGTAGTGAATGGTGTCGGTGATCGGCGCAATCACCTCGGGCGTCATCAAATAATCCATCAACGCCAGCCCGGCCTGTGGATGCGGCGCGTCCTTGGGAATGACCATGGCGTCGAACCAGATCAGCGTGCCCTCCTTCGGTATCCGATATTTGAGTTTGAACGGTTTGTTCGCCGCTTGTGCCTGCCCGGCGGCAATGGCGACGTTGCCGTTCCACGACATCGCCACGCAAGTGTTGCCGTTGGCCAGGTCGCTGATGTTCAGGTCGTTGTCGAAGTAGCGAATGTACGGACGAATCTTCGCCAGTTGCTGCTCGGCGAGTTTCAGGTCATCGAGGTTTTGCCGGTTGATGTCCAGCCCCATGTACTTCATGACAGCGGCAAACACTTCGTTGGGATCGTTGAGCAGGCTCACCCCACAGTCGGCGAATTTCGCCACCACCGCCGGATCGAACAACATCGCCCAACTGTCTGTCGGCGCATCCGGCAAACGTTGCTTGATCGCCTCTTCCTGATAACCGACGCCGGTGGTGCCCCAAGCGTAAATCCCGGCATAGCGATTGCCCGGATCGAACACCGCCATGTGCTGGCGAAACTCTTCACCCACGCCGGCAAAGTGCGGCACCCGGGCCTTGTCCAGCGGCTGGATCGCTCCGCTCTCGATGGCCCGCGACAGGTGCTGGCCGGCGGTCAGCACCAGGTCGTAACCACTGCGTCCGGTGAGCAGTTTGGTCTCCACCGTTTCCAGCGAATCAAAGTGATCGGCGACCACATGAATGCCGGTTTTCGCTTCGAAATTCTTCAGGGTATCCGGGGCCAGGTACTCGCCCCAGATGTACAGATTGACCACCGGTCTGGCGGTGTCGGCGGCCTGCACACACAAGGGTGCAAGCACCAGCATTAACGCTTGAGTCAGTTTGTGCAGGCCCATGCTCAGGCTCCTTTCTTGTGGTCAAGCGTGCCGGCGTATTGCGGCATGGTGATGCACGCGACGTTACCGCCGCCGAGGAGGATTTCCCGGGAGTTTTCGATGCCGACGATTTTGTGCTGCGGGAACAGTTCGGCCAGGGTCGCCAAGGCGACTTTGTCCTGACGATCACCAAACAGCGGCACCACGATCGAACTGTTGCCGGCGTAATAGTTGATGTACGAGGCGCAGATTTTCGTCCCGGCCTGACGGGTGTGGGTGCTGTCCTGCTGATCGAGGCCTTCGGCTTCTTCGGCGGTCCACTCCAGCACATCCGGTTGCGGCAGTTTGTGCACTATCAACTCGCGGCCGCGACTGTCGCGGGTGCTGCGCAGGATATCGTAGGCCTCCTGATAGATTTCCCACTGCGGATCGTCACGGTTGTCGGTCCATTGCAGCACCACTTCGCCGGGGCGGACGAAGCAGGCGAGGTCATCGACATGGCCGTCGGTTTCATCGAACTTGCAGCCCCGTGGTAGCCAGATGACTTGCTCGGCACCGAGGTAATCGGTCAGGCGGCGGGTGACTTCGTCCTTGCCCAGATGCTGGTTGCGATTGCGGTTGAGCAGGCACTGTTCGGTGGTGAGGATGCTGCCCTGGCCGTCGCTCTGAATGCCGCCGAGTTCGGCAATCAACGGCGCGCGATAACGGTCGAAACGTTCGATCTCGAGGATCTTGCCAGCGATCTGATCGTCCTTGTCCCACGGGTAATACAGGCCGCCGTCGAGACCGCCATAGGCGTTGAATTGGAAGTCGACGCCGCGTACTTCGCCGCTCAGATCGTTGACCACAAAACACGGGCCGCTGTCGCGGAACCAAGTGTCGTTGCAGGTCATTTCCACTACGCGCACCTGCGGCGGCAACTGGCGACGAGCCGTAGCGAATTGCGCGGCAGAGGCGCAGACGGTGACCGGTTCGCTGTGCGAGATGGCGGTGACGATCTGCACCCAGACTTTCTGCGCAGGCTTGGCACCGTTGCGCCAGACGTCGGTGCGCTCCGGCCAGCCGAGCCAGCAGCCGGCCTTGGTTTCGAATTCGCCGGGCAGACGGAAGCCGTCGTGTTTGGGGGTGGAGTCGAGCAAACGTGCCATGGTCAAACCTCGTCCTGGTGTTGGGAATGACCACAGGCTAAGGGCGCAGACGCCGGGCTCGCCAACGATGATTAGTACGGAACAGTTGAATTCAACTCATCAATCGGCCAGTTGTTCGTTGAACCATTCGAGCATCTGCGCCACGGCGGGGCGCTCCAGGCGCAGCCGTTCGCAGACCAGCGCGTACTGGCCCAGCGCGGTCATGCTGGCGGTAAACGGCCGCACCAGTCGCCCGTTCTGCAAATCTTCCTGGGCGGTGAGGTTGTCGCCCATCGCCACGCCCTGGCCCTGCGCCGCCGCTTCCAGCGCAAGACCTGCGTGGGCGAAATACAACTGGCGTTGCGGGCGTTGATCACCGGCATGGCTGGTCAGCCACGCGGTCCAGGTCTTGCCGTCCTGATCGTCGTGCAGCAGGCAATGGCGGACCAGATCCTTCGGGGTTTTCAGATTGCCTTGGTTGAACAGACCGGGGCTGCACACCGGGAAAAACTGCAAATCCGGCAATGGCCTGACGAAGTAGGCGCTGCTGTCCACCGGGCCGGTGCCGTAGGTGATCGCCAGGTCAATGTCTTCACCCGGCGCGCTGGCGTCGATCGGCTGTTCATAGAGATGCAGGGTGATGTGCGGATAACGCACGTAGAAGTCAGTGAGGCGGTTCATCAACCACTTTTGCGCCAGCTCTGCGGTGACCGCCAGGCGCAACACGGCCAGCGAGGAGGGATCGCGCAGCTCGTCGCAGGCATCGCCGATCAGTTCGAAGGCTTGTTGCAGGCTCTGCATCAAGCGGCCGGCGGCGATAGTCGGGCGAATCTGCCGGCCTTCGCGGATGAACAGCGACACCCCGAGCTGCTCTTCGAGCTGACGGATCTGGTGGCTGACGGCGCTGTCAGTGACGCACAGTTCGGCCGCGGCCCGGCCGAAATGGGCGTGGCGGGCAGCGCATTCGAAGGTTCGCAAAGCGGCCAGTGAGGGGAGTTTACGCATGAGGGGCATCCCTTTTTGCCGGACATGCTGACCGGGCTGGCGGTGGGGGTCCAGTGGCATGAACGTCTGGGCCTGACCCGTTAGCCGCTTCACAGTCTTTGACAGTTTCCCGACAAAGCTGGCAAAGATTGTCGGGCAACACCTGCCTAGCATGGGCGCATTCACATTCCCCTTGGGTGCCCCATGCCAGTTTCGCTTCGAACATTCTCACTGTCGCTGACTTCCCTTTGCCTGCTGCTGCCGGCTGATTCACTGCGCGCCGAAGACTGGCACGCAACCCTGCGCGGTGGCGCGGTCAATGCACCGCGCTACAGCGGCAGCGATGAGCGCGTGACGGCGCCGCTGGTCGGCGTGGAAGTGGTCAGCCCGCAAGGCTTTTTTCTCGACAGCCTCCGTGGCCTGGGCTGGGGCTTCGACGAAGACGATTTCGGCCTCAGCGTTTATATCGGCGCCAGCGATGTACGCAAGGATCGCAAGACCGGTTTCAAGGGTTCTGACGAGCTGAACGGCATGGGCTCGATCAAGTCACGTCCGGTGCTGGGCGTCGACGGCAGTTATCACATGGGGCCGATCATTCTCGGTGCAAGCTTCGAGCATGCGCTGGAAAAGGACGGCGATGACCACGACACCGGATCATCGTGGAATCGCTTGAAACTGAGCATCAACCTGCCGCTGTATGAGGGCCGTTTCGGCAAGGTGATCGGCGGGCTCAACAGCCAGTTCGGCGACAGCGATTACCTGCGTACCTGGTACGGCGTGAGCACCGCGCAGGCTTTTCGCAGCCAGTTTCGCGCGTATGAAGCGAAAGGCGGGTTGATCAGTCGCGGGGCAGATTTGACCTGGACGTTGCCGCTGGATGAGCGCTGGAGTGTGTCTTCGGTGCTGGCGGCGCAGTATCTGAGCCATGAGGCGGCGGACAGCCCGATTGTCGAGCGCAGGTTGCAGACTTCAGTGGTTGGGCAGGTGGCCTACACCTTCTGACTGTTCGGTGTATCTGACGGCCCCTTCGCGAGCAAGCCCGCTCCCACATTTGATTGCGTTCCTCTGTGGGAGCGGGCTTGCTCGCGAAAGCGCCGGAACTGACAACGATGATCAATCCAGATGCGCCCAGGTCATGCGAAACGACGCCCCACCCCAAGGCGAATCCCCCACTTCAACCTGGCCACCATGGGACTGCGAAACCCGCCGCACCAGCGCCAGCCCCAGGCCAAACCCACCGGTGCGCCGATCCCGACTCGCATCCAGCCGTGAAAACGGCTCAAAAATCTTCTCCCGACCATGCACCGGCACCCCCGGCCCATCGTCGTTGACCTGCACTTCGTAGAAATCCCCCGTACGCACCAGCGTCACTTCCACCCGCTGCTCGGCATACCGAATGGCATTGCGCAGCAGATTGATCACCGCCCGCGCCATGAAGCGCGGCTCAATGCGCACGGTGTCGAGCCGGCACTCGCCAATCAACAACTGCACCCCCGCCGCCTCCGCTTCCAGCGCCACACTGCCGACCACGCTGTCCAGCCAATTGGCCGCTTGAATATTCTCGCGCTTGATCACCGTCGCGCCGCGTTCAAGGCTGGCGTAGGTCAGCAGTTCGGAGACCATTTCTTCCAGCTCGCCAAGGTCGGCGTACATGTCGGCAATCAGTTCGCGGCTCTGGCTGGCGTCCGGTTGCTGCTTGAGCTGATCGAGCTCAAATGACAGCCGCGCAATCGGCGTGCGCAGTTCGTGGGACACGGCATTAGTCAGTTCGCGCTGATTGGCGATCAGACTCTCGATGCGCGCCGCCATCAGGTTGAAGTGTTCGGCCAGATCACGGATGTTCGAGCGTTTCGACAGCTTGATGCGTACCGACAGATCGTTGTCGCCAAAACGCTCTGCAGCCAGGCGCAGTTTTTCCAGATCACGCCAGTGCGGACGCACCCAGAAAAACAGCACGATGCCGATCAGCACCGCGAGCATCCCATAAGCCGCCGAGATGTAGAACGGCATCAGGCTGGGCTCCGGCGGCAGCTTGATGCTGAGCAACTGCGAACCACCGTCAATGTTGCTGATGAACTGCGTGTAGCTGTCGCGGATCACCAGCAGATTCTGCGCCAGCTGGTTTTTTTCCTCGGTGGTGAGGGCCAGTTGATCGGCCTCGGCCAGCTTCAGCGTCAGCCCGTAATGCGGGCGCAAAGCTTCCAGCTGCTGCTCGCGCGCCTCGCCCTGAAGCCCGCGCAAATGATCCACCAGCGACCATGCCTGACCGCGCACCGCCTCGCGGTTGTAGGCCTGCATCTGATTGTCGAGCAACGCGTTGAAAGTGTGTTCGACGGTTTGCAGGGCCAGTACCAGCCCCACCGTCATCACCAGAAACAGCCCGAGAAATAACCGCAGCATCTACAGCTCCCACGCAAACGGATTGAACAGATAGCCCTTGCCCCACACGGTCTTGATGCACACCGGCTCACGGGGATTGTCCTTGAGTTTGTTGCGTAACTTGCTGATGTACACGTCGACACTGCGATTAAGCCCATCGAAGGCGATGCCGCGCATACGATTGAGGATGTCATCGCGCGACAGGGTATGACCGGCGGCACTGGCCAGCAGCCACAGCAGCTCGAACTCCATGGTGGTCATTTCGATCAGCTCACCGGCCAGGCGCACTTCGCGGCAACTGCGGTCGATACTCAACTGGCCGAATTCGAGAAAATGCACCACGCCACTGTCCGGCACCTGCCGCCGCTGCAGGGCGCGCAACCGGGCCAGCAGCACCGGTGGTTTGATCGGTTTGATTACGTAGTCATCGGCGCCAGACTCCAGACCGAGAATATGGTCGAGGTCATCTTCCTTGGCCGTCAGGATGACAATCGGCGTGTCCGACACGCTACGAATCTCACGGCATACGTGCAGACCGCTCTGCCCCGGCAGCATCAGATCGAGCACCACGACCTTGGGTTTGAATTCCACAAAAGCGGCCACGGCCAGATCGCCGCGATGCACCGTGCGCACCTCATAGCCGTGTTGTTCGAGGAAGTGCGCAATCAACGCGGCGAGACGCTCATCATCTTCGACCAGCAGGACTTTGCCAAAACCCAGGTTATCCATAACGACCATCTGTCGACCCTATGTGAAGTGGGCGACATTATGGCGGCAATCGCTGCCGGGGCGTTTATCGCAGGCAGCAAAAACCGGCCGCTGGGGCCGGTTTCAGGTGATGTTTCATGCTCTTAAGAGTTTTTAACAATTCCCGTACAGGAGCTGCCGCAGGGATTATGCCGCGACGGGGACGCCGCTATGGAAACGGAATTCTTCGTCTGGCGATTCGATCAGTTCCTGCTCGGCGGCGCGGACTTTGTCGATGACCTGGGCGATGTCTTTGGCGTCACCATACTGATAAGCCAGCTTCAGGTAACCCTGAAAATGCCGCGCCTCGCTTTTCAGCAAGCCGAAGTAGAACTTGCCGAGTTCTTCGTCCAAATGCGGTACCAGTGCTTCGAACCGCTCGCAACTGCGCGCTTCGATAAACGCCCCGACCACCAGCGTATCCACCAGTTTCACCGGCTCGTGGCTGCGTACCACTTTGCGCAGGCCCGAGGCGTAACGGCCAGCATGCAACTGGCGCAGTTCGATCTTGCGACGTTTCATGATGCGCATGACTTGTTCGTGGTGCACCAGTTCTTCCCGTGCCAGGCGCGACATCATGTTGATCAGGTCGACGTGGGAATGGTACTTGGCAATCAGGCTCAGTGCGGTGCTGGCGGCCTTGAACTCGCTAATATCCGCATTACCACTACGAACGCCTGCCCAAGATACCAGCAAGCAGATCATTATATTTCTTTTGAATGTTTAGAATGGACGTATCGCGTGTTATAAATCTTTCATCTCCAAGCGAAAAAAACTCACGATTACAAGCACCGTCGACTGACATCGACGGCAACTTCGACCCATCAAAACATCACGAAGGTGAAATATGCCCTACGCGGTTGGCTATGCACGTTTTTCAAGTACGAAACAAGGTAAAGGAAGCAGTTTATCCAGACAACAAGAATTGATATCTGAATGGATTGAAAACAACAAAGGCTACCAAATTTATCCAAAAAAGTTTGAAGACCTTGGTCGCTCAGCCTCTAAAGGCGATCATTTAAAGCATGGTTTTGGAAAGTTACTTGAAGCCATCGAACAAGGTGAAATCAAAGAAGGGGACGTGATCCTTGTTGAGGCTATCGACAGGATTGGTCGTCTTCCAGAGATGCAGATGATTTCGTTAATAGATCAAATCGTTAGCGCAAAAGTACAAATCATAACGTTACAAGATGGGTGCACCTATGGCCCAATCATCAAATCCGAACAAATATGGTCTTTGGTGGGAAAAGTACAACAGGCCTATATGTATAGCGCATCCCTATCAGAGCGAGTCAAGGCAAGTTATAAGAGAAGAGAAGCGCTTGCAATGAATGGAATCATCCCGAAGCGGAGGACACCCATTTGGCTGAACTCAGATGGCACAGTAAAGCCTGATATTGCCGATGCAATGAAAGGAGCATTTGAGGACGCTCTATCTGGCATCGGAGAACGACGCATATTAAAGCGTCTTATCCAATCAAACACAGCTTTTGAGACCATAAACCCTAGCACAATACGTCGATGGTTAACCAATAGGATTGCCATCGGATACTGGAAAGACTACAAAATATACCCATCAATTGTATCTGATGAATTATTCTACCAAGTACAAAAACGTTTCAACGACGAATACAAACCCCCAACCGCACCACGCACTCACTTTCTTTCTGGCCTTATTAAATGTGGGGATTGCGGTGCAAACATGCAGGTTAAGATCAACAAGAACAGTCCATTCACCATGCGATGCACCACTAGATGTGTATATGGTGACTTAAGATGCAAAAATTCAAAATCCTTTCCTGTGCCAGTGCTTTTACATGTTTGCTATGACACAGCGACAGGCGCAGTTGAAAAAGCAATGCAAAATATTGAACTGTCATCATCCCAGAAAAAATTGATTGTGATAGATGGCCAACTGAGAGATGTCGGTGAAAAAATAAACAACGTAGTCCAATCTTTAGAAAAGTACGGGCCACTGCCCGAGTTCGACAGAAAGATTGTCTCTCTATCCGAACAAAGAAACAAACTGGAACGTGAAAAGCTGTTGATCACTAACGACACGGTGGAAAACGTATCGAAATATGATACTGCTTGGGACGTAACCGCTCCACAAACCCCACATTCAAAGCCGCGATTTGATGCCTGATGCTGTGCTCCCGATCTCTTTCAGAAGCCAGCGGCCATGATGCGTCCCGACGCCAAAGTTGAAAAAGTGTACCTCTACCCTAAACCCGTAGACTTACGAAAATCCATCGACGGCCTAGCCGCACTGGTGGAGCTGGATATCAAAGTGGCGGTGTTCGATCCGGTGCTTTTCGTCTTTCTCAACAAACCCCGCAATCGGGTGAAGATTTTGTATTGGGAACGCAACGGCTTTTGCCTTTGGCTCAAACGCCTTGAATCCGAACGCTTCAAAACATCGCCCGATCACAGCGACGAAGCCATCGTGCTGACGGTCCAGGAGCTGAACTGGCTGCTCGATGGTTTTGATCTGTGGCGCAACCGTCCACATCAGGTTTTGACACCTCGATTTGTCGCCTGATTCGGTATAATCCACGGCATGATTTCCATGCCCGACAACCTTCCCGATGACCTGACTGCGCTCAAGCAATTACTTGCTCAGATGCAGTCCAAGGTTGTTCATCTTGAAGAAGAAAATGCGCTGCTACGTCAGCGTCTCTTCGGACGTAAATCCGAACAATCAGTCGACCCAGCGACCCCGCAATTGGCTCTTTTTAATGAAGCCGAAAGTGTCGCTGAGCCTGCCGCCGAAGAGGCGGAGGAAGAAGTCGTCGCTCCGACCAAACGCCGTGGCAAACGCAAGCCTCTGTCCGCCGACTTGCCCCGTATCGAAGTCATCCACGAACTGCCCGAGCACGAGCTGATGTGTGCTTGCGGCTGCCGCAAGCACGCCATCGGCGAAGAAACCAGCGAGCAGTTGGAAATCGTGCCGATGCAGATCCGCGTGATCAAACATATCCGCAAGGTCTACGCCTGCCGTGGCTGTGAAACCGCGCCGGTCACCGCTGACAAGCCAGCGCAATTGATTGAAAAGAGCATGGCCAGTCCCAGTGTGTTGGCGATGTTGCTGACCACCAAATACGTCGACGGTCTGCCGCTGCATCGCTTCGAAAAAGTACTCGGTCGCCACGGCGTCGATATTCCACGACAAACCTTGGCACGTTGGGTCATCCAGTGCGGCGAACACCTGCAACCGCTGCTCAACTTGATGCGTGACAGGCTGCTGGAAAGTCACGTAATCCACTGCGACGAAACGCGTGTCCAGGTGATGAAAGAGCCTGATCGAGAGCCGACTAGCCAGTCCTGGATGTGGGTACAAACCGGCGGACCGCCGAATCAGCCAGTGATCCTTTTTGATTACTCGACCAGCCGAGCGCAAGAGGTACCGTCGCGCCTGCTCGAAGGTTATCGCGGCTATCTGATGACCGACGATTACGCCGGCTATAACGCCTTGGGCGCGCAGGCTGGTGTCGAACGTTTAGGCTGCTGGGCACATGCGCGACGCAAGTTTGTCGAGGCGCAAAAAGTGCAACCCAAGGGCAAAACCGGGCGTGCCGATATAGCCCTGAATCTGATCAACAAGCTGTACGGTATCGAGCGAGATTTAAAAGAAGTCGGCGATGAACATCGCCATGAAGGTCGACAGCAAAACAGCCTGCCAGTCCTGGCGCAGTTACGCGCCTGGCTGGAGAGAACGCAGCCTCAGGTGACGGCGCAAAACGCGCTGGGCAAAGCCATCAGTTATCTGGCCAGCAACTGGGACAAGTTAGTGCGCTACACCGAAGCCGGTTCTTTGCCGATCGACAACAACGCAGCAGAGCGTGCGATCAGGCCCTTCGTAATAGGGCGCAAGAACTGGCTGTTCAGCGACACGCCCAAAGGCGCGACGGCCAGTGCTCAACTTTACAGTTTGGTCGAGACGGCTAAAGCCAACGGCCAAGAGCCCTATGCGTGGCTGCGCCACGCACTTGAACGATTGCCGCAAGCCGCAGCGGTAGAGGACTTCGAAGCCTTGCTGCCGTGGAACTGCACTCCGCAAATACCAAGATAACTATACGCCCCGCCTTTAAAATGTGGGGTTCATGGATCGCATACCTTGGGACTATCAGTACGAGTTAATCGCAGACCACCCCATGCGCTTGAACGCACTGCTTCAGTCCTCGGGATATCATATAGACTGCTATTCCGGAGGTTTAATGCTAGCCAACACTTCCGGGAATGACTTTAGCAAGTGTGTGTACGAGGGATACAACAGGAAGATACAAGCATACAAAATATCTGCGCGAGGAAACGTTCATCACATTACAAACAGGGACGGCTCCCTGACTAAAGAGCGCCTAGAACGCTTTAAGACCATGCTGGCCCGCCAGCGTACAGGGGACACGACGACTTTCAAGGCAATCGAAACAAGCGCAGCAGAGCTAGAGATGTATGAGTTCTACAGCACAATATAATTTTATACAAACACACCAAACCCAGCTTCCTCGCAACGACTTACAAACACAAAATATCGTCAAAGCCCCCGGCCTTTAAGGTCTAGGGGACTATTGAGCGCATGGATCTTTACATCTCTATTAGAAATCAATTAAGGGTAGCCAAGCTATACAGTAAGTTAATTATAATGACAATCAAACACAAGCCCCAGTACATCCTAGACCAATATCAGGGAATACCAATCAAGTGCAATGCACAGTACCCTACATTCGAAAACATCGTCCAAGCGCTTTACATTCTAGTTTACGGTGCATCTAGAGCATTTCGATATGCGAGAGGCTATCATGTGCGCACACGCTTCACAGACAAGATGACTTGTTCAGAGTACAGCGCACATCTCAACAACTACTATAAAATCAAATTCAAATACATCCCCCTGAGGGTGACGGTAAGCGAAACTGATGAAAGCGGAATCCACCATCACCACGCGATAATTCTTAATGACAAGCTGAGCAGAAAGTCAAGCCTACAACATCTACATGCGAAGCTGAAGAAAGAGGGAAAGCTGGCTGACTATTCGATTATTGCACCTGACCACGACAAATATGGCCACCACCTCCAAACGATCGAAGACCTTGATTCGTACTTTAAGTGGATGACATATCTGGCAAAGATCAAGTCCAAGCCAATAAAACATCAGCTATGGAGTGGAAGCCGCCAAGTAACTTCCATGTTGAAAGAATGGCGAGATAACAAAATGCCGGATGTGCGCGGTGCAAGGATCAAAGAGATAGAATTCAAAGCCTCAGGACGCGATCTAAGCAATTATATCTCATAACCCTAGACACCCACTACCTTGCCACGCAAACACCCCCTGCCGCACGACAGGAGCCTTTAAGGGCAAACAATAAAGCCGTACAGACTCAATTTGTGATTTTTTCAGGAAATGCGAGACAATTCACCAAATATATCTTTCCAACAAACTCTACACGCCGACACTGAAAATAGAGCTTAGCACCAGCATTCAGATTCGCCGCAAACTGTAAATTTGATTGTACACCACCTATACTCCATTCATCGCCGGTCAATTTCCACGGCCAAGCCTGATATGCGGATAGCGTTACAGTGACTTCTGAAGGCGAACCAGAATCCAATAATAGGTCAGCATTACCATTGTTAACCAGCACTTTACTGAGTCGACCGTAATACATCATGGGCTTACTAAACTTCAATTGAGCGCGAGCATTGTTTGCCCGCCACTCCGAAGCAATGCTCTTCGTTGCAACTGCGTTCTCAAAATTCATCCCGGTTGACTCCATCATTTCGTCAACACGACTGTTGTACATTTGATTAATTGCATCCTCGCTAGGCTGTCCAGCCCATACACTACCTGACAGGACGACACAGCAAATGGATATGATTTTATTCATGATTCTTAACCAACCCCTTCAATAGGCACATATCAATAGCCATAATTAAATTCATCACAACCCAAACCAAGATTATGCTTTCCGACGACCTACATATAACAACAAAAACGAGTAGACCCCCGATTACCCCGATTAAGTATCGACACATATACAAATACCCGAAACCGGGGAAGATTAAATTCAGCCCGATTGCCACAGCCACACTTTTTGATTTCATTCAATCTATCCCTAGCTGCGGAAATTTCGCTTCAGCGTAGGAATACCGAGTAAGAAAATGATTACTGCCAGCATGACCATCACGCTTCCAACAAGAACCCCAACACCGAAAGCTTGGCGAATGCTCCAGACGTAACCCAGCTCCATTGCCAAAATACCTGCCAGACTGGCCATCGGCATGGTCAGTGTCGCGATAAAAATTGCCGCATATACCTTCATGGCGCCTCTCATTCGGAGTGATTTTACAGCGAATATTCACAGTATACTGTGAGGACGCAGAGACAGTCATCATCGACAGTGACCCCTCTTTAGGATGGGGCTGCAAACGTGGATATCGGCTTTGCTTTTGGGAAGGTTTTGCGCCAAAAACGCAAAGAGGCTGGATTAACTCAAGAACAGCTTGCACATGAAGCAGACGTACAGCGCAACTATGTCAGTCTGATAGAGCGTGGTATCCACCACCCTACGATTGCAGTCCTGTTCAAGCTTGCAAGCGCTTTGAGATGCAAGCCTTCAGACCTAGTATTGAACTTGGAAAAAATGTTAGGGGAACAGCCTTAGTAAGCTATAGACGGCTCGCCTTGAAGAGAAAGATAAGTCGCTTACGGCTAGAGTCGCCCTGCCCGCCCTCACCTTCGGCTATACCGCCATGCGGGATGGCAGCACTAATACCTAGGTGAGCTACCAGCTCCTGAAAAAAATCGGGGCCAGCTTTTGGAAAACTTTGCCCCGTCCGTCACAACTTCTCCCAGGAGCCTGACTCAGTCGGCCTTGAATCCCGGCAGGCCCTGAGCAGCTCGCCACTCCTTTACGGTTTGGGTGATGCCAGACGCTGAATCATCAGCGCCGTCTTCCGGATAGAAAATCAAATCAGACCCAGCAGGGTGCTCACTCACCTCTTCAAAGTGGAACACCAGTTTATCCACCTCTGGCTCCGCGCCATCGTGGTTAATGATGCGCTGTAGCAGAGCTTCGAATTCGCTTTCCGTGTAATCGCTGAATGTATTTTTCATGATTTCTGCCTGTCTTCTTTGTGAATCTCAACGTGACGTTTTGGTGTGGCCACCCTGAGGTTTTCAATATCGTACACAGCACCGCCGTGTTGGATGTTCTCGATGTGATGGATCTCGTAACGCGCATTCTTGCCGTTGCGCTCTGCCTTCGGTGCAAACGGTGAATTGCCTTTCGATAACCAGCCTTGGTTGGTTGGTTTGAACTGACTGTTTAGCTCAGCATCATTACTTACAGCAGTCCACATTGCAGCCCTGAAAGCATCGAAGCTCTTAAACTTCTGCCCCCGCAACTGATCAGCAATTCTTGCCGGAATCGGAACGCCTAACCCTGTGCCAGCGCCAGCAAGCCAGATACCAGACACGTCCTCTCCTTGACCAGTAACAACTCCCGGTGAGTAGCGAGCGCTGATAACGATGTACAGCGGTTGAATGCCGGAATCAGCCGGGAACACAAGGATGAAGTCTTTGTATTCGTCTGGGTAGATCGGGCTGACGATGATGTTATCCGCTTGCTCGGTGGGCGGATAAATCCAGATTTGGGGTGCTTGTGGAGCACCTTCCAGTGGTGGAATTCCTGAAGTACTGGACGGGTCAACGGCTGGCGTCCAGATCAGGGTTACCCCGTCGCCAAAATCAGCCACCTGCTGAGAGCCTTGCTCTTCAAATTGCACCACAGGGATCATCTCCCAGTCGGTACGCCTCTGGGTGTTGTACCCATAGCCCTTCAGGGTGCCATCTGCTTGCTGTTCGATGTGAATCCGAACGCGCGTGCGGCCTTCCTTGAGTGATTGAAGCTGTTCCTCTGTGTACAGGCTGCTATCGCCCAAACTTGATGGCCATAACAGTGCAACCATTCCTCCCAGAAACCCAGCCACTACACCGGCAGTGACGACACCAGTGCCAACCCCGGCCCCGGTTCCTGTTGTAGCAGCGGTTCCAGCAGCAACACCACCAGCAGTACACAAAACACCACAAGACGAAGTGGCGGCAATGGCCGTGCCGCCTAAGATGAGAGTTCCTATCGCGGTCGTTAGGGCTGCGCTACCACTGATTTGTTTCAGCGGAATGTTCCCGCCTGCATCAGTCTCATAACCTCCCAGAATGGCAAGCTCACCGAAGTTGCCAATCTTCTCTACGGGAATGAATCCTGCTGGTCTCTTGTGATCAATCACGCCATCGGGAAGATCGCAGCTCTTGGCGAACACACACCCCAAGCGGTTTGGTTTGGCTTCTTCTTTGGTGGGGAGGTCTTTGTATTCAGCCCAACGTTGGGCATGAGTATCTACAGGCTCTACGCCGCTATAGCGGTGGCCCTTTGGCGGGTTTGGTACATAGCCAGACATGCAGCTTCCTTTCGTCCTTGGGAACTCCAGCCCGAGGCTGGGGCAGAATGACGTTACCGGTAAGCTCCAGCACTGGCTGTGGGACAAATCCCAAAAGCCGAGCTGACAGCTTTCCGTATTCCGTGTCATTGCTGGGGGGGCGAAGGATAGCGGGTTGGGAAAGCCTGTTGAATGGTAGCAATTTGCTACTTGGTGGGAAATCTATGGCACACCTATCAGCTCGCGACGCTATCAGATAAGTCTAGTCATTTGGTAGATCGATTAACGGTCGCCTGCCACTATCATATATCTATTGCAGATAGACATATGATCCGATTATCATACATCTATCTAAAAATACTTTAAAGGATAATAAAATTGAAAACACATCTCTATCTGCGCGCTAGCACTAAAGATCAAGATGCACTACGAGCCAAAACAAGCCTTGAATCATTCGCAAGCGAGAAAGGACTTGCCATTGCCGGAATCTATTCTGAACACATTAGTGGTACCAAACTTAACCGACCTGAATTGATGCGCCTTCTATCTATCGCACAGAAAGGAGAAATCCTGCTGGTGGAATCCGTAGATCGATTAAGTCGACTGTCCCAGGCTGACTGGGAGACACTCAAGGCAACGATTAAGGACAAAGGTTTACGGCTAGTCATCGCAGACCTACCCACGAGCCATTTGATGATCGAAGACCAAGGCATCACTGGTCAGATCATGGAGGTGATCAACGGCATGTTGATTGACCTGATGGCAACCATGGCCCGTCTGGATCAACAAAAGCGTGTCGAACGCATTAATGAAGGCTTGAGAAATAAACGACTTGCGGAGCCTGAATGGAAACCAAAGGGCAAGGGCAAGAACATCGAAAAATGGACAAAGGTACAGATGCTAATTACCAAGCATCCGACAATGTCTGCTGAAGACATTGCCAAGCTTGCCGAAATAGGTGTCGCTACCGTATACCGAATAAAAAAGCAGACTAGTGCCGAACACCCGGGTGCACTGAAATAAGAAACGGTTCCATACAATCACCGGTAGATACTAGTAGGTACATGTACCGGGTCGAATTATGAAACCGATAAAAAGGTACAAGATGCCCCGCTGGTATAGTGTGTGCGGATAAACCGCCATCCCGGAACAAGCGGACGATACCTCAACTCGATCTTCTGAAGAACCATCCAAGGTTCTCTGACCAAACTTGCGGGGGCGCTCTGACAGAACTGTAGCCACTGCCATCAAGCCAACGGGTACACCTTGCGCTGAAAACCCTAGCTCACTAATAACTTTTAAGCAACTCTTTTTTCTCTAGCAACGCCATCAACTCTGCTCCGTTCCAAGAGACAAACCACGAAAATTTCCCAAGGTTTATCTTCGCCTCATCGATTTCCAGCCTAGTAGGTTGACGTTGCTTAACTTGTTTCAACAATCTCTCTACCAAAGTGACTTTCAAATTATCCGGCACAAAAGGACATGTAAGTACATCCATCAACAGATGAACCTTTTCGGAATTCTGCCTAACATCATCAAGCTCAGCCAACTTCCTCTTAATACTCTTTATCACTTGCTCCTTAATTTGAGCATACTGGACTTGCCCCTACAAAACCGGACACCAACTCCCCGTTAAATTGATGCCACTGCCAAGCGCCTGAACTCCCTCGGTGAGCGATAGTTCAAGGCGCTGTGCGGATGCTGCTCGTTGTAGTGTTCGAAGGCAATCGCCAGGTTACGCAGCGCCGTTTCCCGATCCGGCTTGGGCATGTGCGCCACGTAGTCACGCTTGATCGTCTTCACGAAGCTCTCGGCCATGCCATTACTCTGCGGGCTACGCACTGGTGTGGTCACCGGCTGCAAGCCGATCTGCCGAGCAAACAGGCGCGTCTGTTCGGCGGTGTAGGCCGAACCGTTATCGCTGAGCCACTGCACCGGCGTTGCAGGCAGTTGATCACCGAAGCGCTTCTCCACACTTTCCAGCATCAAGTCGCGGATATCATCGCCGCTGTACCCGGTCGGGCTCGCGACCCAGCCGATGGCTTCGCGATCACAGCAGTCCAGGGCGAAGGTCACGCTCAGTTTAGCGCCGTCCTCACAACGGAACTCAAAGCCGTCCGAGCACCAACGCGTATCGCTGGTTTGCACCGCAATACGGCCTTCGTGCCGACGCGGCACGCCGGGTTGTTTGATCCGGCGCTCAAGCAGCAGGTTGTGATCACGCATCACCCGGTAAACCCGCTTCACGTTGATCGCAGGTAGCAGCTGGGTTTCACGGGCGCGACGCAGCAATCCCCAGACTCGACGGTAGCCATAGCTGGGCAGCTCGCTGACCTGTTGCTGGATTTCGGCCACCAACTCAGCGTCGTTCACAGGCCTGCTTCGCCGTGTCTTGGGCGATACCGATTGCTTGATTCGAACCGTTAATTGCGAGCGCGCCACACCGAGACATTCGCTGACCAGCTTCACTGGTCGTCCCCCGGCAACAAGGGTGAGTGCGCAATCCATTTTCGCGACCGGGCGATCTCCACGGCTTCTTTTAGGATTTCCGCTTCCATCGTTTTCTTGCCCAGCATCCGTTGCAGTTCACGGATCTGCTTGAGCGCATCGCTCAGCTCGGAGGCCGGCACCACGGCTTCGCCAGCACTGACCGCCGATAGACTGCCGTCCTGGTACAGCTTGCGCCACAGGAACAACTGGTTGGCATTGATGCCGTTGCGCCGAGCCACGACCGAAACGCTTTGTCCTGGTTCAAGGCTCTCTCGAACCATGGCCAGCTTTTGCTCTGGGCTCCAGCGGCGCCGCCGCTCCTGGCCCAAAAGCTCACCACTCTTATCGTTGCTATTAGTCATAAACATAACCGTTTGCCTATCCCTTATCGTAAGGGGGAAACGGTGTCCTGTCTTTCATGGGGCTCGTTCACATACATCGTCGACGCGCCAATATAATACAACAAGGTTATAATTTCAAAATATGTAAGTTCACGCCCATTCGAAACATCTACCACAGCCTTTAATGTTTCCCGCGGCAGACTAAAATCATCACCAAGCCCCTTCAACGAAACCAATAGATTCAATGCCTCTAACAGAGCATAATCTGTATTTGGCTTCATCTTTATAAAGTCACTACTTTGAAAGAACTCATTCCCAAGAATATATATCAAACTTCGAATAGAGTTAGACTCCGTGGCCATATGAGCATCAAAAAAGGAGCACGCCAAATTTGACGCCATGCAGATCTTAACTGACCCCTTATGACTTGGACTAACCGTATAAAAATGAAACATCAACTCAATCACAATGTGAAAAAAATCCGCATACTTATTCTTGCTCTCAGATTCATCAAAGGCACGACCAATATTGTCATCCGTAACCCGAATCAAAAGATTGCACAATGCGGATATCACATACCCACAAGCAAGATCATAAGCATCAGGATCATTAATACACGACGACTTCACATCATTCAAAAAGCTGACCTTCAATCTATTTCGATTGAATACTCTTTTTGGAACTAACCCGCTCGCCCCCTCTTCACCCAAAGGGCCAACCAGACTTTCACTCATTTTTACCAAGGAGGCTTTTACTGCACGCAAAGACTTTGTCTTCTGAGTAACGAACGGCCTAGTCGCCTTAATTGACTTAGCGGTATTCAAATTAAGCTTATATTCTTTGAAACTGGACGCGACTACTTTCGATATCTTTGAAGAGTCGACCTCATTAGTTGAAAAGATAAAAATATCATCTACATACCGCTTAACCACATATGATTCGCCGTAAACCAGACCTATATCAGCCAGTTGCTTTTCAATTGACTGGTCAATCTCTTGAAATATTATTTCAGCAAAAATTCGACTTGTTTCAGGCCCAATAACTATTCCTGCCGTTTCATTATAATTACAAGCCTGCATTATTCGATCAAATATACTACCAAAAGAATTTTTTACTTTAGCGTTATTCTTTGAATAGATCTTTGTTTTCAGCGCCCAAGTAATTGAATGCGTATATATACTATCAAAGCACTTGGAGATATCAAGAGACCAGAACGATGAAAAACGCTGTTCTAATCGAACAAACTCCTGCGAATCAAAAAATTTATACAAGCGAGTATATCCTCTATACGAAAAGTAAGAGGACAGAAATCTGTGCCTTGACTCATCAGCCTGCCCCGCAATATTTTGGGAGCGATATTTATTTATATTTTGATTTGGATTCCGCAAATAATACTTACTAGCAACCTTAAACGGAGCACGCATACTAAATAAACTTTTCTTGCACTCCATCAATACTTGCTGATCAAAATCCTGATAAAAATCAACAAGCCTTATTTGCGCACTTGGGTGCAGCAAGGATAACGTGCGAAAGGAGTCTTCATCTTTTCGTATCTTGTAGGTAAGGGGAATCGAATATTCAGAGTGGTCATAGCCAGAAAACAGATGATTTATCACCTCGCCTACGTTACTCTTTCCATCCTTGTACTTCCTTACATGCCAATAAAACCCCAAATTACTGAACAGTACAGGAACTTCATAAGGACAGGTTTCTGTTAAAAGAACACGTGCAAAATCTTCTTTTTTTACTCTCCGTGTATTCCCCTTCACTTTCGCCATCCTTTCTTAATCGTCTTCAGCATTTTATAGCTGAACGAATGAAATCGAGCATCCGTAAACCCTGACACAAAACTATACCCGGCTAATTGCCTACGCTGCTGGAGCGTCAAATTGGAAATTATTCTACAAGACAACGGGTGACTTTTAGAAAACAACAATCCATGAAGTAACCCATCCAGCTTATGCAAAGCACAGCCATGAATAAAGTTCTTATGAACATAATTGTAATAAATCCCAGTTTTTATATTAATCCCTGATATCGGATCCGTAATATAATAATTACCGGCCAAAGCCATAATTCGATTTTTAAGAACAAGGTAATCAGAAGGACTTTTCGCACTCCCCATATAAGCACAGAAAGAACTTATCAATCTAACTTTGACCTTCTCGACTTTAGCCGGAGATAAATCAATTTTCAACCGACGCCTCTTAAACTTACACTTCGAACCTGACTCATTACGATTGAATACTTTGAACTCGTACCCCAAAAAATCGAAAGAGTAGTACTCTTCACGACTAGGCTCATCCTTTGACCTAGGGATTGCCAAGTGATTTCTTTTGCCACCATCGTGAAACTCTAAACCTTCAAACAAGTAACCGGATAGTTCAGCCTCAAAGTCCGCACGAGCAACAGCTGCGGAAGTAATAATTAACACATCATCAACAAATCGGCCATAATAAAAAACCTCAGGCATATGCCTTATCTTTTCATCAAATTCGCTCAGAGCCAACTCAGACAAAGCCGAACTAATACCTAAACCACGCGGCAAGCCTTCAATATCCCAAGCTTTAAAATGCTCGAACAACTCGCTAATCAGTCGCAGCGTCTGCCATGAACATTTTGCCTCACCAATAAGCTTTTGCCATAGCAAGTTTCTATCTACGCTCTCGTAGAAGCTTTTGATATCAAATCGATATACGTCGTATGCTCCACCCTCCTTCAACAACGATACCGCATTCGCAATAACAGTTTGCCGATCAGACTGTTTTATCTTGTAATTTGTTTTTATATTTTTTGCGACCAGCCGAGATATTAATTCCGAATAAAAGTTAGTGAACACATAACCTTTTTTACCAGCTATCATTAAGGGCCGGAGAGAACCGTGAAATGCAGTTTTATTTTTTATCTTCTCCAAAGACACATTAACAGCAGCGGAGCGTGCCGTCACATCGAGCAATGTTTTATCCGCCAATATATCTTTGTAACCAACGCAACGTAGAAGGTTCTTTTGAGTATAGGGAATTTCTATCATTTGCCGTCCTTGGTTAAAGCCAAGTCGCGGAGCGTATCGGACGCTCTAGCTGTCAGTATCAAAACAATATCATACCGATTGAACGGCACACAGCTTCGCAGGAAGGAAAATTTTAACGGGGATGCATCGACAGGAAGAGGACACTAATCGGTTCAGTAGCAGGCTAACGAAGCGGATAAAAATATAGGGCACGTTTTACAGTACTTATTGGAGTGATTCACCTTGCGCACATACACGCTCACCCAACACTCAAAATAATTTTCTTTTACTTTCAACCAGATACCGTATTCCGAGATTAAAAAAACCCTACATTTACGACCGTAGGGTTCAACTCAATTGAGAGCTTAATTACAGCCTACTTCTGGTTTAGGCTGGAATTCCACTATGAAATCTGAACTCACAGTCAGAGCTATCAATCAATTCCGCCTCCACCGCCCTGACTTTTTCGATTACCCGATCCACGTCTGCTGCATCCCCATACTGGTAAGCTAGCTTTAAATAGCCTTGAAAATGCCTAGATTCGCTTTTCAACAACCCGTAATAGAACCGTCCCAGCTCCTCATCCAAATGCGGCACAAGCGCTTCAAAACGCTCACAGCTGCGTGCTTCAATGATCGCACCTACCACCAATGTATCAACGAGTTTCACCGGCTCATGGCTTCTAACGACAGATCGTAACCCGGACGCATAACGACTAGCCGACAGCGGACGCCATTCAACTTTCCGCTTTTTCATCAGCCGTAAAACCTGTTCGTGATGGACAAGCTCCTCACGGGCCAGCCGCGACATCATGATCACCAAATCCGGATACGCACCGTACTTAGCAATCATGCTCAGCGCAGTGCTAGCGGCCTTGAACTCACAATTTTTGTGATCAATGAGCATCACGTCTTGCTGAACCAAAGCCGCTTCCACCCATGCGTCAGGGGTTCGGCACCCAAGGAATTCATGGACTTCAGGAAGCATAGGTGTCCCTCACATTTCGTGGTTGTATTGCCGACTTTTTCTCGCAGTTCTTGTGGTCGATCAGCAGGGTTTCCTGATCGGCCAGTGCCGCCTGTACCCAAGCGTCGGGTGTGCGGCAGCCAAGGAATTCGTGGATTTCGGGAAGGATCATGGGGCTCACGGTAAAAGGTGTTCGAGCGAAGGGCGCCGATTATACCGGCCTGTCCGCAGACCACCAGCGGCAGGCGTTGATATGCATCAAGTCGCAGGTGTTCGAGCAGCAACTATAGTTGTGCAACGCCGTGCCTTTTCTTCGCTGGAGACTCCGCTCATGCAAGCCATTCGCAGCATTCTGGTGGTCATCGAACCCGAACATTCGGAAAGCCTGGCGCTCAAGCGCGCCAAGTTGATCGCTGGCGTGACCCAGGCCCATCTGCACCTGCTGGTGTGCGACAAGAAGCACGACCACGCCGGCATGCTCGGCGTGCTCAAAACCGCGTTGCTGGCGGACGGTTACAGCGTGACCACCGAACAGGCGTGGAACGAGAGCCTGCACGAAACCATCGTCGATGTGCAGCAGGCCGAAGGCTGTGGGCTGGTGATCAAGCAGCATTTCCCCGACAGTACGCTGAAAAAAGCCCTGCTGACCCCGGCAGACTGGAAACTGTTGCGCCACTGCCCTACCCCGGTGCTGTTGGTGAAAACCAGCGCGCCGTGGAAAGATCGAGTGATTCTGGCAGCGGTCGATGTCGGCAATGTCGATGGCGAACACCGGCACTTGCACACCACGATCATTGATCACGGCTACGACATCGCCAGGCTGGCCAAGGGGCATTTGCATGTGATCAGCGCGCATCCGTCGCCCATGCTCTCGGCAGCCGACCCGACGCTGCAGCTCAGTGAAACCATTGAGGCGCGTTATCGCGAGCAATGTCGGGCGTTTCAGGCCGAGTTCGATGTCGATGATGCGCATCTGCACATCGAGGAAGGCCCGGCGGATGTATTGATTCCGTTCATGGCGCACAAACTGCAAGCGGCAGTGACCGTGATTGGCACCGTGGCGCGGACCGGATTGTCAGGGGCGTTGATCGGCAATACCGCTGAAGTCGTGCTGGACTCACTGGAAAGCGATGTACTGGTGCTCAAACCGCAGGAGGTGGAGGATCATTTGGTCGAGCTGGCGGTGAAGCATTAAGGATTGCGGCGCCTGAACCGGCGTCTTCGCGAGCAGGCTCGCTCCCACATCTGAAATGCGGTCTCCTGCAGGAATGCATTTCCCTGTGGGAGCGAGCCTGCTCGCGAAGCTTCTAGGCGCCGAAGGCGTCTTTGAGGAATCCGGGGGCGATGTAGCGCTGGTAATGCGCTTCCGACAGCAGGAAGAATTCCCGATCAATGGCATCGCGTAACTCCGGCAGGTTCCAGTCGCGGAACTCCGGCAGCAACACCATCCCGTAGGCTTCCAGATTAATGATCACCCGCGCCCCGCGCGCAATCAGCTGATAGGCCCAGCAATATTCCGACTGATGCGGTACGAAGCGGATCTTGCGCTGTTCCAGTTGCTGGCGCAGACGCGCCGAATCGAAGATCTCGACCTTGCCCGCCATCACTTGTGACAGCAATTGTTCCAGCCGCAACCACACCGCGCGTTTCTCTTCCTCGCCGTAACCATTCCAGTTGATCACTTCATGGTGGAAACGCTTGCAGCCGCGGCACACCAGATCTCCGTAAACAGTGGAGCAGAGGCCGACGCAGGGGGTCTTGATGGTCTGATTGGGCATAAATTGGCAAAACACTGAAACGCGGAACAGGCCGGCATGTTAGCCCTTTGTCGGGCATTGATCACCCCTCAAACGTCAGGGACAAGCGCTGGATCGCGGTTTGACCCGCCCGCGCACAACGCCACCAAAGTCCAATAGAGTCCGACTTACCTTTAAATTTTTTTTGCCGTAGAATCAGCCAGCCTTTTAAGGCGCCAATGTCCGTTAGAAGCTGTTTTCAAAGCGTCACGAGCACAGTCGTTCCTTCAGAGCGGTGTTGGCGAAGGGTTTTTCCAGCGGGGAAAAGCCCAACGCCAACCCTCATCAGCTCCCCGTTCTGCAGGCGTAAAACTTTGAAAGCAGCTTCTGTAAGGAATTGCCGGTAATTCTGGCCAGACGACCCACAACGTCGTGAGGTGCATGAGTACGGCAATTTCGGGATGAGCGTCCCGGACACCCATTTGGGACCACTGATGAGGGTAATAACTGTGCTTGAAGCCTACCGCAAACATATCGAAGAGCGTGCAGCCCTGGGTATCGTTCCCCAGCCGCTTAACGCCGAACAAACTGCAGGCCTGGTCGAGCTGCTGAAGAATCCTCCGGCTGGCGAAGAAGCTTTCCTCGTTGACCTGATCACCAATCGCGTACCACCTGGAGTGGACGAAGCCGCTTACGTCAAAGCCGGTTTCCTGTCGGCTCTGGCCAAAGGCGAAGTCTCCTCCCCTCTGCTGGACAAGAAGCGCGCTGTAGAACTGCTCGGCACCATGCAGGGCGGCTACAACATCGTGACCCTGGTTGAACTGCTGGACAACGCCGAGCTGGCGCCAGTGGCTGCCGAAGAACTCAAGCACACCCTGCTGATGTTCGATGCCTTCCACGACGTGGCTGAAAAAGCCAAGAACGGCAACGCTCACGCCAAGGCCGTGCTGCAATCCTGGGCTGACGGCGAGTGGTTCAAGAAGCGCCCGGTGCTGGCCGACAAGATCAGCCTGCGCGTGTTCAAGGTCACCGGCGAAACCAACACCGACGACCTGTCCCCGGCGCCAGACGCCTGGTCGCGTCCTGACATCCCGCTGCACGCCCTGGCCATGCTGAAAATGGCCCGCGACGGCATCGTTCCGGACGAGCAAGGCAAGACCGGCCCGATGAAGCAGATCGAAGAAATGCGCGGTCAAGGCTTCCCGATCGCCTACGTCGGTGACGTGGTCGGTACCGGCTCCTCGCGTAAATCCGCTACCAACTCGGTACTGTGGTTCTTCGGCGACGACATCCCTTACGTGCCGAACAAGCGCGCTGGCGGTTTCTGCTTCGGCAGCAAAATCGCTCCGATCTTCTACAACACCATGGAAGATGCCGGCGCACTGCCAATCGAGTTCGACGTTACCAACATGAACATGGGCGACGTGATCGACCTGTACCCACATGCTGGCAAAGTCTGCAAACACGGCACTGACGAAGTCCTGACCACCTTCGAAATGAAGACCCCGGTGCTGCTGGACGAAGTTCGTGCTGGCGGTCGTATCCCGCTGATCATCGGCCGTGGCCTGACCGAGAAGGCTCGCGCCGAACTGGGTCTGCCTGCGTTCGACCTGTTCAAGAAGCCTGATGCACCGATCGAAAGCACCAAGGGTTACACCCTGGCGCAGAAAATGGTCGGCAAGGCTTGTGGTCTGGCAGAAGGCAAAGGCATTCGTCCTGGCACCTATTGCGAACCGAAGATGACCACCGTAGGTTCTCAGGACACCACCGGTCCAATGACCCGTGACGAACTGAAAGACCTGGCGTGCCTGGGCTTCTCGGCTGACCTGGTGATGCAGTCCTTCTGCCACACCGCGGCGTATCCGAAGCCGATCGACGTAACCACCCACCACACCCTGCCTGACTTCATCATGACCCGCGGCGGCGTTTCCCTGCGTCCGGGCGACGGCATCATCCACTCGTGGCTGAACCGCATGCTGCTGCCAGACACCGTCGGTACCGGTGGTGACTCGCACACCCGTTTCCCGATGGGCATCTCGTTCCCGGCCGGTTCCGGTCTGGTTGCGTTCGCCGCTGCCACCGGCGTCATGCCGCTGGACATGCCGGAATCGATCCTGGTGCGCTTCAAAGGCAAGATGAAACCTGGCATCACCCTGCGTGACCTGGTTCATGCCATTCCTTACTTCGCCATCCAGAACGGTCTGCTGACCGTCGAGAAGAAAGGCAAGAAAAACGCCTTCTCCGGCCGCATCCTGGAAATCGAAGGCCTGGAAGGTCTGACCCTGGAACAGGCGTTCGAACTGTCCGACGCCTCCGCAGAACGTTCGGCTGCCGGTTGCACCATCAAGCTGTCGAAAGAGTCGATCACCGAGTACCTGAACTCCAACATCACCCTGCTGCGCTGGATGATCGGCGAAGGCTACGGCGATGCACGTACCCTGGAACGTCGTGCTCAAGCGATGGAAGCCTGGGTTGCCAACCCGGAACTGATGGAAGCCGATGCCGACGCCGAATACGCCGAAGTCATCGAAATCGATCTGGCCGACATCAGCGAGCCTGTACTGTGCGCGCCGAACGACCCGGACGACGCCCGTCTGCTGTCCAGCGTTGCTGGCGAGAAGATCGACGAAGTGTTCATCGGTTCGTGCATGACCAACATCGGTCACTTCCGCGCTGCCGGTAAGCTGCTGGATCAGGTCAAGGGTCAGCTGCCAACCCGTCTGTGGCTGTCGCCGCCGACCAAAATGGACGCTCACCAACTGACCGAAGAAGGCTACTACGGCATCTACGGCAAGGCTGGCGCACGCATGGAAATGCCAGGCTGCTCGCTGTGCATGGGTAACCAGGCACGCGTTGAGCCGAACAGCACCGTGGTCTCGACGTCGACCCGTAACTTCCCGAACCGTCTGGGCGATGGCGCGAACGTCTACCTGGCTTCGGCTGAGCTGGCGTCGGTTGCTTCGATCCTGGGTCGCCTGCCGACCGTCGAGGAGTACATGGAATACGCTGGCAAGATCGACAGCATGGCGGCCGATATCTACCGCTACCTGTCCTTCGATCAGATTGCCGAGTTCCGTGAAGCTGCTGCGAACGCCAACATCCCGGTCGTTCAAGCCTAACGCTACAACGCAATGAAAAACGCCGCCCATCGTGAGATGAGCGGCGTTTTTTTATGCCTGTTGAATTGTTGATGCCTGCTCCGGCCTCATCGCTGGCAAGCCAGCTCCCACTGGGGGCACGGGTGTTTGCCAATGCTGGGCATTACACAAAACACTGTGGGAGCTGGCTTGCCAGCGAGGGCGGCGTGTCAGTGACTTCACTTCTGAAGGGCCACCGCTATCGCGAGCAGGCTCACGCCTACAAGGGATCGTCGCCATGCAGGCAAAAAAGCCGCTGCACACATCATGTGCAGCGGCTTTTTTTGATCTTGCCGTTACGCCGTCAGCGAATAGATCAGCGCCGAAATCGCCACCAGACCCACGGCGGTGACAAACACGTTCGACGCCTGACCACGATAACGGGCCATCGCCGGTACTTTACGGATGGCGTACATCGGCATCAGGAACAGGATGGCCGCGATCACCGGGCCACCGATGGTCTCGATCATGCCCAGAATGCTTGGGTTCAGGGTCGCCACGATCCAGCAGATCACCAGCATGAACGCCGCCACGATGCGATCCAGCGCCTTGGCGCCCGGACGCTTGCCGCTCTTGACGATCAGGCCTTTGAGACCTTCGCTGGCACCGATGTAGTGACCGAGGAACGACTTGGAGATCGCCACAAATGCAATCAGCGGCGCCGCGAACTCGATGGTCGGGTTGCTGAAGTGGTTGGCCAGGTACGACAGGATCGACAGGTTCTGCGCCTTGGCTTCGGCCAGTTGTTCCGGCGACAGGGTCAGGACGCAACTGAACACGAAGAACAGCACCATCACCACCATCAGCAGGTGGGCGCGGCACAGAATCTGCGAACTACGCTGGTCGGCGTTCGCGCCATAACGGCGCTTCTGATCCACTGCGAACGCCGAAATGATCGGCGAGTGGTTGAACGAGAACACCATCACCGGAATCGCCAGCCACAGCGTGTGCAGCAACGCCGACGGCGCGGGAATTTGCGAAGCGGTGGCGAGGATGCCGCCGTTCCAGTGAGGAATCAGGTACACCGCGAGGAACAGCAGCGCGACGATGAACGGATAGACCATCAGGCTCATTGCCTTGACGATCGCCTGCTCGCCGCAACGTACCACCGCCAGCAGCCCCAGAATCAGCACGAACGACAGAATCACCCGCGGTGGCGGTGTGATGTGCAGTTGATGCTCGAGGAAACTGGCGACCGTGTTGGTCAGGCCGACGCTATAGATCAGCAGGATCGGGAAGATGGCGAAGAAGTACAGCAGCGTGATCAGCGCACCGGCCTTGATGCCGAAATGCTCCTCGACCACGTCAGTGATGTCGGCGCCTTCGCGACCGGAAAGCACGAAGCGGGTCAGGCCGCGGTGTGCGTAGAACGTCATCGGGTATGCCAGCAACGTCAGGATCACCAGCGGCCAGAAGCCACCCAGCCCTGCGTTGATCGGCAAAAACAGGGTGCCGGCGCCGATGGCCGTCCCAAACAGTCCCAACATCCAGGTGGTGTCCTGGCGATTCCAGCTCGAAAGTTCAGCGGGTGCTGCTGCATCAAAGCGTTGATCAACGCTTTTGGCCTGATCATTCATCCGGTCGGATCTCCGCATTCCGGTCACTTGCCACTCGGTCAGGACGCGTCGGAAAAAACCGACAGACATGCTCCGGCCGAAACAGGGGCGCGATTCTCCGCGATAAATGAGCAGAAGCAAAGACTTAGCTGAGGAGTGGTTGTGCGGAGCAGTTTAGAGGAGTGTCGTTTTTGGGAAAATAGCTGTCGGTGACGGGTACGCAGTGTGTCGTTTTCTGGCAAGTTACAGCGCCTGATGCAGTCGGCAGGACTTGGTCAGATTGATCGAGCCAGGATGAATCCAAGTGACATGCAAAAGATGCCGAACGCTAGCATCGTCCAGATTGGGTACATATCGCCCTTGTTCTTGAGGTGCATTCTTTCCTCCCACTCATCGTGCTCTCGTTCCAGTGCTTCCATTCTGGCCTTGCGGTCATAGGTGCTCATATTTGATTTTCCTTTTTAGGTCATGGGTCTGACTGTGATGAAACGTGAACACTCAAAACTTGAAAAAAACACCTGTTACTGCAGCGATTGCAGTCACTAGACCTCCTACTAATGCGAGCGGGTATAAATTCGTTTCCCTGTTTAGCTTTTTTGCTTGCGCCAGAAGCTTTTTTCTTTCGGCGATCAGTTTGCTCGTTTCATTTTGGAGCCTCTCGAGTTCCAGATTTTCCCTATCATTCTGAAGCATGCGCCTTCCTTGGCTGTTGGCAGCGACTGCCGCGGCTGCTTTGTTCCCTTCATAGTTCCGTATTCAGCACCTGCCAGATAGCAGATGAATCCGGCGTTTTCGTAGGCAACGGCGCAAGAATTTGTGGGCATTGGCGCGTAACTTCGAGTGTCTTTAAACGGACGCGGCAAATCGCGTTTATCAGCCACAGAAGCTGGCGAATCACCTGACAGGTTGCAGGTAAAAAAAGGGCTGTGTGAAGGCCGCCGGCCTCTTCGCGGGCAAGCCCGCTCCCACAGGGTCATGCGCTGTTCACACAATCGTGACCCATCACCAATCCCTGTGGGAGCTGGCTTGCCAGCGATGGCGGCCGTCCAGGTACCGGATGCATCAAATCCGGGCCAAATGGTCTAGCGTGAATGAGTCCCCTGCCCCCATAGAGTCCCCGCCCATGCCCCTCGTTCGCGTCGACATCAGGAAAAACCCCGATCCCGCCTTCGCCAGACACGTTGGTGAACTCATCTACGACGCCCTGCGCAGTTCGATTGATGTTCCCGCACATGACAACTTCCAGGTCCTTACCGAACACGACAGCCAGCACTTGATCTACGACCCGCAATACCTCGGCATCCCGCGCACTGACGGCGTCGTATTCATCCAGATCACCATCAGCGAAGGACGCACGGTGGAGAAGAAACAACTGCTGTTCAAAACCATCGCCGAAAGTCTGCACACGCAACTGGCGGTGCGCCTGGAGGACGTGTTCATCAATCTGGTAGAAGTGAAAAAAGAGAACTGGTCATTTGGCAACGGCGTCGCGCAGTACGTCACTTGATCCGCTAAGCCCGTCTCCGCAAAGACCTTCTGACGAAGCGCCCGCGCATGCCCCGTTTCAGCTCCTACACTGGCAGGAACGGGGCAGCGCCCAACCATTGCCAAAGCGCTCTGGAATCAGCACTCTGCTACGACTTTCGCGACCGAACCACTAACGATCTCAGGAGCCGCGCAATGCCCGCCACCGTTCTGGTACTGGTTGAAACCATCAATGACTATTTACCGATTCTGGAGCATCAGGGCTTTCACCTGATCCTCGCGCCGACACCTGCCGAACGCGCCCAAGCCATCGCCACCCATGGCCCACGTATCGACGCCGTTCTGACCCGTGGCCCGCTTGGCCTGACTGCCGAGGAAATCGCCACCCTGCCCGCGCTGAAGATCATCACGGTGATCGGTGCCGGTTACGAGCATGTCGACCTGCAAGCCGCCAGCGATCGCGGGATCACCGTGACCAACGGCGCCGGGGTCAACGCCTCGTCGGTGGCTGACCATGCGATGGCCATGCTGCTGGCATTGGTGCGCGATATTCCGCGCTGCGACGCCGCCGTGCGCCGAGGAGAATGGCCGAAGATCATGCGCCCGTCTCTGGCCGGCAAACGTCTTGGGATTCTTGGCTTGGGTGCAGTGGGCCTGGCGATCGCCAAACGTGCCCACCTCGGCTTCGACATGCACATCAGCTATCACAGCCGTCAGGTGCGCAGCGACGTGCCCTACGCGTTTTGCTCAACCCCGACCGAACTGGCGCGGGCGTCCGATTTCCTCATCGTCGCCACGCCGGGCGGGATCGGCACACAGCATCTGGTGACCCGTCCTGTGCTCGACGCGCTGGGCCCTAAAGGTTTTATCGTCAATATCGCCCGGGCCAGTGTGATCGCCACGGCGGATCTGATCACCGCCCTTGAACAACGGCGCATTGCCGGCGCCGCGCTGGATGTGTTCGACCATGAACCGCAAGTACCGGATGCGTTGAAAGCCCTGAGCAACGTGCTACTAACCCCGCACGTCGCCGGTCTGTCACCGGAAGCCACCCAAGGCACCGTGGAGCTGGTGGGGAAAAACCTTGTGGCATTCTTCTCCGGGCAGCCAGTACTGACGCCGATTCAGTTGCCGCCGAAAATCAGCAATCAACGCGTGCATTAGAGGATCACGCGCCGCCATTGACCCACCCCGCCCTGCACATTCCCACAGGTGATTATCGGGCAACACGCTAACCTATAAGACCGCAGCGCGCTTGTGGCCGACCCGGCGCGCCATTAGATTAGCCAATGATGTCTGGCCTCCAAAATAAGCAGAAGGGATAAGCATGGCGCTTACTGACCAGTCCACCCGTATCCGCTCTGGCGAAGAACTCGATGCCAGCCTGATTGATCCATACCTCAAGGCCCATATTCCGGGCCTGACCGGCTTGCCTGCGATCAGCCAGTTTCCCGGCGGCGCGTCGAACCTGACTTACCTTCTTGAGTACCCGGAACAGGAGTTCGTCCTGCGCCGGCCGCCATTCGGCCACAAGGCCAAATCCGCCCACGACATGGGCCGCGAATTCCGCATTCTCAATCAGCTGCGCGACGGCTTCCCGTATTGCCCGAAAGCCTACGTGCACTGCACCGACGAAGCGGTGATCGGCGCCGAGTTCTACGTGATGGAACGAGTCAAGGGGATCATCCTGCGCTCGGAACTGCCACCGGAACTTGGCCTTGATTCGGCGAAAACCGAAGCGCTGTGCAAGAGCTTCATCGACCGCTTCGTCGAACTGCACCGCGTTGACTATGAAGCCTGTGGCCTCGGCGATCTGGGCAAGCCGCAAGGTTACGTCGCCCGCCAGATCAAAGGCTGGAGCGAGCGCTATGAAAAGGCCCTCACCCCGGACGCGCCACACTGGGAAGCGGTCAAAACCTGGCTCAACGACAAGATGCCGGCTGACCACCCGACCTCCAGCATCGTCCACAACGACTACCGTTTCGATAACGTCATACTCGACCCGGACAACCCGATGCAGATCATCGGCGTGCTCGACTGGGAACTGACCACCCTCGGCGATCCGCTGATGGACCTGGGCAACACCCTCGCCTACTGGATCGAAGCCGGCGACCCGGCGCCGGTGCAACTGATGCGCCGCCAGCCAAGCCACGCACCGGGCATGCTCACCCGCCGCGAATTCGTCGACTACTACGCCGAGCGTTCGGGCATTCAGATCGATAACTTCGACTTCTACTACACCTACGGCCTGTTCCGCCTGGCCGGCATCGTGCAGCAGATCTACTACCGCTTCTACCATGGCCAGACCCAGGACAAACGCTTCGCGCAGTTCATTCACATGAACAAACTGCTGGAGCAGATGAGCTTGCAGGTCATTGCGAAATCGAGCCTCTGACGGCCCACACCAAGGAACCCTTATGTCCAAGACTCAGTTGTTCGACCTCGACGGCAAGATCGCTTTCGTTTCCGGCGCCAGCCGTGGCATCGGTGAAGCCATCGCCAAACTGCTGGCCCAACAAGGCGCGCATGTGATCGTCTCGAGCCGCAAACTCGACGGCTGCCAGCACGTCGCCGACGCCATCGTCGCCGCCGGCGGCAAGGCCACTGCGGTCGCTTGCCACATCGGTGAAATGGAGCAGATCAGCCAGGTCTTTGCCGGCATCAAGGAACAGTTCGGCCGTCTCGACATCCTGGTCAACAACGCCGCGACCAACCCGCAGTTCTGCAACGTGCTGGATACCGACCTCGGCGCTTTCCAGAAGACCGTCGACGTGAACATTCGCGGCTATTTCTTCATGTCGGTGGAAGCCGGCAAGCTGATGCGCGAAAACGGTGGCGGCAGCATCATCAACGTCGCGTCGATCAACGGCATTTCGCCGGGCATCTTCCAGGGCATCTACTCGGTGACCAAGGCGGCGGTGATCAACATGACCAAGGTCTTCGCCAAGGAATGCGCGCAGTTCGGCATCCGCTGCAACGCCCTGCTGCCAGGCCTGACCGACACCAAGTTCGCTTCGGCGCTGGTCAAGAACGATGCGATCCTCAAGCAAGCGCTGACGCAGATCCCGCTCAAGCGCGTGGCCGATCCGAGTGAAATGGCCGGGGCTGTGTTGTATCTGGCCAGTGATGCGTCGAGCTACACCACCGGGGTTTCGCTGAATGTGGACGGGGGGTTCCTGTCCTGATCCGTGATTTCTGATCCCCTGTAGGAGCTGCCGAAGGCTCCTACAGGGATAGGATCAGGCAATGACTTTGGGTAGTTGCCAGCCAAAGTGCACCGAGAGCAATCGCAAGGCCAGACATGCCGCCCCCGCCAGCAACGCCGCCGCCACCGGCGACACCCCGCAGCGCCTTGCGATAATCAACACCGCCGCGCCGACAAACGCTGAACTCGCATACAAATCCGCCTGCAACACCACCGGTATCCGCGCCAGCACGATGTCGCGTATCACCCCGCCACCGACGCCCGTGATGGTGCCCATCAGCATCGCCACAAACGGCGTAATCCCGAAGTTCAACGCCTTCTGCGCCCCCGCCACAGCGAACAGCGCCAGACCGGCCGCATCCAGCACAATCAGCGTCGAACCGGACCAACCCAGCACCTGCTCATGGCAAACAAACGCCAACCCACCCATAAAAAACGCCAGCGCCGGATACCGCCAATCGGCCACGGCATTGGGGGGCGTAGCACCAATCAACAGATCGCGGGTGACCCCACCGCCAAGGGCGACGATGAACGCAATCACCATCACCCCGAGCAAGTCGAGCTGACTGCGCATCGCCGCAATGGCCCCTTCCACGGCAAACACCGCCGTGCCGACCAGATCGGCCACCAGCACAATCCGCTCAACCCGGGACTTGCGCCCCGCCGCAGCTATTGAGTGACGCAACGGGTGGTAGTGATGTGGCGAGTCACTTGCTCATCGACATACTTGTCGCCAGACACCTCAGTGTTCTCGAGAACCTGGCAAGTACGTTCCGGCGGCGGAGGCGGCGTTACGGGTGGAGGCGGCGGCGGACTGGCACAACCGGCCAATAAAACTGCAAAAAAAGCCAACGGCAACACGCGTTTCCCAAGATTGTTCATAGGACGACCCGCGGTAAATGAACGACCCACTCCCGCAACCGAACCGATCACAGAAGACCTGACCACTCATTCTTTATAGACGACGGCCTCGCAAGTGCCAGTAAAGCGGACGCATCAGAGGGTTATGGCTGTCGATTTTGCGTTGGGAATCAGGAGTTGGTTACCAGGCAGCCGCCTTCGCGAGCAAGCCCGCTCCCACAGAATGGATTTACATCCCACAGAGACTCGGCGGCTGATAGCACGCCATCGCCAGCAGGCTGGCCGGCTCCCACAGTTGGATCCGGGTGTAGAAGAAGAGTGATTGGCTGTGAGGGTGTCATCGCTGGCAAGCCAGCTCTCACCATTGGACCGTATACAGCCAGTCAGAAACTGGTCGGCTGTCAGGCCGCCTTCGCTGGCAAGCCAGCTCCCACAGAATGGATTTACACCCCACAGAGACTCGGCGGCTGATAGCACGCCATCGCCAGCAGGCTGGCTCCCACAGGTGGATCCGGGTGTATTAGAAGAAGAGTGATTGGCTGTGAGAGTGTCATCGCTGGCAAGCCAGCTCTCACCATTGGACCGTATACAGCCAGTCAGAAACTGGTCGGCTGTCAGGCCGCCTTCGCTGGCAAGCCAGCTCCCACAGAATGGATTTACACCCCACAGAGACTCGGCGGCTGATAGCACGCCATCGCCAGCAGGCTGGCCGGCTCCCACAGTTGGATCCGGGTGTAGAAGAAGAGTGATTGGCTGTGAGGGTGTCATCGCTGGCAAGCCAGCTCTCACCATTGGACCGTATACAGCCAGTCAGAAACTGGTCGGCTGTCAGGCCGCCTTCGCTGGCAAGCCAGCTCCCACAGAATGGATTTACACCCCACAGAGACTCGGCGGCTGATAGCACGCCATCGCCAGCAGGCTGGCCGGCTCCCACAGTTGGATCCGGGTGTAGAAGAAGAGTGATTGGCTGTGAGGGTGTCATCGCTGGCAAGCCAGCTCTCACCATTGGACCGTATACAGCCAGTCAGAAACTGGTCGGCTGTCAGGCCGCCTTCGCTGGCAAGCCAGCTCCCACAGAATGGATTTACACCCCACAGAGACTCGGCGGCTGATAGCACGCCATCGCCAGCAGGCTGGCCGGCTCCCACAGTTGGATCCGGGTGTAGAAGAAGAGTGATTGGCTGTGAGGGTGTCATCGCTGGCAAGCCAGCTCTCACCATTGGACCGTATACAGCCAGTCAGAAACTGGTCGGCTGTCAGGCCGCCTTCGCGAGCAAGCCCGCTCCCACAGTGGGATTGGGTGAAGGCAGTTAGAGACTGGTCGGCTGGCAGGCCGCCATCGCTGGCAAGCCAGCTCCCACAAGAAAATGACTACACCCCGCACGCGGCGCATGCCGCCCCACTCAACACAATGAGCGCAAGCTCGAGTACCGCTCTTGATCTTGATCTCGGAGCCCGTCGGCAGGCTGAGTGGAGGGGTTGATCCGGGGGTGGGAGCGCAGCGACCGTTTGGCGCAGCCAAACACATCGAGAGGAGGTGCAGCGCAGCAAACCGGAGGCGATGCGCCCGGATCAATCCCGTAGCGAAGGAACCCGAGCCTAAGCGAGGGCCGAACGTCAGGGTAAAGCCTTTTTGGTTACTTTTTCGGCGTCTGGAAAAAGTGACCCGCCGTCAGGGCGGAAGAGAGTGTCAGATTTTTTGTGTGCGGGCCGGTAATGGCCTGCCGTCAGGCAGGCCGGGTTTTACCAGGTCGGCCTGATAAATCGATCTCCGTACAGAATCGCAAATTGGTTCATCGCACTCTTCCAGTCATGAGCCGCCGAGCCCCAGTTTGCCGTGATGTTACGCAGCCCAAGCCAGATCAGCTTGGTCGCTGCGTCATCCGTCGGGAAGTGGCCCCGGGTCTTGATGATCTTGCGTAGCTGAGCGTTGATGCTTTCGATAGCGTTGGTCGTATAGATCACTTTTCGAATGGCAGGCGGGAAGACAAAAAATGGAATCACTCGATCCCAGGCTCGTCTCCAGGCCGCCACCACCGTTGGGTATTGCTTACCCCAAGGGCCATTTTCAAAGGCATCCAGTGCTTCCTCAGCCGCTTCTGCGTTGATGGCTTGATAGATCGGTTTTAGCGCCTTGGCCAGCTCACGGCGCTTGTCCCACGCCGCGTAATCGAGGCTGTTGCGGATCAAGTGGACGATGCATGTTTGCAGCGTTGTTGCCGGAAATACTGCGCTTAGCGCCTCTGGCATGCCTTTGAGACCGTCAGTCACGGCGATCAGCACGTCCTCTACGCCGCGGGTCTTGAGGTCGTTGAAGACCTTCATCCAGAACTTCGCACCCTCGGTGTTTTCGATCCAGATACCAAGAATATCGCGCGTTCCATCGGGTAAAACACCCAGCGCCAAGTAAATCGCCTTGTTGCGGACAAGGCCTTCTTCTCGGATCTTGACCCGCAGCGCATCGAAGAAAATGACTGGGTACATCGGCTCAAGCGGTCGCTGTTGCCACGCACCAATTTCCTCCATCACCTCGTGCGTGACTGAGCTGATGAAGTCATGGGAAACGTCCGTCCCGTATTGCTCAGAGAGGAAAGCGCGGATTTCTCGAACGGTCATGCCTCGGGCATACATGGCGATGATCTTGTCATCAAAACCGGTGTAACGCCGCTCATGCTTGGGGATCAGAATGGGGGCAAAACTGCCATCCCGATCACGGGGAATCTCCAGCCGCAGCGGGCCATCCCCCGTCAAAATCGTCTTGCCCGTTTTGCCATTGCGCTGGTTGGTTTCATCCTCTGGGCGCTGCGCGCCCGGCGGATACCCCAGGTGGTGACCGAGCTCGGCACTCAATGCTCGCTCAATCAAGGCCTTCTTGAAGGCCGCAGAAGCGTCTTCAATAGCCTCTGCGGTAATCAGCCCCTCACCGAACTCTTCGAGCAGCTCCTTGGGGATTTTTGGTAGGTCACGCAGGGGTTTCTTTTTGGTTGGCATACATGCACCTCTTACTCATGTTATGCCCGAACACAAAATTTCTGACACCCCCGGGCGGAACCCTAAGCCGCCGTTACCGCAGCAACGGATATGTACCCAATCAGCAGGAACCCCATCGCCCAAACCGACGCCATCGCTGGCAAGCCGGCTGCCACAGAGATCTACGCCATGTCAGCATCAGTCGAAGACCGCAAAGAGTTACTCTCCAACTCATACCGCAACTCTTCAATCAACGCCTCCACCGACTCCGGCGTACGCAGCGTATTGAGCTTCAACCCGCTGATCACCAGATCCACCTGCCCCGACACCGGGTGATAAAGCTTCACCGTCAGCGAATGATCCCCATCCACCAGACACTCACACGCCAGCGGCGCAAAACTGTGCTCAAGCTGAGCGCGCAACTGTGCAAGATTCATCATTGAGGCTGTTCCTTTAGCTGTTTCGAAGGGACACGATCCCAAGCCAGAAAAGACTCGTATCGCACCCCACCAGACTAAGAACAGCCCCCTCACACCAACACACTAATTTGCACCGATTGAACTAGTGCATTTGCACCCTACCGCTGTCCCTTGGTCCCCCCGCCGGAAAACAAGCCGCGCTCCCGCGCCCAGACAATCGCCTCGCTGCGGCTGTGCACATCCAGCTTGGAATACACCGTCGCCACATGATTGCGCACCGTGTTCGGTGCCAGTTTCAGGCGCGCCGCGATCTCCTTGTCCGCCAAGCCTTCGCAGATCAGCCCAAGCACATCGCGCTCACGCGCCGTCAGGTCGGTGAACGACACACTCGGCAGTTGCGGCGAATTGACCTTCTTCACATTCGCCAGCTTTTCGATCAGCGTGCGACTGAACCAAGAGGCATCTTTCATCACCTCTTCAATCGCCGCCACCAGCTCAAGCTCGGTGCGCTTGCGCTCGGTGATGTCCATCAGCACCAGCAGATAACAGCGTGTGTCCTGAATGTTGACGGTATCGGCGGACACCGCACACTCCAACAGATCCACATCCTTCTTGCGCACCCGCACATCGACCCGATCAATCCGCCCGCTTTTCGCCAGCGCCGTCAGCAGCCGGGCTCGGGCGCCTTCGTCGTCGATGAAATTCAGTTGCGTGATGGTTTTGCCGAGCACGTCATCGCTGGCATAAGCCAAAGTGTCGAGGAACGCCTGATTGACATCGATCACCTGCTGCTCATCAGCACTACAGATCAGGATCGGCACCGGGGTCAGCCGGAACGCCTTGGCAAAGCGCTCCTCACTCTGGCGCAGCGCCACTTCAGCCTTGTGGCGCAATTCCATGTCGACGAACGAGAACAGCATGCACTGCTCATCATTGAGTTGCAGCGGTTGTCCGGCAACGATCACTTGCTTGGTGCTGCCATCGGCCAGCCGCAGCTCGGCCTGCATCTGCGGGATGGTCGCGACATCTTTCAGACGCTGGATGGCAAGGTCTTTGCGCTCGGCCTGTTCGAGGATGTCGATTTCGTAAGCCGAGGTGCCGATCACCTGGTCACGGGTGTAACCGGTCATCTCCAGAAACCCCGGATTGACCTTGATGTAGCGCAAATCAGTCAGACGGCAGATCACCGCCGGCGCCGGATTGGCATTGAAGGTTTTCTCGAAGCGCTGCTCGGCGCTGGCCCAGTCGGTGACGTCGCTCATGATCAGCACCAGCGACTCCGGCTGCCCTTCGCGATCAGTCAGCACCATGCTGCGCACGTTATGCACCCAGACCCGCTCCGGGTCATCCACGGCGAACACCTCGATCAGCACGTCGCTGAAGGCTTCGCAGCGCGCCGCGCGGCTGATCGGGTAATTCTCGGGCGGCACCGCGTGGTTGTTGCGATAGCGCAGGCTGAAGCGCTTGGCGTACTCGTCGGCATTGCTGCCCAGTTCACCGATACGGCTGACACCGTGCATGGCCAGCGCCGCTTCGTTGGCCCAGAGGATGCTCTGATCCAGCTCGAGCAAAATCACCCCGTCGGACAGCCCGGCGATGATCTGCTGCAACTGGCGACGATTGGTTTCGCGGGTCAGGACTTCCTGGCTCATTGGCTCTCCACAAGTGATACGCGCATGTGAAGGTTACGACCGCGCCGCGCCGTGATCGTGCCGATCATTAATTCCCGAAACACTGAAGATCCCTGTGGGAGGGGGCTTGCTCCCGAAGGCGGTGGATCAGCTGTCATCATTGTTGAATGACACACCGCATTCGGGAGCAAGCCCCCTCCCACAAAGGATCAGTGGTGATTTGAGGATTCCACCAACTCGCGCAGGGTGTCGAGGAAGAGTTTGAGGACTGGGGAAGCATCGTCCGCGCGATACGTCGCATACAACGGCACCTCCGGCAGCGCCGGGGTCAACTTGCGAAACACCAGCCCCGCCGGCGCCAATTGCTCGATGGAAGCCGGCAACAACGCCACGCCAAACCCGGCGCGCACCAGACTGAGCAAAGTCTGCACCTCGATCACCTGCTGTCGAATCTGCGGCGTGAACCCAGCCTGAATACAGCACTGATAAAGAAAATGGGCAAACCGCGACTGCTTCAATTCCAGTGCCACAAACGGCTCGTGTGCCAGATCTGCCGGGGCCAACACCTCGCGGCGGGCCAACGGATGTTCCGCGCGCAGGTGCTTGGCTCAGGCGCGGTGGGTACGCTGGAAGTCGGTCAGGCGGCGGATCTGGTGATCTACAGCCTCGACCATCCACGCTTCTTCGGCTTCCACGACAGCGCTGTTGCACCGGTGGTGGCAGGCGAGCCGATTACAGTGAAATACAGTTTGGTGGGTGGTCGTGTGGTCGTGGATAACGGCGTGATTCCAGGACTGGATATCGAACGCATGCGCGCCGAAGCGTGGGAAGGTGTGCAGGCGATGATGAACGTGGACGATTAACCCCCACCTACCGCAATCCCTGTGTAGGAGCTGCCGAAGGCTGCGATCTTTTGATCCTGTTTTTCAAGATCAAGATCAAAAGATCGCAGCCTTCGGCAGCTCCTACATCGGGCGTGCGCATTCGCGCGATATGGGATTCTCGACTAAGGTTAATCCCTCATCGGACTGAGCCCCTGCCAGCAAAACCGGGCTCTTGATCAAGGAGAGACTGATGACGTCGCGTCGCAACATCGAACAGACTTATCGCACCTGGTCCAGCCCCATCCTGCTGGAGCTGAAAAAGCGCGAACACCAAATGGCGCCGGTCGAGCGTCAGGCGCTGGAGAATGTGCTGGTGGAAAGAAGGTTGCTGGACACCGGCAACCCGGATGGCGCTGAGCGGCGCCAGGGCACTGCGAGCAGAAATGATCGCCCAGGTTGATCAGCGCATCAGACAGCGTTGAGGTTCAGCCCCAGCATCAGCAATTCTTTACGCAGCATCGACGGTTTCACAACCGCCATTGCCGCCTGCCATTGCAGCGGCAGCAACCGATTCAACGTCTGCTGGCTGGCCTCAGGCTCCGCCAGCAAACAACTCTTGCCGTCACGGATGCTGATGACGTTGAGCAACCAGTCATCGCCCTGCCCGGCCATCCAGCCGCAGATCTCGTTGCAATGGTTGTGCAGCAACCCATCGGCGTCCCACACCGTCATCTGTGCGAAAACCTGCGGCAGGTTGCTGTCCGGTTTGAAGCGTTTCAGATCCGCTGCCAACGCGGCCTGCAGGTCTGCTTCGATGGCGGCCTGACATTCGAGGAAATACCGCTCGGGCCAGTTTGCCGCCAGACTCGCTCGCTGGGCCAAAAGGTCATAAGCCCGAACATCCAGCTCGGTGGTCATCTGCCCGGTGAAGTTGAGCGTGTTGTCGAGAATCGCCGTGGCCAGCAATGCCGCGCTTTGCTCGCTCATTCGCGAGAGCAGGCCGGCGGTTTGCCAGCGCTGAAAAACCAGCGTCGCTGCCGCGCCGATCGGGCGGATATCGGCGGCGCAACCCAGTCGTTCAGCCCAGTACTGCTCAAAACCGGGATGATGGTCGATAACCTCCACCACTTGGTCGAGCACCACCAGCGGGTCGAAGTGGTGATGGTCGGACACATCGACGAGCACGAATCCGTCATTGGCTTGCGGCGTGTAACGCTGAAACGCAGCGCCCCAACTCAGAACGGTTGGAGACACGCTGCTATTGGGCTTTGCGCTGCTGACCGCGCGGGCGGGAAGGCCTTGCAGGTTGAGCAATTCGGCGTAGGCGATGCAGCAGGCGTAGGCGTCGATGTCCAGATAGGACGCGCCGGAGGTGATGATTTTCATGGGGCGCAAACGTCGCACATTTCCATGACATTGGGGTGACATAAAAAGATCGCAGCCTCGTTTCACTCGACAGCGCCTACAGAGGCGAACACATATCCCATGTAGGAGCTGCCGCAGGCTGCGATCTTTTGATCTTCAGGCCGCGCGTTGCCCCCCAGCCACCATCGCCGAAGCCGCCAGCATCGCCCGCAACAACACCGCACACCCCGCTGCCAGATCATCCGGCGCGGCGTTTTCGATTTCGTTGTGGCTGATGCCGCCTTCGCACGGCACGAAGATCATCCCGGCCGGGCCGAGTTCGGCGAGGAAGATGGCGTCGTGGCCGGCACCGCTGACGATGTCCATGTGCGACAGGCCCAAACCCTTGGCGGCGCCACGTACGGCGTCCACACAACCCTTTTCAAAGTACAGCGGCGGGAAGTCGGCGGTGGGTGTCAGTTCATACGTGAGGCCGTGTTCTTCGCATGTGGCTTCAATGACGTGTTTGACTTCGGCGATCATCGAGTCCAGGCGCGCCGGTTCCAGGTGACGGAAATCGAGGGTCATGCGTACCTCACCGGGGATGACGTTGCGCGAGCCTGGGTAGGCTTGCAGGCAACCGACGGTGCCGCAGGCATGGGGTTGATGGCCGAGGGCAGCGCGGTTGACCGCACCGACGATGACCGAGGCGCCGACCAGCGCATCCTTGCGCAGATGCATCGGGGTCGGGCCGGCGTGGGCTTCGACGCCGCGCAGCTTGAGGTCGAACCACTTCTGCCCCAGCGCACCAAGCACCACGCCGATGGTTTTCCGTTCGTCTTCAAGGATCGGGCCTTGCTCGATGTGTGCCTCGAAATAGGCGCCGACCTTGTGTCCGCTGACTTTGCGCGAACCGGCATAGCCGATCGCATTGAGCGCCTCGCCAACGGTGACGCCATCGGCATCGACTTTGGCGAGGGTTTCCTCGAGGGTGAATTTTTCCGCGAACACCCCGGAGCCCATCATGCATGGGGCGAAGCGCGAGCCTTCTTCGTTGGTCCACACCACTACTTCCAGCGGCGCTTCGGTTTCCACGCCGAGGTCATTGAGCGTGCGCAGCACTTCGACGCCGGCAAGCACGCCAAAGCAGCCGTCGAACTTGCCGCCGGTGGGTTGGGTGTCGATGTGGCTGCCGGTCATCACCGGTGGCAGGTTCGGGTTGCGGCCGGGGCGACGGGCGAAGATGTTGCCGACGGCATCGACCGTGACGCTGCATCCGGCGTCCTTGCACCATTGCACGAACAGGTCGCGGGCCTGGCGATCGAGGTCGGTCAGAGCCAGGCGACAGACCCCGCCCTTGACCGTGGCGCCGAGTTTGGCCAGTTCCATCAGCGACGCCCACAGGCGGTCGCGGTTGATGTGCTGATGGGTCGATTGCAGAACGTCTACGGCTGCGTTCATGGGGATCTCCTCAGGCTAGTTTCTTATGGATATTGCTGTGGTGTCTGTCAGGCCGCCTTCGCGAGCAAGCCCGCTCCCACATTTGGAATGCGTTCCCCTGTGGGAGCGAGCCTGCTCGCGAAAGGGCCCTCCGCTACACCGCTGTTTTCACGGCAGAAGGCTGCGCCCGCATCACGCACAAGCCGTAATAAATGATTCCGCCCAGCGCCGAGCCGGTAAACCAGCCATAGCTGTAAAACCAGCTGAACGCGTCGCTACCCAGCGACAGCAGCGTCAGCGCCACCGGCACGCCGAACGCCAGGAACCCGGCCCGGTTCCACGCCGGATAGACGTCGTCGCGGTACAACCCGGCGAGGTCCAGTTGCTGTTTCTTGATCAGGAAATAGTCCACCACCATGATCCCGGCAATTGGCCCGAGCAGGCTGGAATAGCCCAGCAACCAGTTGGAATACACGGTCTCCAGGCTGACATCGGAAACGATCAGGCCAAGTTTTTTCAGCAACTCATGGCCCATCAGCAACAGCCCGACAAAACCGGTCAGCAACACCGCTTTGGTGCGGTTGATGACCTTGGGCGCGATGTTCTGGAAGTCGTTGGTCGGCGACACGATGTTCGCCGCCGTGTTGGTCGACAGCGTGGCGATGATGATCAGCGCCATCGCCACCGCAACCCACACCGGGCTCTGGATGTGGCCGATCAGGCTGACCGGATCAGAGACGGTTACGCCCACCAGTTTCACTGACGCTGCGGTCATGATCACGCCGAGGGAGGCGAAGAGGAACATGGTCAGCGGCAGGCCGAAAATCTGCCCGAGGATCTGATCCTTCTGACTTTTGGCGTAGCGACTGAAGTCGGGAATGTTCAGCGACAGCGTGGCCCAGAAGCCGACCATCGCCGTCAGCCCGGCGGCGAAGTAACTGACCACGCTCGCGCCTTCAGGACGTTTCGGCGGGATCGCCAGCAACTCGGTCATCGACACATTGGGCATCGCCCACACCAGAAGTCCGATGCCAACCGCTACCAGCAACGGCGCCGACAGGGTTTCCAGCCACTTGATGGACTCGGCACCGCGAATCACCACCCACAGGTTCAACGCCCAGAAAATCATGAAGCCGATCACCTCCCCGGTGCCGCCGAGGGATTTCCAGCCGTCGAAAATCGAGCCGAGAAACAGGTGAATCGCCAGGCCGCCAAACATCGTCTGAATGCCGAACCAGCCACAGGCGACCAGCGCGCGAATCAGACACGGCACGTTGGAACCGAGAATGCCGAATGACGAGCGCAGCAACACCGGGAACGGGATGCCGTACTTGGTGCCGGGAAACGCATTGAACGTCAGCGGAATCAACACAATGATGTTGGCAAACAGAATCGCCAGCAGCGCTTCACCGACGGTCAGGCCGAAGTACGCCGTCAGCACGCCACCGAGGGTATAGGTCGGCACGCAGATCGACATGCCGACCCACAGCGCGGTGATGTGCCATTTGTTCCAGGTTCGTTCGCGCACCTTGGTCGGTGCCATGTCGTGGTTGTAACGGGGACTGTCGAGGACGTCGCTGCCGGCTTCAAGCTCGAACAAGCCGTCGCGCTCGGTCACTTGCGATCTGATCTGTTGCATGGCCGCTCCACTGTTCTTCTGATTATTTTTTTGCTCATCAGGCGGCTGCACATGACGGTGCGAGCCGGACGATGGCCGGAGGAACTGACAACTTTCACGCACCGGCCATGGTGTCAGCGGCGGCATCAATAAACGTGCCGGGTACTCCACTCAACGCTCGGGCGATGCTTTAAACGCTTTGCAACTTCCTGATATTCATCAGTTTTAATTATTTACCGGTGAGTCCAGGAAAACTTGTCTGAACGCTCAGACTAAACGCCGGGCAAGTTATCCGAACTGTCAGGACTCAAACTGGTGCACTGCACTTTTTTTCTTCATGAGCGATCAACCGCAGCTCAACTTCAAGCGGCTGATTTCACATAGGAAATCTTGCTCATATTTCCATCCTGTCAAGTGCGTCAAAATGGTGAACAGCCTCACCATTTTGGTGATTTTCATCTTTTATCTTTATTTTTCAACAGCTTAAAACAGTCATAAGCTTATAAAAAATAATCTTGATCTATTGCAAGACAGCGACTAGTTTCTATTCCTGACAGCGCTGACAGGAATACGCCCTTCACCGCTGTACATCAATAAAACATTTAGAACCGGCACAAGTCGGTCATGCCTGCGAGGAACTCGGAATGTCTCTGTTGATCCGTGGCGCCACCGTTGTTACCCATGATGAAAGTTATCGCGCCGACGTCTATTGCGCTGACGGCGTGATCAAAGCCATCGGTGAAAACCTTGATATTCCCGCGGGTGCCGAAGTGCTCGACGGCAGCGGCCAATACCTGATGCCCGGCGGCATCGACCCACACACGCACATGCAACTCCCGTTCATGGGCACCGTGGCCAGCGAAGACTTTTACAGCGGCACCGCTGCGGGTCTGGCCGGGGGCACCACGTCGATCATCGACTTCGTGATTCCCAATCCCCAACAGTCGTTAATGGAGGCGTTTCATCAGTGGCGCGGTTGGGCCGAGAAGTCCGCATCCGACTATGGCTTCCACGTCGCGATCACCTGGTGGAGCGAACAGGTGCGCGAGGAAATGGCCGAGCTGGTCAGCCATCACGGCATCAACAGCTTCAAGCATTTCATGGCTTACAAGAATGCGATCATGGCCGCCGATGACACGCTGGTGGCGAGCTTCGAGCGCTGCCTGGAACTCGGCGCGGTGCCAACCGTGCACGCGGAAAACGGCGAGTTGGTTTACCACCTGCAACGCAAGTTGATGGCCCAGGGCATCACCGGGCCGGAGGCGCATCCGCTGTCGCGTCCCTCCCAGGTCGAAGGCGAGGCGGCGAGCCGGGCCATTCGGATTGCCGAAACCATCGGCACGCCGCTGTACCTGGTACACGTCTCGACCAAGGAAGCTCTCGACGAAATCACCTATGCGCGCAGCAAGGGGCAACCGGTTTACGGTGAAGTCCTGGCCGGGCATCTGCTGCTCGATGACAGCGTGTATCAACACCCGGACTGGCAGACCGCTGCCGGTTACGTGATGAGCCCGCCGTTCCGCCCACGCGGGCATCAGGAAGCGCTATGGCACGGTTTGCAAAACGGCAATCTGCACACCACCGCGACCGATCACTGCTGCTTCTGCGCCGAGCAGAAAGCCGCCGGGCGCGACGACTTCAGCAAGATTCCCAACGGCACCGCCGGCATTGAAGACCGCATGGCGGTGCTGTGGGATGAGGGCGTGAACAGCGGGCGTTTGTCGATGCAGGACTTCGTCGCCCTCACCTCCACCAACACTGCAAAAATCTTCAACCTCTACCCGCGCAAGGGTGCGATCCGGGTTGGCGCCGATGCCGATCTGGTGCTGTGGGATCCGCAAGGCACGCGGACCATCTCCGCCAAGACCCACCATCAGCAGGTGGATTTCAACATCTTCGAAGGCAAGACCGTGCGCGGCGTGCCGAGCCACACCGTCAGCCAGGGCCGCGTGGTCTGGGCCGACGGCGACCTGCGCGCCGAGCGCGGGGCCGGAAGGTACATCGAACGGCCGGCGTATCCGGCGGTGTTTGATTTGCTGAGCAAGCGGGCTGAGTTGCACAAGCCAACTGCCGTTAAACGCTGAAATCCAGGCCTTCGGCCTTCGCGAGCAGGCTCGCTCCCACATTTGAAATGCATTCCCCTGTGGGAGCGAGCCTGCTCGCGAAGAGGCCAGTCCAGGCAATACAAAAACCACTGCCCGTCAGAGGCAGAGCACCTCAATAACCGTGAGGCAAAAAACCGTGATCGAGACCCTGAACCATCTCCCGCACCCGCACGAAAGCGCGGCCGCCCTCGCCGGCCATTTCACCGATCTGGCGCCGCCGCTCAATGCCCGGCAGGCGCATCTGGAAGCCTCGCGCTGCCTGTATTGCTATGACGCGCCGTGCGTCAATGCGTGCCCGAGCGAAATCGACATCCCTTCGTTCATCCGCAATATCCATCAGGACAACGTGCCCGGTGCGGCGCAGAAAATCCTCTCGGCGAATATCCTTGGCGGCAGTTGTGCGCGGGTTTGCCCGACCGAGATTCTTTGCCAGCAAGCCTGCGTGCGCAACAACGCCCAGGAATGCGCGCCGGTGCTGATCGGCCTGTTGCAGCGCTACGCCGTGGACAACGCGAATTTCACTGAACACCCGTTCCAGCGCGCCGCCGCCACCGGCAAACGCATTGCCGTGGTCGGTGCCGGCCCGGCGGGTCTGTCCTGCGCGCACCGCAGCGCCATGCACGGTCACGACGTGGTGATTTTCGAAGCGCGGGAAAAGGCTGGCGGCCTGAATGAATACGGGATCGCCAAGTACAAACTGGTCGATGATTACGCGCAGAAGGAACTGGATTTCCTCCTGCAGATCGGCGGCATCGAAATCCGTCACGGGCAGAAACTCGGCGACAACCTGACCCTCAGCGACCTGCATCAGCAGTTCGACGCGGTGTTCCTTGGCCTCGGCCTCAATGCCAGCAAGCAACTTGGTTTGACCCATGAAGACGCCCCCGGCCTGCTCGCCGCCACCGATTACATCCGCGAACTGCGCCAGGCCGATGACCTCACCCAGCTGCCATTGGCCGAGCGCTGCATCGTCCTCGGCGCCGGCAACACCGCGATCGACATGGCCGTGCAGATGGCTCGCCTCGGTGCCCGCGATGTGAATCTGGTGTATCGCCGCGGTGCCGCCGACATGGGCGCCACCGGCCACGAACAAGACATCGCCAAGGCCAATCAGGTACGCCTGCTGACCTGGGCGCAACCGGAGGAAGTCTTGCTCGACGCTCAGGGCCATGTGCGCGGCATGCGTTTCGCCCGCACCGATCTGGTCGACGGTCGCCTGCAAACCACCGGAGAAACCTTCGAACTGGCTGCTGATGCGATCTTCAAAGCCATCGGCCAGGCCTTCGATGGCAGCGCTCTCGCCGACCCATTGGCGCGCGAACTCAAGCGTCAGGGCGAACGGATTCAGGTCGACGAGAACCTGCGCACCAGCATTCCCGGTGTGTATGCCGGTGGTGACTGCACCAGCCTCGATCAAGACCTCACCGTGCAGGCGGTGCAGCACGGCAAACTGGCCGCCGAGGCCATCAACGCTCAACTGATGCTCAACGTGGAGGCTGCGTAAATGGCCGATCTCTCGATAGTCTTCGCCGGCATCAAAGCGCCTAATCCGTTCTGGCTGGCGTCCGCGCCGCCGACCGACAAGGCCTACAACGTGGTTCGCGCCTTCGAGGCCGGTTGGGGTGGCGTGGTCTGGAAAACCCTCGGGGAAGATCCGGCGGCGGTTAACGTCTCCTCGCGCTACTCGGCGCACTACGGCAACAATCGCGAAGTGCTGGGCATCAACAACATCGAGCTGATCACCGACCGCTCGCTGGAAATCAACCTGCGTGAAATCACCCAGGTGAAGAAGGACTGGCCAGATCGCGCGCTGATCGTGTCGCTGATGGTGCCGTGCGTCGAGGAATCGTGGAAACACATCCTGCCGCTGGTGGAAGCCACCGGTGCCGACGGCATCGAACTGAATTTCGGCTGCCCGCACGGCATGCCCGAACGCGGCATGGGTGCGGCGGTCGGTCAGGTGCCGGAGTATGTCGAACAGGTGACGCGCTGGTGCAAGACGTATTGCTCGCTGCCAGTGATCGTCAAACTGACGCCGAACATCACCGACATCCGCGTCGCCGCCCGCGCCGCCCATCGCGGTGGCGCCGATGCGGTGTCGCTGATCAACACCATCAACTCGATCACCAGCGTCGACCTGGAACACATGGTCGCCCTGCCCACCGTCGGCAGCAAAAGCACTCACGGCGGTTATTGCGGTTCGGCAGTCAAGCCGATTGCGTTGAACATGGTCGCGGAAATCGCCCGTGATCCACAGACCCAGGGCTTGCCGATCTGCGGGATCGGCGGCATCGGCAGTTGGCGCGATGCGGCGGAGTTCATGGCGCTGGGCAGCGGCGCAGTGCAGGTGTGCACGGCGGCGATGCTGCATGGTTTCCGCATTGTCGAGGAGATGAAGGACGGCTTGTCACGGTGGATGGACAGTCAGGGTTACGCCAACATCGCCGAGTTCTCGGGACGCGCGGTGGGCAACACCACGGACTGGAAGTATCTCGACATCAACTATCAGGTCATCGCCAAGATTGATCAGGCGGCGTGCATTGGCTGCGGGCGTTGCCACATTGCCTGCGAGGACACTTCACATCAGGCGATCAGCAGTCTGAAGCAGGCGGACGGGACACATAAATATGAAGTGATTAATGATGAATGTGTGGGGTGCAATTTGTGCCAGATCACCTGTCCGGTGGCGGACTGCATCGAGATGGTACCGATGGATTCGGGCAAGCCGTTTCTGGACTGGAATCATGATCCGAGGAATCCCTACCATGTCTCACCTTAAGGCAGGTAGCGTCTGAACTGACGCTTTCGCGAGCAGGCTCGCTCCCACAGTTGGAATGCATTCCCCTGTGGGAGCGAGCCTGCTCGCGAAGAGGCCAGTCTGTTCACCGCAAGACTCAAGGCTCCAGGCCGATTCCACGCAAAATCACACTGGTCACCGTCTGCACCGCCCGTTCGAACTGCATGTCCGACAGCGGCTGGTGGTCATTCAAGATATTCACCTGATGATCGAAGTCGGCGTAATGCTGGGTCGAGGCCCAGATCATGTACAGCAGGCTCGACGGCTCCACCGGCAGGATGCGCTTGTCCTCGACCCATTGGCGGATCTTCGCTTCCTTCATCTTCGCCCAGTCATACAGGCTGACGTCCAGCGCCTCGCCCAAGGTCGGCGCGCCGTGGATGATTTCATTGGCCCAGACTTTCGAGCCGTAAGGCCGGCTGCGCGAGTGGTTCATCTTGGCGCGGATGTAGCTGCTGAGCACCACGCGCGGGTCATCGAACATCTCGAAGCACAACGCGTCCTGTTTCCACACTTCCAACAGATCAAACAGCACCGCGCTGTACAGCTCGCTCTTGGTTGAGAAGTAGTAGTGCAGATTGGAACGCGGCAGTTGCACTTCGGCGGCGATGTCGGCCATGGCGGTACTGCCAAAGCCTTTTTCGGCGAAGACTTTTTCCGCCGCCAGAAGAATTTTTTCGACGTTACTGCGACGAATCTCGATCTTGTGATTGCCCATGTGGGCTCCCTGACAACAACGTTGTTGAAGACTAGCACCCGCTCTATCACCGAGGCGACCGCTGAAAACAAAACTTCGTACAGCGCTGGCCGGATGGCTAAACTGGCGGTTTCTTCGATCCTGCCTCAGAGGTATCCGCGATGCTGCTCAAGAACGTTCTGACCACCACTGCCCTGCTCGCTTCGCTGTGCGCCGCATCCTCGGTATTTGCCCACGCCCACCTGAAAAGCCAGACCCCGGCTGCCGACAGCTCCGTCGTCGCTCCGGCGGATCTTCGTCTGACGTTTTCCGAAGGCGTTGAAGCGACCTTCACCAAAGTCACCCTGACCAAGGATGGCGCGCCAGTCGCGGTCAAACCGCTGACCACCGAAGGCAAAGACAAGAAAACCCTGATCGTCACCCCGGCCGCGCCACTGACTGCCGGTGAATACAAAGTCGAATGGCACGCCGTGTCGGTCGACACACATAAAAGCGAAGGCGCCTACCAGTTCAAGGTTGGCCAGTAATTCATGAGTGAAGCGCTGGTGCTGTGCCGGTTCCTGCATTTCACCGTGGTGTTGATGCTGTTCGGCGCCTGGCTGTTCCGGCCATTGCTGCTCAAGGGTGACGCGCCGGAGCTGGATCGGCATCTGGCGCGGCTGGCTCGTTGGCTCGCCGCCGTTGCGCTGGCCAGTGGCATCGTTTGGGCGCTGTTAATCACCGCGAGCATGGCCGGTTCGGCGGCGGCAGCGTTTGATCCGGACACGGTTGCGCTGGTGTTGGGTAATACGTTTTTCGGTCAGGTCTGGCGCTGGCACCTGCTGATCAACGCGGTGCTGCTGGCGTTGCTGTTTACGCCGTGGCGTTCGAACCTGCCGCTACGCTTGGGCTTGAGCGCGCTGCTGTTGGCGACGCTGGCGCCGGTCGGTCATGGCGCGATGCTCGATGGTCTCAGCGGCCAACTGTTGATTCTCAACCAGATCGTCCACCTGACCTGCGTGGCGGCGTGGCTTGGCGGGTTGTTGCTGCTGGTGATGATTGTGCGCCAGCCCAGTGAACCGATGCGCGAGATTCTGCGACGCTTCAGCGGGATCGGCTATGCGCTGGTTGCCGGGCTGCTGATCAGCGGGTTGATCAACGTTCGCGTGCTGACGGGGCAATGGTGGCCGACACCGCTGTTCACGGGGTTTGCGCTGATTCTGTTGATCAAGGCGATGATCGTGCTGGGGATGCTCGGGCTGGCGCTGTTCAACCGCTTGCGGATTGAGGATTGCGCGCAGCGCATGGGCGCGCTCAGACGCAGTGTGGTGCTGGAGTGGTTGCTCGGGATTGGCGCTGTCGCTGCCGTTTCGCTGCTCGGCACACTGCCACCGATGATCACTGGATAAACACAGCCCGACTGTGGGAGGGGGCTTGCTCCCGAAGGCGGTGTATCAACCGGCATCATTATTCACTGGACCGCCGCGTTCGGGAGCAAGCCCCCTCCCACCGTGCTTCGCGTGATGCCCACTACTTTTGCACACCCGCAGGGTTATGTGTGGATCAATGCGGTTGTGTGTCACCGGCCGCCGTATCGATACTCACCACCACCGACATCCCCGGCCGCAGTCGCTCCTCTTCCTGCTGATCCGGATCAATGGTGATGCGCACCGGCACCCGCTGGGCGATTTTGACGAAGTTGCCGGTGGCGTTATCCGCCTGCAACAAGGCAAATTCCGAACCGGTGCCCGGCGAAATATGCTGCACGTGCCCGGTGAATTTGCGGTGGTTCAACGCATCGACGGTGAAGCGCACCGGTTGCCCGACTCGCACGTTGTCCATCTGGGTTTCCTTCATGTTGGCGATCACCCATTTCTGGTTCGGCACCAACGCCATCAACTGCGCTCCGGAGTTGACGTAGGCGCCGAGGCGCACGCCGATTTGCCCGAGCTGACCGTCGCGCGGGGCGACGATGCGGGTGTTCGACAGGTCGATCCGCGCCAGTTGCACCGCCGCTTCGGCGCTGGCCACCGCCGCCTCCAGCGAACCGCGATTGACGATCACCGTTTGCAGATCCTGACGGGCAATTTCCAGATTGGCCTTGGCCTGCGCCACTGCCGCGACACTTTGTGCATTGGCCGCCAGCGCCACGTCCATCTCTCGTTTGGACACCGAACCGTCACCCACCAGCTCCTTGTTACGCCGCAGATCCGCCTCGCTTTTGCGCAACTGCGCTTCGCTGTCAGCCACCACTGCCTGACGCAGCTTGATCGTTGCCTCGGCGCTGTTGCGCTGCTGCACCACATTGGCCAATGCGGCTTTCTGTACCGCCAGTTGCGCCAGCGACTGATCGAGGCGCTGCTGATAGATGCGGTCGTCCAGGCGCACCAGCAGATCGCCGGCCTTCACGAACTGGAAATCCTGCACCGGCACTTCATGGACATACCCGGCGAGTTGCGGGCCGATGATCGTCACCTGCCCGCGCACCAAGGCGTTTTCGGTGGTTTCTACAGCGCTGCTGAACGGCGGAAGTTGCCAGGCGTAGAGCACGATCAGCACACCGACGATGGCAATCGCGGCAAAACCGAGCGAAGAAATAATCCGCACCCGCAGTGAGCGCGGCTCGGTGTTCGGCGATGACGGCGGCGCGACACCCTCGGGTGTGGCGGCAATGGCATTGGTGGTTGTGGTGGTCGGTTCGGTCATGAAGAGGTGGCACCGCTGGAAGGTACGGAAGGCGTTGGGGCGATAGCCTTGGTGGTGCTCATCAGCCACAGCGCGCGAATGGACAGCCAGATCATGGTCAGCACCGCAATCACGGCGATCAGCATGAATACATCGTTATAGGCCAGCACGTTGGCTTCGCGAGTCGCGGCATTCGACAGGCTGCGAATCCCGGCCAGATTGCGCAAGCTCGGGTCAGCCAGCAAGGAGCCATAGGCCGAACCGCCGCTCTGAACACGGGCGGCAACCAACGGATCGGACAGCGTCAGGTGTTCGACCAGATGACTGGAGTGGAATTTTTCGCGCACGATCTGGAACGTGCCCAACAACGCCGCGCCGAGCAAGCCGCCCAGGTTGTTGCAGATCCCGAATAACACCGAAAAACTCACCAGATTGCGCGGATTGGTCAGCACGTTGCGGGTGCCGAACACCATGGTCGGCCCCAGAAAAAACGTGCTGCCGAAGGCCAGCAAAAACTGACTGAAATACAGGTTCGCCGGGCGGGTCAGGTTGTTGGAAAAACTGTCCATCACCGAACCGGTCGCCATCAGCGCCAGCGAGATGATCAGCGGCATCAGCAGGTGTTTGGGGTCGATGGTCAGCGCGCTGGTCGCCAACCCGGCGATGCTGCCGATCAGCATCACCACGTACAGGCTGTGCAACTGCTCATAACCCATGTTCAGGTTCTGCATGAAACCGACGGCGCCGGTGGATTGTTCCGAAGTGACCATACGAATCAGGGTCACCGCCAGCGCCAGGCGGATCATCGTGCCACTGCCGAGCCAGCGGGTCATCAGCATCGGGTTGCTGCGATTATGCTCGATCGCCAGGCCCGCGAGGATCAGGGCAATCGAGCCAGCCAGCGCATAGCCGATCCAGTTGGCTTCCAGCCACCAATCGATCCGCCCCAGCGACAACACCGCACAGAGCAGTGCCACGCCGCTGGCGAGAATCGCGAAGGTGAGAAAGTCCAGCGGTTCGAAGGTTTTGAAGCGGTCACCGGGCGGCAACTTGAGCAGCAGCACGCAGCCCAGCGACAACAGGGCCATGCCCAATTCGAACAGGTACAAGCCGCGCCATTCGGCGATCTGCAACAGGTCTTCGGAGAACAAGCGCGCCAGCGGCAGGGCCAGTTGCGAGGCGCCGAGGCCCAGCACCAGCGCCTTCAGCCGCCACTTGGCCGGAAACGCCTGGACCATGTAATACAGGCCCAGCGAACTGAGTGCGGCACCGACCATGCCGTGCGCTGCCCGCACAGCGATGGCCGAGCTCAGGTCGTTGACGAACAGGTGGCCGAAGGTCACCAGCGCATACAGCACCAGAAACACTTCGGTGAACGCACGCAGGCCGAACTGCTGGCGAAACTTCACCAGCAGCAGGTTCATCGACACGTTGGTCATCACGTAGGCGGCCGGCAGCCAGGCCATCTCCGCCGTGGTCGCGCCCAGCGCGCCTTGCAGGTAAGGCAGGTTGGCGACCACCAACGAGTTGCCCAAACCACCGGTCACCGCCACCAGCAACCCGACCAGCGCATAGGCCAGGCGCTTGGGGTTGGAGTGCAGCGGCGTCGAGGGGGAACCGGGCAGACTGGGCTTCTCGTGAGGCTGCCAGTCGCGCGGGGCGTATCGATCCATTAAAAGACCTTGAGCTGGAGGTTGCTGAAGTTTGCCGTAAAACTGCCGGTAAACCCATATCCCTGTGGGAGCTGGCTTGCCAGCGATGAGGGCATTAGGCACGGCATCATCGTGACTGACAAATCGCTATCGCGGACAAGCCCGCTCCCACAAGGACCGGTTATTGAATCGGAGCTTTTAGGCTGGATTCGTAAAAATTTTTTAAAAGTCATCTCGCCCGCGAGGGATTTTTCCCGCGCCGGGCAACTGCCAACCTTGCGGCACTTCTCTAACCTCAAGGTGCCCGTTATGACCACTCTCCACCGACAACGCTCCCCGCGTTTGCTGAAAAACCTCTTGGCCGCCGCCCTTCTTCTGCCCGCCCTCGCCTTCGCCCAGGAACGCCCGTGGCCCGATGGCTCGCAACTGGTGATCTCGGTTTCGATGCAGTTCGAGACCGGCGGCCAGCCCGAGGGCGCCGAAAGTCCATTTTCCGGTAGCCCGCTGCCCAAAGGCTACCCGGATCTACCGGCGCAAACCTGGTTCGATTACGGCTACAAGGAAGGCCTGTGGCGGATGCTCGATCTGTGGGATCGCACAGGCATCAAAGTCACTTCCCACGTGGTCGGCGAAGCCGCGCTGAAACACCCGGAACTGGCCAAAGCGATTGCCGAACGTGGCCATGAACTGGCCGCCCACGGCATGCGCTGGGCCGACTCCTACAACATGAGTTATGAGCAGGAAAAACACTTCATCGGCGATGGTGTCGCGGCAGTGGAAAAACTCACCGGCCAACGCTCGGTCGGCTACAACGCCAACTGGCTGCGGCGCAGTCCCAATACCCTGAAAGTCCTGCAGGATCTGAACTTCACCTATCACATCGATGATGTGAGCCGCGACGAGCCCTTCGTGACAATGGTGCGCGGGCGCAAATTCGCCGTTGTGCCTTACACCCTGCGCAACAACGACATCGTCCTGGTCGAAGGCCGGCATTTCTCCGCCGACCAGTTCTACCAGCAACTGGTGCTGGAATTTGATCGCCTCTACGCCGAAGGTGCAAACAAGCGGCGGATGATGTCGGTGAGTCTGCACGACCGCATCGGCGGCACGCCGGCGATGGCTGAGGCGATGGAGCGGTTCATCCGTTATGCACAGTCGCACCCGAAAGTCAGCTTTATGCGCAAGGATAAAATTGCGCAAATCGTACTGACCGAGAAAAACCCGCTGATCGACAACAGCGAAGCGCTCTACAACAACTGATTGCGCCGAAAGCAGCCCCCTTCACGCCTTGATGAGGGCTGCCGAGGCCCGCAAAGTCATCGTATAACTTCCAGTTGACATTCCCCGAAAGCTCCGTAAATATCGCCCCCAACGTTGTACGACAACGCACAACACTAATAAAAACAAGAACAATAAGGGAGCGCTACAGTGAGCACATTCGTCTGCAATTTTGTCCGCCATTCCCGTTTCTCAATCACCCGCCCGCGTTCCACCCTAAGCCTGATCGGCTGCAGCAGCCTTGTCCTCGCCTTGCCGATGAGCGCCGATGCCGAAGGCTTTCTCGAAGACAGCAAAGCCACGCTGAATCTGCGCAATGCGTACTTCAACCGCAACTTCGTCAATCCCGCCTACCCGCAAGGCAAAGCCGAAGAGTGGACGCAAAGCTTTATTCTCGACGCCAAGTCGGGTTTCACCCAAGGCACCGTCGGCTTCGGCCTGGACATCCTGGGGCTGTACTCGCAGAAGCTCGATGGCGGCAAAGGCACCGGTGGCACGCAATTGCTGCCGATCCACGATGACGGGCGGCCGGCTGACAATTTCGGACGCATGGGTGTGGCGCTGAAAGCCAAAGTGTCCAAGACAGAATTGAAAGTCGGCGAATGGATGCCGGTGCTGCCGATTCTGCGCTCGGACGATGGTCGCTCCCTGCCCCAGACTTTTCGCGGCGGGCAGATTACCTCCACCGAGATCAACGGCCTGAGCCTCTATGGCGGCCAGTTCCGCGGTAATAGCCCGCGCAACGACGCGAGCATGGAAGACATGTCGATGAACGGCCGCGGTGCGTTTACCTCGGATCGTTTCAACTTCGGCGGCGGCGAATACACCTTCAACGACAAGCGCACGATGGTCGGCGTGTGGTACGCCGAACTCACTGACATCTACCAGCAGCAGTACTTCAACCTCAGCCATAGTCAACCGCTGGGCGACTGGACCCTGGGCGCCAACCTCGGTTTCTTCACCGGCAAGGAAGACGGCAGCGCCCATGCCGGCGACCTCGACAACAAGACCGCGTTTGCCATGCTCTCGGCCAGGTACGGCGGCAACACCTTTTATGTCGGCCTGCAGAAACTCGGCGGTGACGACGCGTGGATGCGGGTCAACGGCACCAGCGGCGGCACCCTGGCCAACGACAGCTACAACGCCAGTTATGACAACGCCAAGGAGCGCTCCTGGCAGGTGCGTCATGACTACAACTTCGTCGCCCTCGGCATCCCCGGACTGACGATGATGAACCGCTACATCAGCGGCGATAACGTCCACACCGCAACCATCACCGATGGCAAGGAATGGGGCCGCGAATCCGAGCTGGCCTACACCGTACAAAGTGGGCCGTTGAAAAACCTCAATGTGAAATGGCGCAATGCAACGATTCGCCGGGACTTCAGCACCAACGAATTCGATGAGAACCGGATCTTTATCAGCTATCCGATTTCGTTGTTGTAAGCAGATCTCTCTTTACCCTGTGGGAGCGAGCCTGCTCGCGAAGGCGGCGTGTCAGTCGATGCAAGAGATGCCTGGATCAGCCTCATCGCTGGCAAGCCAGCTCCCACAGGATTTTGTGGTGAATGCGGTAATTGAAAACAACGCTGATACCTGTGGGAGCGAGCCTGCTCGCGAAGGCGGCGCGTCAGTCGATGCAAGAGTTGCCTGGATCGGCCTCATCGCTGGCAAGCCAGCTCCCACAGGATTTTGTGGTGAATGCGGTAATTGAAAACAACGCTGATACCTGTGGGAGCGAGCCTGCTCGCGAAGGCGGCGTGTCAGTCGATGCAAGAGTTGCCTGGACCGGCCTCATCGCTGGCAAGCCAGCGATGGCAGCGGCAAATTCAACATTGATGTTAATTGACACAGCGCTTTCGCGAGCAGGCTCGCTCCCACAAGGAGATTGCATTGCGACGAAGGAGTTCGTGGTGATTGAAAAGTGAATGAGCCCCTTCCGTCATTTACACCAAAAGTCGCGTTGACAATATCCGGAAACCCTACCGATACTTCAGCGCAGTCATACGACAACCTACAACAACCCTAAAAACAATACGTGTAAGGGATTGCCATGACGTCTACCTCTACCCCCCGCGCGCCGTTTAATCGGCTGCTGCTTACCGGTGCCGCCGGTGGCCTGGGCAAAGTGCTGCGCGAACGCCTGCGCCCCTACGCCAATGTGCTGCGTCTTTCAGACATCGCCGCCCTCACCCCGGCCATCGATGATCGCGAAGAAATCGTCGTCTGCGACCTCGCCGACAAGCATGCCGTGCATCAACTGGTCGAAGGCGTCGATGCCATCCTGCATTTCGGCGGAGTGTCCGTTGAAAGGCCGTTCGAAGAAATCCTCGGCGCCAACATCTGCGGCGTCTTCCACATTTATGAGGCAGCACGGCGGCATGGTGTGAAACGGGTGATCTTCGCCAGTTCCAATCACGTCATCGGTTTCTACAAGCAGGACGAACAACTCGACGCCAGCTCCGCCCGCCGCCCCGACGGTTACTACGGTTTGTCCAAGTCCTACGGCGAAGACATGGCCAGTTTCTATTTCGATCGCTACGGCATCGAGACCGTCAGCATCCGCATCGGCTCCTCGTTTCCCGAACCGCAGAACCGCCGAATGATGCACACCTGGCTGAGCTTCGACGACCTCACCCAACTGCTCGAACACTCGCTTTATACCCCGAACGTCGGCCACACCGTGGTGTATGGCATGTCCGACAACAAGGATGTGTGGTGGGACAACCGCTTGGCCTGCCACCTGGGTTTCGAAGCCAAAGACAGTTCCGAAGTGTTCCGCGACAAGGTCGAAGCGCAGCCGATGCCAGCGGCGGATGACCCGGCGCGGATCTATCAGGGCGGCGCGTTCGTCGCGGCCGGTCCGTTCGGCGACTGAGCCCAGCGTTGTCCACTTGATCCCCCTCCAATAAAAACCAAGGGAATGAGTATGCAAGCCGAATTGATCGTCGACGCCCGCAACGCGGTCGGTGAGAGCCCGGTCTGGGTCGCCCAGGAAAACGCCCTGTATTGGGTGGATATTCCCAATGGCGGCCTGCAACGCTGGAGCGCCGACAGCGGCCATGTCCACGCCTGGAAAGCTCCCGAGATGCTCGCCTGCATTGCCCGCCACAGCCGTGGTGGCTGGATCGCCGGCATGGAAAGCGGTTTCTACCATCTGCATCCGCACAACGATGGCAGCCTCGATACCGAACGGCTCGCACCGGTTGAGCACAGTCGCGACGACATGCGCCTCAACGATGGCCGCTGCGACCGTCAGGGCCGGTTCTGGGCCGGCAGCATGGTGCTGAACATGGGCCTGAATGCGCCCGAAGGTCGGCTCTATCGCTACAGCGCGGGGCAGTCGGGTGCGATTGAAGCGCAACTCGATGGTTTCATCGTGCCCAACGGCCTGGGCTTCAGTCCCGACGGCAAGACGATGTACCTGTCCGACTCGCACCCCAACGTGCAACTGATCTGGGCGTTCGACTACGACACCGCCAGCGGCACGCCGTCGAACCGCCGCATATTCGTCGACATGAATCACTACAGCGGTCGCCCTGACGGCGCCGCCGTGGATGCCGACGGTTGCTACTGGATCTGCGCCAACGATGCCGGTCTCATCCACCGCTTCACCCCCGACGGACGTCTCGATTACTCACTGGCGGTGCCGGTGAAAAAACCGACCATGTGCGCCTTCGGCGGCAGTGCAATGGACACCCTGTTCGTCGCCTCGATTCGACCCGGCGATGACCACGATCCGCAGTCCCTGGCCGGCGGCGTGTTCGCTTTGAACACCGGGGTCAAAGGTATGCCGGAACCGCTTTTCGATGATTTGCTTTAACCCGCCTCTGCTACATCGCTGTGCCTTGAACACAACAATAACAAGACTGGAGACACCCCCATGGACTTCAAACGCACGTTGCTCGCCGCCGCTTTGCCCCTCGCGTTGACCCTCAGCAGTGCCGCTCAGGCGCTGGAAATCAAATTCGCCGACATCCATCCCGCGGGTTATCCGACGGTGGTTGCCGAGCAAAGCATGGGCAAAGCCCTGACCAAGGAAACCAATGGCGATCTCACCTTCAAGTATTTCCCCGGAGGCGTGCTCGGCTCGGAAAAAGAGGTGATTGAACAGGCACAGGTCGGCGCAATCCAGATGACCCGTGTCAGCCTGGGTATCGTCGGCCCCGTGGTGCCGGACGTGAACGTATTCAACATGCCATTCATCTTCCGCGACCAGGCGCACATGCGCGCGGTGATCGATGGCGAAGTCGGCGATGCGATTCTCGACCGGATCACTAACTCTGAATTCGGCCTGGTGGCCTTGGCGTGGATGGACGGTGGTACGCGCAACATCTACACCAAAAAACCAGTGCGCAAACTCGAAGACCTCAAGGGCATGAAGATCCGCGTGCAAGGCAACCCGATGTTCATCGAGACCATCAACGCCATGGGCGGCAACGGCATCGCCATGGACACCGGCGAAATCTTCAGCGCCCTGCAAACCGGGGTGATCGACGGCGCGGAGAACAACCCGCCGACCCTGCTCGAACACAACCACTACCAGAACGCCAAGTTCTACAGCCTGACCGGGCACCTGATCCTGCCCGAGCCGATCGTGATGTCGAAGATCACTTGGGAAAAACTCACCCCCGACCAGCAGACGCTGGTGAAGAAAGCCGCCAAGGCTGCCCAGCTTGAAGAGCGCGCACTGTGGGATGCGAAATCCGCCAGCAGTGAAGAAAAACTCAAGGCCGCCGGCGTCGAGTTCATCACCGTCGACAAGAAACCCTTCTACGAGGCCACCGCCTCGGTTCGCGAGAAGTACGGCGCGCCTTACGCCGACCTGATCAAGCGCATCGAAGCCGTGCAGTAACCCCCCCAGCCCTCAATGAAAGGCCCGGCAGCGCTGGCGTCACTCGACGTCCGCGCGGCCCGGTTACGGTGGAACCCGATGAAGAATTTGCTGTTGCGCATCAATGACCGGATCTACATGGCTTGCATCTGGGTCGCCGGCCTGTCCGTTCTGGCCATCGCCCTGATTATTCCCTGGGGTGTTTTTGCCCGTTACGCCCTCGGCACCGGCTCGAGCTGGCCGGAGCCCACCGCCATCCTGTTGATGATGGTGTTCACCTTTATCGGCGCCGCTGCCAGTTATCGTGCCGGCGCGCACATGGCCGTGGCGATGGTTACCGACCGCTTGCAACCGAACATGCGTAGAACCATGAGCATTGTTTCGCAACTGCTGATGGCAACCATCTGCCTGTTCATGACGATCTGGGGCACCAAGCTCTGCCTGTCGACCTGGAACCAGTTCATGAGCGCCCTGCCGACTTTGCGCGTGGGCATCACCTACATGCCGATCCCGATTGGCGGCGCGCTGACGCTGGTCTTCGTGTTGGAAAAACTCATTCTCGGTGACCAGAGCAACCGTCGCGTGGTGCGCTTCGACCTGGTTGAAGAAAACGAAGGGGCTGCCTGATGGACGCATTGATTCTGCTGGGCAGTTTTATCGCACTGATCCTGATCGGCATGCCGGTCGCTTACGCTCTCGGGCTATCGGCTTTGATCGGTGCCTGGTGGATCGACATTCCGTTCCAGGCGCTGATGATTCAGGTCGCGGGCGGGGTGAACAAATTCTCGTTGCTGGCGATTCCGTTCTTCGTCCTCGCCGGGGCGATCATGGCCGAAGGCGGCATGTCACGCAGGCTGGTGGCGTTCGCCGGTGTGCTGGTGGGTTTCGTGCGGGGCGGCTTGTCGCTGGTCAACATCATGGCGTCGACGTTTTTCGGAGCGATTTCCGGATCCTCCGTAGCCGATACTGCGTCGGTGGGTTCGGTGCTGATTCCGGAAATGGAGCGCAAAGGCTATCCACGGGATTTCTCCACGGCGGTGACCGTCAGCGGTTCGGTGCAGGCGTTGCTCACGCCGCCGAGCCACAACTCGGTGCTCTATTCGCTGGCGGCTGGCGGTACGGTGTCCATCGCCTCGCTGTTCATGGCCGGCGTGGTGCCGGGCCTGCTGATGAGCGCGTGCCTGATGGTGTTGTGCCTGATCTTCGCGCGCAAACGCGACTACCCCAAAGGCGAAGTCATCCCGCTGCGTGAGGCCCTGAAGATCTGCGGCGAAGCGTTGTGGGGGCTGATGGCGATGGTGATCATCCTCGGCGGCATTCTTTCGGGGATCTTTACTGCAACCGAGTCGGCGGCCATCGCCGTGCTCTGGGCATTCTTCGTCACCATGTTCATCTATCGCGACTACAAATGGAGCGAACTGCCGAAACTGATGCACCGCACGGTGCGGACGATTTCGATCGTGATGATCCTGATCGGCTTCGCCGCCAGCTTCGGCTACATCATGACCCTGATGCAGATCCCGGCGAAAATCACCACGCTGTTCCTGACCCTGTCGGACAACCGTTATGTGATCCTGATGTGCATCAACGTCATGCTCTTGTTGCTCGGCACGGTGATGGACATGGCGCCGCTGATCCTGATCCTCACGCCGATCCTGATGCCGGTGATTCTCGGCATCGGCGTCGATCCGGTGCAGTTCGGCATGATCATGCTGGTCAACCTGGGGATCGGGCTGATAACACCGCCGGTAGGTGCGGTGCTGTTTGTCGGTTCGGCGGTGGGCAAGGTCAGCATCGAAAGCACGGTGAAGGCGCTGCTGCCGTTCTATGCCGTGCTGTTTCTGGTGTTGATGCTGGTGACCTACGTTCCGGCGATTTCGCTGTGGTTGCCGCATTTGGTGTTGTAACGCTGTAATTGTGGTGAGGGAGCAGGCTCCCTCACCACAAGGTTTACCTCACGCCCGCAACAACATATACCCCGCCACCACCAGACACACGCTGGCAAACCCCACCTGCAACGCCCGCGCCGGCACCCGCGCACAAAGCTTGCGACCGATGATCATCCCCACGATGCTGGCGACGATGAACGCCGCACCAAGGCTGTCGATCCGCACTCCGGCATGAAACGCGCCGATCACCCCGATCGCCGAAATCAGGCTGATCACCATCAACGACGTGGCAACGATGCCGCGCATCTGCACGTCGGTCAGTTGCTTGAACGCCGGCACGATCAGGAAGCCGCCCCCCACACCCAGCAACCCGGACACCACCCCGGTGACCGCCCCCAACGCCGCGAGCGTCGCGGTGCATTTGGCGGTCCAGTCGAAGCGCCCGGTCTCTGCATCGAGCATGCAGTTCTTCTGCCCCCAACTGCCGTGACCGTGATCGCTCGGCCCTGCTTCCTGACGCTCGCGACGCAGCATGCGCCAGGCAACCATGACCATCAGCAGACTGAACAGGATCATCAGGATCTTCTCCGGCAACTGATGCGCGAAGTAGATCCCCAGCGGCGAAAACACCGCGCCCAGTGCGGCAATCAACAGCGCCGCGCGGTAACGCACCAGACCATGACGCAAGCCATCGATAGCGCCGACCGCCGCCGCACTGCCGACGGCAAACAACGCCACCGGCGCCGCCTGGGTCATCGTCCAGCCGAGCCCGAGCACCAGCGCCGGTACCGCGAGAATCCCGCCGCCGGCCCCGGTCAGCCCGAGAACCAGCCCCATCACTACGCCAAACAGACTTGCCAGCAACATAGGGAGTACTCAGTCAACCTTCGACAAACCGGTCAGCCACTCGCGGCCCTTGAGCATGCCGTTCCAGTAGAACCACGGCAGCAATGTTGCCTTGAGCCACCAGGCCGAACGACGCGGCACGGTCGGGTCCAGTGCAAAGGTCGGCAGCAATTTGCCGGCGTAGCCGAACTCGGCGAGGATCACTTTGCCCTTCTCCACCGTCAGCGGGCAGGAACCGTAGCCGTCGTACTTCAGCGGCAGCGGCTGTTGTTTGCGCAAGGCCAACAGGTTTTCCGCGACCACGACGACCTGCTTGCGCACGGCCGCCGCGGTTTTCGCGTTGCTGGTGCCGCAGATATCGCCGAGCGCGAACACCTCGGGGTAGCGCGGATGTTGCAGGCTGTGCGGATTGACTTCGCACCAGCCGCCGGCGTCCGCCAGAGGGCTTTGCGCGATGAAATCCGGCGAAACCTGCGGCGGCACGACGTGCAGCAGGTCAAAGGTTTTCGCCTGTTGGCCGACGTTGCCGTCGGCGTCCCTGACCTCGAACCACGCGGTTTTCGCCGGGCCGTCGACCTTGAGCAGATTCGCGTTGAACGCCAACCGCGCGTTGTACTTCTCGATGTACTTCATCAGCGGCGGGACGAATGTCGCCACACCGAACAGCGCGGCGCCAGCGAGGTTGAACTCGACTTCGACCTTGTTCAGCACGCCGCTTTTGCGCCAGTAATCACAGGACAGATACAACGCCTTTTGCGGTGCCCCGGCGCATTTGATCGGCATTGCCGGTTGAGTGAACAGTGCCTTGCCGCCGCGCAGTTTCTGCACCTGATCCCAGGTGTACTGCGCGTGCTGATAGCTGTAGTTGGAGGTCACACCGTGCTGGCCGAGGCTTTCCTGCAAGCCTTCGATTTTTTCCCAGGCCAGACGCAGGCCGGGGCAGACGATCAGGTTTTGGTAGCTGACGGTGCGCTGATCGTTGAGGGTGAGTTGGCGATTGTCGGGATCAATACTCGTAACCGCTGCCTGAACCCAAGTTGCCTGACGCGGCATCACTTTGCTCATCGGTCTTACGGTGTCTTTGACGTCGTAAGCGCCACCCCCGACCAGCGTCCAGGCAGGTTGGTAATAGTGCTTGTCGCTCGGTTCGATCACGGTAATGTTCAAGTGCGGATCGCGCTTGAGCAGACTGGCGACGAAGCCAATGCCGGCAGTGCCGCCGCCGATGACCACGATATCTGCACTGATGGATGGGCCCCAGTGTTGATCGTTCATTGCTTGTTCCTTATGGCTGCACGCAAGGATTTTCGGCCATCACACAAATCCCAATGTGGGAGCGAGCCTGCTCGCGAAGGCGGACTATCAGTCGAGTAAAGTATTGACTGAACCGCCGCTTTCGCGAGCAGGCTCGCTCCCACAGGGTTGATGTGTTCTGGCAGGTATTTATGGGTGACCGAGGCTTTTCAGCACCGCGCCGCAATACAAGCCGGAGAGGGTTTTCATCACCTGGATGACTTCAGGGCTGGCAAGGCCGTAAAAAATGTACTTGCCTTCACGACGTGTCGCGACAAGCCCTTCATCGCGCAGGATGCCCAACTGCTGAGACAGCGTCGGCTGGCGCACACCGGTCATTTTTTCAAGCTCGCCGACGTTGCGCTCGCCTTGGGTCAACTGGCACAGGATCAACAAACGGTCCTCATTGGCCATCGCCTTGAGCAGCGCACAGGCCTTTGACGCCGACGCGCGCAATTGCGCGACTTCACACTCGGTCAGACTGGATTGCATTTGCATGATGCCTTCAACGTCACTTAAGCTGCGAACATTATGTTTTTACATAAAGTGTTGCAACCCCGACTGACTTTTCGTCCTCCCGTACAGGTCCACGTCCATGCCCGCGCTGATTGAAGCTTTCCTCGACCCCGCCTCCTCGACCTACAGCTATGTGGTCTACGAGGCCAACGGCGGACAATGCGCGATCATCGACCCGGTGCTCGATTACGATGGCGCCGCCGGGCGTACCTGCACCGCCCAGGCGGACAAGCTCATCGCCTTCGTCCGCGCGCATCACCTGCAAGTGCAATGGCTGCTGGAAACCCACGCCCACGCCGACCACTTGTCCGCCGCGCCGTATCTGCGCCGGGAGCTGGGCGGCAAGATCGCCATTGGCGAGTCGATCAGCAAAGTGCAAAACGTGTTCAAGGCGCTGTTCAATCTGGAGCCGGAATTCTGTGTTGATGGCTCGCAGTTCGATCACCTGTTCGCGCCGAACGAGTCATTCCAGATCGGCAATCTCAACGCCACCGCACTGCACGTGCCTGGCCACACCCCGGCGGACATGGCCTATTTGATCGACGGCGAACAGATCCTGGTCGGCGACACGCTGTTCATGCCCGACGTCGGCACCGCGCGCTGCGACTTCCCCGGTGGCAACGCTCATCAACTGTTCAACTCGATCAAGAAACTGCTGGCCTTCCCGGCCGGCGTGAAACTCTACGTGTGCCACGATTACCCGCCGCAGGGTCGAGAACCGCAGTGCCAGACCACTGTCGGTGAGCAGCGCAAAAGTAACATTCACGTGCATGACGGCATCGATGAAGCCGCGTTCGTCGAAATGCGCACGAAGCGTGATGCCGGGTTGGGCATGCCGACATTGTTGTTGCCGGCGATACAGGTGAACGTGCGGGCGGGGAATTTTCCGGCGGCTGAGGACAATGGCGTGGTGTATCTGAAGATTCCGATCAATAAGCTTTAACGTCAAAAGATCGCAGCCTGCGGCAGCTCCTACAGGAGAAATGCGAATCCAATGCAGGAGCTGCCGCAGGCTGCGTTTTTTTGATCTTCACGCCCCCAGCGTCAACCCATTCGCCGGCAACGGCAACGCTGTCTTATACCGCACCTGCTTGAGCGCAAAGCTCGACCGGATATTCGCCACCCCCGGCACTTTGGTCAGGAAGTCCATCATGAATCGCTCCAGCGACTGAATCGTCGGCACCAGCACCCGGATCAGATAGTCCGGGTCACCGGCCATCAGGTAGCACTCCATCACCTCGGGGCGGTCGGAAATCGCTTCCTCGAAATGTTGCAGGGCCTCTTCCACCTGCTTTTCCAGGCTGACGTGAATAAACACGTTCACATGCAAGCCCAGCAAATCGGCATCCAGCAACGTTACCTGCTCGCGAATCAGCCCTAATTCTTCCATCGCCTTGACCCGGTTGAAGCACGGCGTCGGCGACAGATTTACCGAGCGTGCGAGGTCGGCGTTGGTGATGCGCGCGTTCTCCTGAAGGCTGTTGAGAATGCCGATATCGGTACGGTCCAGTTTGCGCATGAGACAAAACCACCTGTTTTTTATGTTTATGCAGAATTTCTATCTGCAAATGATCGCCAGCGCAACGAAACAGAGATAAATATTCTTCTTGCCCGGGCCTATGATTGTTGTAGGACAAGATTTCTTCTACCGAAGAATGACTGCCAGCTCACTACAAGAAATTCACAAGATCGAGCGTAGAAGCCATGACCCAAGCGTATGAACCGCTGCGTCTGCACGTCCCTGAACCCTCGGGCCGCCCAGGCTGCAAAACCGATTTTTCCTACCTGCATCTGACCGATGCCGGTACGGTGCGCAAACCTTCCATCGACGTAGAACCCGCCGACACCGCCGACCTCGCCCGTGGCCTGATCCGCGTGCTCGACGACCAAGGCAATGCCCTCGGTCCGTGGGCCGAGAACGTCCCGGTCGAGATCCTCCGCAAAGGCATGCGCGCCATGCTCAAGACGCGGATCTACGACAACCGCATGGTGGTTGCCCAGCGTCAGAAAAAAATGTCGTTCTACATGCAAAGCCTTGGCGAAGAAGCCATCGGCAGCGCCCAGGCTCTGGCGTTGAACATCGACGACATGTGCTTCCCGACCTACCGTCAGCAAAGCATCCTCATGGCCCGCGAAGTGCCGCTGGTCGACCTGATCTGCCAACTGCTGTCCAACGAGCGCGATCCGCTCAAGGGCCGTCAGCTGCCGATCATGTACTCGGTCAAGGAAGCCGGTTTCTTCACCATTTCCGGCAACCTCGCCACCCAGTTCATTCAAGCGGTTGGCTGGGGCATGGCTTCAGCGATCAAGGGCGACACGAAAATCGCCTCGGCGTGGATCGGCGACGGCGCCACCGCCGAATCGGACTTCCACACGGCCCTCACCTTCGCTCACGTTTACCGGGCGCCGGTGATCCTCAACGTGGTCAACAATCAGTGGGCAATTTCCACCTTCCAGGCGATTGCCGGTGGTGAAGCCACCACTTTCGCCGGACGCGGCGTCGGTTGCGGCATCGCCTCGCTGCGCGTCGATGGCAACGATTTCTACGCTGTGTACGCCGCTTCCGCCTGGGCTGCCGAACGCGCCCGCCGCAACCTCGGCCCGACCATGATCGAATGGGTCACCTACCGCGCCGGCCCGCACTCCACCTCTGACGATCCGTCGAAATACCGTCCTGCCGATGACTGGAGCCACTTCCCGCTGGGCGACCCGATTGCCCGCCTGAAACAGCACCTGATCAAGGTCGGCCACTGGTCGGAAGAAGAGCACGCCGCCGTCAGCGCCGAGCTTGAAGCCGAAGTGATTGCCGCACAGAAACAGGCCGAACAATACGGCACCCTCGCCGGCGGCCAGATTCCGAGCGCCGCGACCATGTTCGAAGACGTCTACAAAGAGATGCCGGAGCACTTGAAGCGCCAGCGTCAGCAGTTGGGGATCTGACATGAACGATCACAACAACAATATTCAGTTGGAAACCGCCATGACCACGACCACCATGACCATGATCCAGGCCCTGCGCTCGGCCATGGATGTGATGCTTGAACGTGACGACAACGTCGTGGTGTTCGGTCAGGACGTCGGCTACTTCGGCGGCGTGTTCCGTTGCACCGAAGGCCTGCAGACCAAATACGGCGCCTCGCGGGTGTTCGACGCACCAATTTCGGAAAGCGGCATCGTCGGTGTCGCCGTCGGCATGGGCGCTTACGGTCTGCGCCCGGTGGCTGAAATCCAGTTCGCCGACTACGTCTACCCGGCGTCCGACCAGATCATTTCCGAAGCCGCGCGCCTGCGCTATCGCTCGGCCGGCGAGTTCACCGCACCGATGACCCTGCGCATGCCTTGCGGCGGCGGCATCTACGGTGGCCAGACTCACAGCCAGAGCATCGAGGCGATGTTCACCCAGGTCTGCGGTTTGCGCACGGTCATGCCGTCCAACCCGTATGACGCCAAAGGCCTGTTGATCGCCTCCATCGAAAACGATGATCCGGTGATCTTTCTGGAACCGAAACGCCTGTACAACGGCCCGTTCGACGGCCACCACGACCGCCCGGTAACGCCGTGGTCGAAACACCCGCAAGCCCAGGTCCCGGACGGTTACTACACCGTGCCGCTGGACGTTGCCGCGATCACCCGTCCGGGCAAGGACGTCACCGTACTGACCTACGGCACCACCGTGTATGTCTCGCAAGTTGCCGCTGAAGAAAGTGGCGTCGACGCCGAAGTCATCGACCTGCGCAGCCTGTGGCCGCTGGATCTGGAAACCATCGTCAAATCCGTGAAGAAAACCGGCCGCTGCGTGGTGGTCCACGAAGCCACCCGTACCTGTGGTTTCGGCGCCGAACTGGTGTCGCTGGTGCAAGAGCACTGCTTCCATCACCTGGAAGCGCCAATCGAACGCGTCACTGGTTGGGATACCCCCTACCCGCACGCGCAAGAGTGGGCGTATTTCCCAGGCCCGTCCCGAGTGGGCGCGGCGTTGAAACGGGTCATGGAGGTCTGAATGGGCACGCACGTTATCAAGATGCCGGACATCGGCGAAGGCATCGCAGAAGTAGAACTGTCGCAGTGGCACGTCAAGGTCGGTGATCTGGTCGTTGAAGATCAGGTGCTGGCGGACGTGATGACCGACAAGGCGATGGTCGATATTCCGTCGCCGGTTCATGGCAAGGTCATTGCCCTCGGCGGTCAGCCGGGTGAAGTGATGGCGGTCGGCAGTGTGCTGATCAGCATTGAAGTGGAAGGTGCGGGCAATCTGAAAGAGTCGGCTCCTGTAGCTGCAAAAGAGCCTGTTGCGCCGAAAGTCGAAGCGGTCGTAGAGAGCAAACCTGCCGCAGCCGCCGCACCGCGTCCGGCTGCTGTTTGCCAGGGTCCGATGGTTGCCCGCGAAGCGGATGAACGACCACTGGCCTCCCCGGCCGTGCGCAAACATGCGCTGGATCTGGGCATTCAATTACGTCTGGTACGCGGCTCCGGCCCGGCCGGTCGCGTGTTGCACGATGACCTCGAGGCCTATCTGGCGCAAGGTCAGTCCAACGCCTCGGCGCCTGCATCCGCCGCTTACGCCCAGCGTAACGACGAAGAACAGATTCAAGTGATCGGCATGCGCCGCAAGATCGCCCAGCGCATGCAGGACGCCACCCAGCGTGCCGCGCACTTCAGTTATGTCGAGGAAATCGACGTCACCGCGATTGAAGAACTGCGTGCGCACCTGAATGAAAAACACGGCGCCAGCCGTGGCAAGTTGACGTTGCTGCCGTTCCTCGTCCGCGCACTGGTCGTCGCCCTGCGCGACTTCCCGCAGATGAACGCCCGTTACGACGACGAAGCCCAGGTCATCACTCGCCTTGGCGCGGTGCATGTCGGTGTTGCCACGCAAAGCGATGTTGGTTTGATGGTGCCAGTGGTGCGTCACGCCGAAGCCCGCAGCTTGTGGGACAGCGCCGCCGAGATCTCACGCCTGGCCAATGCCGCGCGCAATGGCAAGGCCAGCCGCGATGAACTGTCAGGCTCGACCATTACCCTGACCAGCCTCGGTGCGCTGGGCGGCATTGTCAGCACACCGGTGCTGAACCTGCCGGAAGTGGCGATCGTCGGCGTCAACAAAATCGTCGAACGGCCAATGGTGGTCAAAGGCCAGGTGGTGATCCGCAAGATGATGAACCTCTCCAGCTCGTTCGATCACCGCGTGGTCGACGGCATGGACGCGGCACTCTTCATCCAGGCCATTCGTGGCCTGATCGAACAACCTGCCACTCTGTTTGTGGAGTAAGTGATGTCGACTTTGAACACCACGCTGCTGATCATCGGCGGCGGCCCCGGCGGTTACGTCACGGCCATTCGCGCCGGGCAACTGGGCATACCGACCATTCTGGTCGAAGGCCAATCGCTGGGCGGCACGTGCCTGAACATCGGCTGCATTCCGTCGAAAGCACTGATTCATGTGGCCGAGCAGTTTCACCAGACACAGCATCACAACCAGCATTCGGCACTGGGCATCAGTGTTTCGGCGCCGACGCTGGACATCAGCAAAAGCGTTGAGTGGAAGGACGGCATCGTTGATCGCCTGACCACCGGCGTCGCCGCACTGCTCAAGAAGAACAAGGTTCAGGTCATCACTGGTTGGGCCAAGGTTATCGATGGCAAAACCGTGGAAGTCGGCGACACGCGCATCCAGTGCGAACACTTGGTGCTCGCCACCGGTTCAACCAGCGTCAACTTGCCAATCCTGCCGATTGGCGGCCCGATCATCTCTTCCACCGAAGCATTGGCGCCGAAGTCAGTGCCCAAACGTCTGGTCGTGGTGGGCGGTGGTTACATCGGTCTGGAGCTGGGCATTGCTTATCGCAAGCTTGGCGCCGAAGTCAGTGTGGTCGAGGCGCAGGATCGCATCCTGCCGGCCTATGACGCTGAGCTGACACAACCGGTGCACGACGCGCTGAAGCAACTCGGCGTGAAGTTGTACCTCAAGCACAGCGTCCTGGGCTTCGACGGCAGATTGCAAGTGCGCGACCCGAACGGCGACACCCTGAATCTGGAAACCGATCAGGTGCTGGTGGCCGTGGGTCGCAAACCCAATACCCAAGGCTGGAACCTCGAAGCGCTGAATCTTGAGATGAGCGGTTCGGCGATCAAGATCGACAGCCGCTGCCAGACCAGCATGCGCAACGTCTACGCCATCGGCGACTTGAGCGGCGAGCCGATGCTGGCTCACCGTGCCATGGCCCAGGGTGAAATGGTCGCCGAGTTGATCAGCGGCAAAAATCGCGAATTCAATCCGACCGCCATCGCTGCCGTGTGCTTCACCGACCCGGAACTGGTGGTGGTCGGCAAGACACCGGACGAGGCCAAGGCTGCCGGGCTGGACTGCATCGTCTCCAGCTTCCCGTTCGCCGCCAATGGCCGGGCGATGACGCTGGAGTCCAAAAGCGGCTTCGTGCGCGTGGTCGCTCGTCGGGACAATCATCTGATTGTCGGTTGGCAGGCGGTGGGGGTCGGGGTTTCCGAGTTGTCCACGGCGTTCGCGCAAAGCCTGGAAATGGGCGCGCGGCTGGAAGACATCGGCGGGACCATTCATGCGCATCCGACCTTGGGTGAAGCGGTGCAGGAAGCGGCGTTGCGTGCGCTGGGGCATGCACTGCACTTGTGATTGCCCAACCCTGATCGTTCCCACGCTCTGCGTGGGAATGTCTCATCGGACGCTCCGCGTTCGGCTCTTGGGACGCAGAGCGTCCCGGGCTGCATTCCCACGCAGAGCGTGGGAACGATCAAAGGCGTGAATTGCGGCTGCGAAACCGCTCAAGAATGAAGTATTGTTGTGCCCATCCAAAAAACGTCAGAAGCCTTGAACCGTTTCGACGGTTGTTCAGTGATAGAGGGTGTCATGGGTAACGAAAGCATCAATTGGGACAAGCTGGGTTTTGACTACATCAAGACCGACAAACGCTATCTGTCGTACTTTCGCGATGGCGAGTGGGACAAAGGCACCCTGACCGAAGACAACGTGCTGCACATCAGCGAAGGCTCGACTGCCCTTCACTATGGCCAGCAGTGCTTCGAAGGCATGAAGGCCTATCGTTGCAAGGACGGCTCGATCAACCTGTTCCGTCCGGACCAGAATGCCCTGCGCATGCAACGCAGCTGCGCGCGTCTGCTGATGCCGAACGTCGACACCGAGCAGTTCATCGAAGCCTGTAAGGCAGTGGTTCGTGCCAACGAGCGCTTCATCCCGCCGTATGGCACTGGCGGCGCGCTGTACCTGCGCCCGTTCGTGATCGGCGTGGGTGACAACATCGGCGTGCGCACCGCACCCGAGTTCATCTTCTCGATTTTCTGCATTCCGGTTGGCGCCTACTTCAAGGGCGGCCTGACCCCGCACAACTTCCAGATCTCCAGCTACGACCGCGCCGCCCCACAAGGCACCGGCGCAGCCAAGGTCGGCGGCAACTACGCCGCCAGCCTGATGCCGGGCTCGAAAGCGAAGAAAGCCAACTTCGCCGACGCGATCTACCTGGACCCGATGACCCACACCAAGATCGAGGAAGTCGGTTCGGCCAACTTCTTCGGGATCACCCACGACAACAAGTTCATCACACCGAACTCGCCATCGGTATTGCCGGGCATCACCCGTCTGTCGCTGATCGAACTGGCGAAATCGCGTCTGGGCCTGGAAGTGGTTGAAGGCGACGTGCTGATCGACAAGCTGTCGGACTTCAAGGAAGCCGGTGCTTGCGGTACCGCTGCGGTGATCACCCCGATCGGCGGCATCAGCTACAACGACCACCTGCACGTGTTCCACAGCGAAACCGAAGTCGGCCCGGTCACCCAGAAGCTCTACAAAGAGCTGACCGGTGTGCAGACCGGCGACATCGAAGCGCCAGCGGGCTGGATCGTCAAGGTTTGATCTGACGGCTGCTGATGCACAAAAGCCCCCATCGGGAAACCGGTGGGGGTTTTTTATTTAAAGCGATCTTTTGATCTTTCATTTCAACGCGATGCGTTTACCGGTGCGCCCGGCAATCCCGCTCGCCTGCCCATTCTGCTGTTTGCCCATCCGCGCCTGGGTAATCAGCCCGGGGATCAATTCTCCCTCCGGCAAATTCTTCCAGAACCGTACCGGCAAATGCCCCTGCATGACCTTCTCGTTCAATCGCGCCGGATTGAAGATATGGCTGTAATAGGTCAGCCACAGATCACCATGGGGATCGTCGACGTTCTGCGCCAGTTGCTGCCACTCCACCGGGCATTGGCGCTGGTGTATCAGTTGTTCGCCGTCGTAATAGACGCCGTCACGCGGTGTGGCGATCAACCAGCGATGCTGTCCCATCCGCCCGATGAAATGCTCACTGGCGCTGTGCAGAATGTCGTGAGCCGGTTCGTGCCACGCCACGTATTGTGGACCCGGCAAATCTTTCGGCCGTTCGATGAAACGCACGAACGCATGCAAATGGTGGGCTTCGCGGTGCACTTGCTTGATCCGACGTTGCAACTCGCTGCCCAGTTTGTCCCCGGCCATCATCGCCGTACGGTCGCCGTGACTGACCCGCCACAACACCTCGTACAGCAGACTCCAGCGCTGATCGCCGCGATAACGCGAGGCTTGCTCCAGTGTGTCGAGCAGCGCGCGAGGGATGCGGGCCTGAAACGGTCCCTGGCCCTCGGGCACCGAAACATCGCTGGCAAACAGGTCGCCGACACCCTCCGCGGCCCAACTCACCAGACTGGGATCGATCTCATGACTCAGCAACCAGCGCGCCTGCTGGCGCCAGGTGTCGAACAGGTCGTCGCAATCCAGATTGATCATCCCCACAACCCCATTTGCTGCGGCTGCGGCCGGTCGCGCAATTGCTGATAGAGCATGTGGCTGGTGACCTCGGCCTGCTGCGGGTGATAGTCGCTGGTGATAATGAACGGCTTGGCCTTGGCCAGCACGCAGCGCATGCGCGCGACATCTTCGTAGCGGATCCGCCGCTGCCGACGCAGTTCCACCAGACGTTCGGTGGTGCGCAGGCCAATGCCGGGGATGCGGGCGATCAGTGCGGGCTCGGCGCGGTTCAGATCCAGCGGGAAGACCTCGCGATTCTGCAGCGCCCACGCCAGTTTCGGGTCGATATCCAGCGCCAGATTGCCCGGCCCCTTGAGCAGCTCACCGGCACTGTAGCCGTAACTGCGCAACAGGAAATCGGCCTGATACAAGCGGTGTTCGCGCATCAGCGGCGGCGCGGCCAGCGGTACGCTTTTCGGGCTGTCGGGGATCGGGCTGAACGCCGAGTAATAGACCCGGCGCAGGCGGAAATTGCCGTACAGGCTCTGGGCGCTGTGGAGAATCGTGCTGTCGTCGGTATCATCGGCGCCGACAATCATCTGCGTACTCTGCCCGGCCGGGGCGAACTTCGCCGAACGAGGTTCGTTGAGTACCGTTTGCACACCGGTATAGATGGTGTTCATGGCCTGCTTGATCGAGCCGATCTGCTTCTCCGGCGCCAGGGTTTGCAGGCTGGCATCGGTGGGCAATTCGATGTTCACGCTCAAGCGATCGGCGTATCGCCCCGCTTCTTCGATCAGGGCCGGATCGGCTTCGGGAATGGTTTTGAGGTGGATATAGCCACGAAACTCATGCTCTTCGCGCAGCAACTTCGCCACGCGTACCAGCTGCTCCATGGTGTAGTCCGCCGAACGGATGATCCCCGAGCTGAGAAACAGCCCGCTGACACAGTTTCGGCGGTAGAAGTCCAGGGTCAGGCTGACCACTTCTTCAGGCGTGAACCGTGCCCGCGGCACGTCGCTGGAACGGCGGTTGACGCAGTATTGGCAATCGTAGAGACAGAAATTGGTCAGCAAAACCTTCAACAACGAGACACAACGCCCGTCCGGCGTATAGCTGTGGCAAATGCCCATGCCGTCAGTCGAGCCCAGACCGCTCTTGCCCTCGGAGCTGCGCTTGGGCGCCCCGCTGCTGGCGCAGGACGCGTCGTATTTGGCGGCGTCGGCGAGGATGCTGAGCTTGTCGATGATTTGCATGGCGAACGCTCTGTACTGGTTGTACATACAGTATCCGCTTCACAACGCAGGGACAAGCGTTCGAATAGCCCTTCGTCGGTAAAGACGAAGGTCGAAAGATCGCAGCCTTCGGCAGTGCCTATAAAACCCTGTCTGTTGGATCAGGGATAGGGGACCAAGGCTTCGTAAAGCGAACTGCTGGGTTGCCGAAAATCAATCGGCTAAAAGCCAGGTTGAGTTACTCCGCCCTCCATGTATCCCTACCACGCCCCAGCGCTGCAAGACAGGCAATATATAATTAATGCAGCGCACACCGTTATTCTCCAGACGCGACGAGGTACATAGGGGACCAGAGTCGGTGGCACTATTGCTGGATCCCACCAGACATGGGTTTTCAATTCCATGCGCATTATGAAAAAGATGAGCAAGTGCTGCGACAAACGCAGCTTGACTGATCGCAATTGCTTGGGGAGGAATTTCAATGGAGTCTGGATTGACTTGAGAAACTTCAAACTCCCTACCATTTATGTGATCGGGCGTCATAAAAACCTGACCAACCGCCAGACCTCGCCAAAGACTTGACACTCGAGCTTCGCATTGAACACACATATCCTCACCTACTTTTTATAGATCACACAACACTGCTCGTTAACTTGCTTTAGCTCGACCACAGCAGAATTATAAATATCAATTAACCGATAACACAACTCAATCGAAGTCGACCAATTACTTGTCTTGTAGGGCTCACCAATATTGAGCGTTACGTCTCCGCTGGCAAGCGAAAAGCTATAGTCCTTATGGCCTTTGTGGATCCCAAGGTTATGCACTGTATTACGTAGCGCTCCGTAAAATTCGACAACTGCTTTATCGCTGACAGCCTCATCGGAGCTCTCTGAAATCCTGGAAAGAATATGGTCAACCTTTCCCTTCCCTGACATATAAGGACTGCCTTTTTCCAGTATATTTCTTAGTGCTTGCTGCTCCACACCTGCGCCTGCCGCCTTCTGGTAGTTGAGCATTTGCTGAATTACATATTTCTCCTTCTTCTCATACCGCGCAGCATCTGTTTCCTTTATTAACTCGTAAAGCCTCGCCATCCAAAACTCGAATACTGAATAAGAGCTTACTGTAAAATCCAGAAAACTCCTGCCGATCATGTCATTAACACGATTGCCGTACATTTCTCTAATGCCTTCCATTGCCATTCGAAACAGTCGTTCGTCTTCTTCTTGAAAATTATCCTGTTTTACTTCAGCAAGGAGTTCCTGAAGCGGTCCGCGCTCTGGCAGGCAGTTGGTCACTTCATCATTCATGAAAAAGTATAAAAGCACATCGACCGCACCCGACATATCACTAAAGAAGGTGTGTCCCATTCGCGGTTCGGCTCGCGGCTCCGTCCGCAAATCCAAATCAAGCATATCGTCACCAAAGAGGCAATGACCTTTCAGCATGATCAGCTGATAAATGCGCGACTTGTTATTCCTATCGAACTCAATTGCCTTTTTATACATAACAACTCCCTGTTTACCCAAACGATCCATATTCGAAAAATCAACATTATTATTGCGGCGTTTGTATGTATCTGCCTAGCGTCCAACCTGTGTTTCTCAGAACTTCATGCCAAACCACACCTCCATCTGCACACGGCCCTGCTCAGTCACCCCCAACGCCCGACTGTCCAGATCCTGCGTTACCCACTTGCGCTTCAACGCCGTCTGCAACAGTGCGGCCCCCAGCGATCCACCCAGATGCGGCCGGCGCATGCTCCAGTCCAGGCACGGGCAGGCGAACCGCCGACGCTGCGTCGACAAACTCGCGACCTCAACCCCCAATCCCTCAAACAAAGCCTCACCACTGTCGCTCAAGCGATATGCCTGCTCGTCAATCTGCACCAGCCATCCCGCCTCGATCAGGCGATCGTGCAGCAACACCGCCAGCGTCCCGGCCATATGGTCGTAACAAGTGCGGGCGAATTGCAGGCGATCCGGCGTGTGCGGTTTGAAGGTGGGCGCGGCGCTTTGGCTGATCACCATCAAGGCTTCCAGCGCCTGGGCCACGCGTTGGTCGGCGAGGCTGTGATAACGATGGCGCCCCTGCACATGCACACGCACCAGCGCTAGATCCTTGAGCCTGGCCAGATGCGCGCTGGCAGTGGAGGCGCTGACTTCAGCAATGGCTGCCAGTTCAGTGCTGGTGCGGGCGTGGCCGTCCATCAGTGAGCAGAGCATTTTGGTCCGTGCTGGCTCCGCGATGGCGGCGGCCACCTGCGAGACGCCAATGTCTTGATCTTCTGCGTGCACATTTCGCTCCCCGACGAATCATCGCCGCCTTGGACTGAAGATACTCGCATGACTTTCCCACCGACAAGGCTGTGAACCATGGACCCCATCATTGCTGCGACCCATGCCGACCCCTACCCCTACTACGCCACATTGCGCGCCGAAGGTGGGCTGACCTTCCATCACGGATTGAAATTGTGGATCGCCAGCAGCGCCCGCGCGGTGTGTGCGGTGTTGGCACATGCCGATTGTCGAGTGCGTCCGGTACAGGAACCGGTGCCCAACGCAATTGCCGAGGGTACGGCGGGCAAGGTGTTCGGGCTGTTGATGCGGATGAATGACGGTGAGCGTCAGCGCTGCCCGCGCTCAGCGGTCGAGCCCGAATTGGAACTGATCGATGTCGCCGCCGTTAACGCGCGGGTGGCCGCGCGCCTGATCAGCGCAGATGCCCACGGCTTATATAAGGCAATGTTTCGCGGCCCGGTGTGCGTGGTCGCCGCGTTGCTCGGCTTCACTCCGGCGCAAGGCCGAGCGATCAGCGAGTTGACCGCAGAATTCGTAGCGTGCCTGTCGCCCTTGAGCAACGACCTGCAACTGGCGGCGGCCCACGCGGCGGCGGAACAGTTGCGCGGTTGTTTCATTGAATTGCTCGCTGAGCCTGAAAGCGCTTTGCTGAGGGGTATCCAGAAGCGGTTTACAGGCGACGAGGAAACCCTCATCGCCAACCTGATCGGCCTCTGCTCGCAGACCCATGAAGCCACTGCCGGCCTGATTGGTCATGCATTGATCGCACTGCAACGCCAGCCGTCATTGCGCGATGCATCGATGGACGCGCTGCTGGCTGAAGTTCAGCGCTTCGACCCTTCAGTGCAGAACACCCGGCGTTTTGCGGCGCAATCCTGCGAAATCGACGGTGTCCGCGTTGAGGCCGGCGATGTGATACTGGTGCTGCTGGCCTCGGCCAACCGCGATCCCTTATTGAATGAACAACCTGACCGGTTTCTGCTGGAACGACCGAATCGCCGCAGTTTCAGTTTTGGCAGCGGGCGGCATCAATGTCCCGGACAGAGCCTGGCGATGAGTATTGCCGCGGCCACCGTCAACCAAATCCTTGCCAACGACATCGACCTGACACAGCTCACCTGGCGCTACCGCCCTTCCCTGAATGGGCGAATTCCGTTGTTCAGTATTAGCAGTGCGTAAGGCTGTGACGCTGTGGCAGATGGGCAACATCTGCCAGGATAAACGGCGTGTGAGCCCTGAGATAAATCTCGACGTTCTCCAGCGAATGCAACAATTCGCTGGAGGACTTCAACAACGAACCGGAAACCGGAAATCGTCCGGCGACCGGTTGACTGGCGGGTGGTCAACCATTCGGCGGGGCGATAAATCATGTGTTCGACATCCATTGCCCTGAGCCCTGAAAGCATTCAATAAACACACATTTCGCCTCAATCCTCCCGCGTCAAAACCTCCAGCAACTCGATCTCAAAGACCAGATTCGAATTCGGCGGGATCTTGCCCATGCTTCGCTCGCCATAGCCAAGATGTGCCGGCACCCGCAACTTACGCTTGCCGCCAACCTGCATGCCCATCAAGCCTTGATCGCAACCTTTTTCTATATGACCCTCTACTTTTATTGGTCATCGATACAGCAATCCCTGTCTAGGAGGGCATCGGCGGCATCCAAAAGTCAGCATGTAAGACGTATGCTCGCCCCTTGGCAGTCAACGTGACGTACCGACGACCATTGTAGTATTGGAATTCGATCAATTTCCTTGCCTCCAGCACGTCCATCGCCCCGTCTGCTTCCAACAGATTCAACCCAATGCGACTCGGGAACTCACTTGCCGAACACTCTTTGCCTTCGCTGTCATAGGTTGCGATAACGGCGATCACTTTGTCTTGATCTTCTGTCATAGGCGGCAACGCCGGATTTTGCAGCTCTGCAATCTTCGTGTTGGCAGCATCCAGTTCGATTCCAGCAGAATCCAATTCTGTGCGTGCCACTCCCAGTGCAAGCTTGGCGGCGTCCAACTCGGAATTGGCTGTTTTCAGCTTCGCAATAGCCTCTCTCGCTCTCGCAAATGCCTTTTCCTGCTCTGCCTTAGCAAGCCCCACTTGGTGACGCCGATCCAGAAAACTCCAGACACCAAACGCCCCCAGCAGCGTTGACACGATTGTCACAACCCAAAACAGCCACAGGTGAACCGGAATCGTTTGGCTCAGCCAAACCCCCACTGCTACAAACATCGAGCTAAAAAGCGAAACGTCGTAATAGCTCTCCGCCAGTTTTGTAGCGGGGATGCCCAAGACGGGAACGAGTGTCGCTGCCGCTAGCCATTTGAACCACTTCCACCCGGAGCGCTGCTTTACGTTGTCCATCTGCATCCCTTCCCTTCTCCACCTTCAATCAAATGTCCCGACAGATGCTACCAGAGTGCCAGCTTCTGATGGCAGCGTATGGCCCTTCCCGCCCATCCTTCACGCCTTGAAGAAGCCCGCCAGCTACGATACTGGATGGACATCTAGTAGCTGGCGTAACTGAAATCAAAAACGAATGAATTGAGGGGCTTGTTGACGACATGGGCTTTGAACTGGGCCAGCCCACGCATGTAGAAATGCTCCAACACTACAACCGGCTGCTGGAAGCAGAGTTGGACGCTACTCGCCTTTGCCTACGGAAAGCCCACAGTGACATTGCTGGATTGATTGTGATGTACCGGGATAGCTCAAAGGAGCTTGCTGCATTGAAGGTGGAACACGGGCGTTTGCAATGGACGTTGAGCGATGTGTACAGGCGACAAAGCGAACAGGAACCATCCCGCATGGGATACCAGTACGGCGACCACAACAGGAAATGAAAAAGGCCACGCTAGGCGGCCTATCTGACTACTTTGCTTTGTGGCGGGGATTCCGACTAGAGATCACCTGTGCAGCATCAGAAGACATGCACGGCCCCAGCACAGGCACTAGGTCATCTTTCAAGCGAATTGTACGAGCATCTTCCATCAGAGCGGCTGTACACGCTGCCATCGTTGGGTAGTCGTTCCCTTGTTTGGCCAACTGGAGACACTCCCCAGTGGATGCAACACACATCGCGAACACGTAGGAAAACATCATCAACCCTCTACTACGGGATCGCTTGTCAGCTTGGTAATCTCGCCCTCTACAGCAGCAAGCTGTGCACGAAGATCGTTTGCTTTGCCATGCAGGAACTCGATATACGCAGCTTTCTTTTCAGCTTCAAACTTGGCTTCAAACTCCTGTGCGAAGCTGAAAGCAGTGCTAGAGCTTGCACCAACGGCAAACGAGCCTGCGACAACTTTTCCATCGTCAAGCTTGAACCATGACATGCACGTTGGATAAGACGGAACTGCAACACCTTTCCCCGCCTGCTCTTTGACCCATGTACGTAGTGCAGGGCGCCCAGCAGCATTGTAAGCAGCTTTCAAAGCTTCCACATCGCACATCCCGGCTTCGGTCTGTACGTAACCATGTTGCTTGTTCCAAGACTGCCCAGCCTTGAATTCCAGACCTTGAGGCTCTGGATAGCTAGGCACTTTGATGTGTTTGGTGCTACTGGTCATGTCTATTCCCCGCGTTGTGAAGCGCTATGATATTGCCTTGCTATATTTCCATCTGCTTGGCGTGTGAAGCAGAGAATATGACACATCGCATGACACGTCAACGTTCATGTGTAATTTACACACAAAATATGACATGACATGGCTTACGACACACATCAAACATGACAACACAACCAGTTAGCTGGCGCGTCGAAAGCCTATCCCTGTTGTTCGTTTTGCATCACGTAGAATGCACGACCAGCGGGAGTGAATTGAAATTTTGCACCACCAACAGAAGCTATCCGAGTCAAAAATCCGTTTTCTATTAAAACGTCGATAGCGGCGTGAGCTTCCACGTGCCCGACAGGTATTGCAGCGGCAATTGCAGACAAGGTTGGTTTGACATTTCTATCTGTACATCTTGCAACGATTGCCATCACCTTGAGCCCAATAGCAGACAAATGATGCTGAACCGCTTCCGGCACGTCCAATGCTCTTTGGGCTTCAAGGGCTTCCATAGCTTCTAGGGCTTGAGTCTTCTCGGCAAGCTGCACCAAGAGCGAGGATTTATATTCTTCCATTTGAAGAAACCGTTGGTCACGCTTCTCGCACTCTTCTGTCAAGCGGGCAACGTCTCCCGCGTGATCAGCGGTTTTAACAGCGCCTTTATAAAATTCGACTGTCAGGGCACACGCAAGCAAGACGCCTAGAATGATCAACCACAAGGGGAACGGGATTTGTTGCGAGAGAAACTCCGACAACCCGGTCAGCTTGCCTGATATCCAATCAGGGAGCTTTCCATCCTTCACAAGCGAGTCAGCTAACGGCGGGCCGATCAAGGCACCCAAGCCCAATACCCCGGCAATCACCATCCCCCAGATACCCTTCGCCTTCATGGCTACCTCAATAGGCAAAAAGGACATTCTACCAGAGCAGGGATGGCAATGTGCCCAATCAACCTACCTGGGTAATGACAACTGGATCGTTCTGAAAATATTCCAAGCCGCCGAAAATTTCCGGATGCACATTCGATGGCACTTGAAACTATCAGCCAGAAAATAATGATGGCGGGGGGTTACAGACAACTAGATTCTGCCCGGATTTATACCGGAGGCACTTAACCAAACGGATAGGGCCAATTGAGAATTCGTCGTAATTCCATAATAACCCAAGGGCGCTTCAGACACAGCCGTGCCAAGCACCATCAGTCAAATGATAGTCCTAATGCAATCATCAAGCGTCGAACTGTTGTAGCGCTCCACTCGCCTCCCCGAGACGTTTTCTGTCCCTTTGCGTTAAGACAGCTAGCCAAGCTCTGAAGCGTCTTGGAGCCTGTGTAGAGGCATGCTTGTACATGAGGCAGGATGGCTTCACGGTGGGCTTCTACCTTCGCTGTCAGGGCATCAGATGCTGGTGATACATCCTTGTTCGCACGAGCCGCCACAAGCCCTGCTGTGCGTCTTTGGATCTTCTGTTGGCTCTCGATGCACCCATCATCAGCACGTTGTTGTAACGCCTTGAGAGCGTCCTTAATGCGCGTGCGAATGAACACCCTCTCCTGCTCTGCCAGAGCTGCAAACAAATGAAGTTGAAAGTTGTCAGCCTGCGGCATCGTCGCCACCTTGAACTGCACACGCTTCATCAATCCGGCAATGTGTTCAACGTCCCGTGATAGACGATCCAGCTTAGCTACGACGATGGGCAAACCTGTTGCCAGTGCTTTGGCAAATTGAGGGCGATCTAGGGGAGCTACAGAGCCTGACACGGCTTCGGAGAAGACAGAGGTTACATTCCAGCCCTGTTGGGTGGCCGCTGTGTGGATGTAATCAAGCTGCGCCTCAAGGCCAAGGCCAGACGCTTCCTGCTTGCCTGTACTCACACGGATGTATGCAACAACGTCCATCATCACACTCCAAAGCTATCGGACATTCTGTCCCTGCATCTCATTCTACCGACCTAAGCCGGACATGACAAACCGTATGACACCTCTCATACGTAATGATATGTGTCATGACCGACAGGGATTCACTTATGGAAGCTTGAATTGTCCAATGTTTTATTTGGTCGTGTTGCTCTAAATGGCGCTCCCGCTCCGCTCGCAAGGCAGGAACCATTATCACTTTTGTCCCACTCCGGTGTGGCGTCAAACCCTTACAAGACGTGGCTTGTAGCTCGATTAGGGCCATAACTGGCGTGTAACTATTACACCTAGGGGCGTAGCCACTTAAGCCTAGTACGAACATCACTCGAACGGCCTTTAAAGCTATGCAACGAAACAGCTTGACTACTTCGACTAAGTGGAGAGCTTGCAACCTGAGCCGAGCGTGTAATTTGGAGCCATTTGACGAATCAAGCGAAGAAGAAATGCGAACGATTCCCTGTGTAAATGTTGCACATTGCGATTGACACATCCAGATAATTGGCACCTGAGACATCTTGCGAGAAACGTCAAAATATCACTTGATAAGTGCGAAATCGATTTGCTTAGAAATCAGCACACTTCTCAGATGTCGTCATTTGACACAAGCCAGGAATTAAGGGGAGTTGATGCACACCACTCTTACAGCATGTCCATCATTAATGGCGTCACCCGCTTATCAGTTGCACTCAATTCACACAGTCAAACCACGCACACCAAGATACATTTGCACCATGGAAAACGAGATAAAACAGGGAACCTTTAACCGAAGGTGAAGCAGGATGCACACACAACGGAATTGTAAAGTTATGACAACTTAACCGGAGGTAAACAGGGATTACTACGGCAGCGTTGCTGCAACATTATCTTTCACAGAGGGCAATAAATTTCATTTATTTTTTATTGCCCAACTACGAATAGGACTAACCATCGAAGATGGAATTGTCATTCCCGGATGGAACATTCAACAGTGAAACCATTACAAGGGTGAACCACTTCACAAGGAACAGGCTACACGCCAAGCGTGTAAACGGTCTTCCTCCCTGAGTATCCTCACTTGCAGATGCGCTTCTGCACCATTCATAACTTATCTGCACGAAAAGTGCACCAAGGGTAGGCAGCTCCACTCTGCACCACCTATACATCTATCTGCACGAAAAGTGCACTTCCCTCAGGCGCATAGTGCATCGTATTCAGAATCGACCACGGGCAGGCAAGATGACACGACTACGCCGGATTGTGGGACACGATCCGTCAACTCTTCAACCGCGTCGTTGATACGACGACCTTGAACCAGCGGGCCACCGGGATGACTGCCTGTCAGCATCTGCAAGATCGTGTTCCTCACATGCCAAGGTGATGTGCTCGGGAACTGGTGAATGTATTCTGCAACCAGCTCTTCAAACCGTTCCATGAGGGTGATAGCGGCGACACACAAAGCGTTCTGACTGGCTACCGCTGCTTCTGGCTCTAGAAAGTCTGGTCGTATGAATGCCCCTTCCGGTAACCCATTCGTGGTGCGCGTGTAAATTGCCCTCGGGATCGGATTACCATCAGCGATACCGTAAGCTTTCTTAATCCGTGTACGCAGGTCGAGACGTGCAATTCCCTCTGGGCGGAGCGCCAAGGGAGTCAGTTCTTCAATGAGATAAAAGTGCGTGTCGTAGACGGGAACAGTCTTCAGGTTGCGCTTACACCAGTCCACCGTGACGGCTTCGCAGTTGGTCGCATTTACGATGTCAGGATATGAGGCGCCAGCAGCACGCATCTGGATAGCTTGAGTGCGGGACTCGGGAGAAACCTTGCTACGGGAAGGCTTGATTACAGCGGCGGTTGGGGCGGGAATAGCGGTACTCATGGATAAATCTCCTTGTCAGTTCGGTCGATAGGCGTGCCCTCTCAGGGGTAGTGGTTGTTGAAGGCGTCAATGTACGCCGAGACGGGGAAAAAGTCAAGAAATTCATTGACATATGAAATTCCATGTGAGGCAGATAATTCCCTCTCAATCGATGAACTATTGCGAATGCCGGGTGACTCGGAACAGACCAATCGATGCTGTTGAGCAATAGCTATTGAAACGCCATCACCTTGCCGCCATCATGCGGTTACACCCCACAAGGACGAGTCAAGCCGTGACCACGAAGATATATGCGTTCTACAACAACAAGGGAGGAGTGGGGAAAACCACGCTCTGTCAAAACGCCGCATGCCTCTACGCCGAAAACAACCCTGAAAAGCTTGTTCTGGTGATTGACCTGTGTCCCCAAGCCAACATTTCGCAATTCCTGCTGGGTGGCGGGCACGTTGGGTACAAGGCAAATCAGAGACTCCAATCCACTGCAACTCGCAGAAATATCGTTGGCTTTATGGATTGGATGCTTGGTGGAAATTCTGGCTTTACTAGCCTACCTACCAGCTACTTAACCCAGGTGAAGCCGCATAATCCGAATGTTACGAAGAACCTGCATCTGATCGCTGGCGATTCGTTCCTAGAGTCGCTGACCCTCGCCTTAAACTTTGCCACTATGAACCCGGCAAACATCTTTGCGTGGAAGGAGTACGTGACTGCGATACGCAGACTATGTGATCTGGAATTGCAAAACTCCGAATACGAAGAGATGACCGTCTTCGTTGATTGCAACCCAAGCTTCTCCGTTTACACACAAATGGCGCTTGTATCGTCCGACGCATTAATCGTTCCAATGATGGCAGACTTCAGCTCGCTGGAGGGCATCAAAGGAATTCTGATGCTCTTATATGGAAAGTATCCATCATCAGCAACGAAAAATTATGCAGCTAAGGTAGTAACCTTCAGTCGCCAAGTCGAGCAATACGGCTTAGAACTGCCGAAAATCTGGGAATTACCTTTCAACAACTTCACGACGAACCTCGGCGTAGCAACGGCTTTCGATGCTGTTAGAGAAGAGCTTATAGAATATGCTTGGAAACAATACGCCACAGACCCAACGATATTTTATCCATGCCAAGAACCACCGACAACCGCAAAAGAGTGGGAGGCGCTTTTTGTATCCAATGTCAAAGACTTCCATACAGCAGGCAAGGTATCAGCAAGTCTCGGCATCCCTCTGCACCGATTGCCCCAGCACAACACTTACACAATGCCTAATGGCGAGCCTGTTGGGATACCCAAGTCGAACTACAAAGAATCCCTTAAACATCTGACGAAATTTGTTTCAAAACTGTAAAAAGCGCAACGAAAGAAGCCCGTCTGAGCGGGTTTCTTACCTCTAAACATTTTTTAAGCTTCTCAAACGACAGGGGCAGCGGTCGTACCGCTCCCCGGAGTGACGCCTGTGTGTTTGTGTGTTGAGAACGGAATGCCATTGAATGTGGCTTCCCCGGTCACCGTGTAATTACCTGTCCATGTTGTGTTAGGCACTTGAATTGTCATTGTCTGTGCTTTCATGGAAAGGCTGTTTTCAGCTTCCAGCTCAATATCCTTTGCCTTCACTTTTACGGCGAACGGGCTTGTCACCTCAACATTTCCATCTGCTTTCAGGATGAAAGAGCATTCATTCCCTGTGCCGATGTTATGTGTAATCACCACGTCGTTAGGATCATGATCCAATGTTCGTAGAGCTGGATTGTTTGAACGCTTGCAATAAGGATATGCAAGAGCGTCTTGTGCGTTGAAGCGTCGGTAATCGTTCACTCTGGTTGGCACATCGGCATTACTAGTGGAAGTCTTGTAGTTGTCAATGGATGTTTGTGAAACAACACAGACGACGGTATCCCCGACTTGCACAGGGAACGTGATTGCTGACGTAGAGCTTGATGGCATAACGAGAGGAACACCAAGCACAGGGACATCGTCCTGTGTCTCTCCGTCCGCATCGTATCGAAGAGTCAGCATTTCAACATCAACAGTGAGTTGAGCATTGTTAACACGGATTACACGAGCCAAGAAGCATTGGTCTTGTTCATCATTCTGGTCGGTGATTTGTTTATTGATAAGGGCAATGAGGTCACTCATGTTTCTTTCCTTCTGAAATATTTATGTGTCGTTCCGTCCTCCTGCTCGCTTGGGAAAAGGAAATGCTGCAAGCAACATTAATTAGCGATTAGAGCGATGTGCTTTGGTGCGTCATCTGGAACTGTGAATGGGTTATGCAATACATCGGGCTTAGCTGGCTGCGGGTTATATGCTGCCCTGCCCCTCTGAGACGCTACAGGAGCCTCAACAGAGAGCGAACCTATACGTTGATCAGGATCATTCCCTAGGCGCCCTACGAGAGCTACTAGAGCATGTGAAAGTGCAACTCTTTGAGTTGGTGTAACATGTCTTGCGTGTTGGTTAAGAGCGAAGAGAATATCCGCTGACAGAATATCCTCTCTATACTCGTGGTGTGTCATTGTCTTGACTCCAAGGCTGAAGTGGCATTAGCCGTATTCTTATTCGTGATATTCACAGAGGAAGGGACATAGTTCTTCATCAACAGCGGCACTTGGATATCAACATACTGTTTAAGCTGCACATTACTACTGTCGATCTTCGCACGTAGTAAGTCACTCTGATTGTTCAACGCCTGCACCAACTCAGAACGATAACGAGACATGTCCTGTTCTCTTTCACTGCGATATTTGTTGAGGACGTTATGGGCGTCGTATGCCATGTAGACACAAAACGCCATAACGATCAGGCAAGATGCCAGAAGCCAACCCCAGACACGAACACTCATAACTTTGTCCATGTGTCCGCTCATCGTCCGTATCGATCCGTCTGGGAGGCTGCCGCTTTGCTCACTTCATCTTTCAAAGCCTTTGTTGCCATGCCTTGTAGTTTCGAGCCTAGAGCTTCAGCAATCTGCTCAGGTGTGTGATTTGAACCATCAATCCTGATGTTAGGAGCTTGCACAGTGACGTTGTTGTTCACCGTAGTATTGTTCGTCACAGGGGCTGGTTGAACAGCAGGAGGATTGATAGCAGAAGCCGGGGGAACACTCATGGTCTTCATACTGGCTTGTACCGAGGGCGGCAAGATTGATGGCGATGTCGGAACTACAAGGGGCGCCTGTACAGGAAGAGGGCTTGCTTTGGCATCTGCTGCCCCATTCGGAGAAGGAGCCAACATTGAAGTTCCCGGCGCTATCTTCCCTGTCGAGTTAACAGTAGGAGTAGCCTTACCATCTTGACCAGCGGTTTCGCCTCCCATCCCCGGAATATTCTGTTTAGCCCATTGTATAAAGGCAACAGACTCTTTGATGATCGAGGTAATTACACTATTGATTCCATTGAACGCTTTTAGAATAAACGTCAGGACATCGAGGACACCGGAAGCAAAGTCTTTAGCCGTGGTATCACCAAATACTTCTTTCCACAAATCCCCCAGCGCTTTGAAGCGGTCTTGCATAGACACTATGAAGTCATCCCATGCAGACTTGAATGATTTGATCGATTCGGGATCAAAATATTCATTCATTGCATCAGGCTTTGAACTGTTCAAGGCATCAACGAAGTCTGTTGCTAGCTTCAAACCTTCGCTCAACATCTTCACCGACTCAGCAGACCATTTAGCGAACTTATCAAACTCTGGCCCTAGGGATGGTCTGAAGTAGTCACGCTTTTCTGGCTGACTTCAGCCTCCGCTGATTTTGAAAACGGCGAATCGACCAAAACGATCAGATCATCCGCGTATTTCTGCGCTTTTAGCCGCCGCGAGCACCTCGCAACGGTCATTTCCCACATTACAGGCGCACCTCTCCTGTACTCGTCAGTAAATGTCGGCGTGCCATCCACAGATTCGACAGCGCGAATAGCGTCACCAGTTGCGCGGTGTTTTTGGCCAGGCCACGGAAGCGCGTTTTCACAAAACCGAACTGGCGCTTGACCACCCGAAACGGGTGCTCGACTTTGGCGCGCACCTGGGCCTTGGCCTTCTCGATCTTGCGCTTGGCTTTGTATAGAGCGCTACGCTTACCCAGCTTTTTGTAAGTACTGCGGCGTGCCGCGATCTGCCAGATCACCTCGCGCCCATCATGCTCGGTACGTTTCTCGACGCCGGTATAACCGGCATCGGCGCAGACCACGTTCTCCGCACCGTGCAGCAATTTGTCCACCTGAGTGACATCCGCCACGTTGGCGGCTGTGCCCACCACGCGGTGCACCAGACCTGACTCGTCATCCACACCGATGTGCGCTTTCATGCCGAAATAGTACTGGTTGCCCTTCTTGGTTTGGTGCATTTCTGGATCGCGTTTACCGTCCTTGTTCTTGGTCGAGCTGGGCGCATTGATCAGCGTGGCATCGACAATGGTGCCTTGGCGCAACGACAACCCTCGGTCACCCAGATAGCCATTGATCACGGCCAGGATGCCGGCAGCCAGCTCGTGTTTCTCCAGCAGTCGGCGGAAGTTGAGGATGGTGGTTTCGTCGGGAATACGCTCCAGATTCAGCCCGGCGAACTGCCGCAGGATGGTGGTCTCGTACAGCGCTTCCTCCATCGCTGGATCGCTGTAACCGAACCAGTTCTGCATCAAATGTACACGCAGCATCGTCATCAACGGATAAGCCGGACGACCGCCTTCACCCTTCGGGTAGAACGGCTCGATCAGTTTGATCAAGCCGTTCCACGGCACCACCTGATCCATGTCGATCAAGAACAACTCTTTGCGGGTCTGCTTACGCTTGCCTGCGTACTCGGCGTCAGCGAAGGTCATCTGTTTCATCGGAAAGCTCGGCGGGTGGAGTCCCGGTATTTTGCCAAAATCAGGAAGTCTTCTTCAGAGTTTCCCTAGAGCTTTCAACAAGCCTTGAGCGTTCTCATACATCGGGCCGGTGGCTTCTTTCAACCCGCTGTTGTTGTAAGCGTGTGTCATATTCTCCGAGAGCTGATTTGCAAAGCGCGCCTTACGGGATTCTTGGGACTGCCTCGCTACATCCAATGCGCCGCCGTCGTTGGCATGTTTCCCTAGGACTGCTCCAAGCTCCTTAATGAAAGCCTGCAAAACAGGGCCACGGATTTTCCTGTCTTCACGATCTTTGCGGAATTGGTCTTCCGCTTCTTGTCCGGTCTTCTTTCCTCCGATTGCACGTTGATAAGCTTCTGCACCGTACTGGTTGGCATTGGCCCCAAGGTGTTCAGAGATTTGTCCTGTCCATTCCTCTGCATAAAGCTGGTTCTTACCGAGGGCTTGCAACAAACCACGGTTCATCAGCTTCATTTCATCTTGTGTCATGCCTTGGGCTTTACCGTAGGACATGATTCCAGATGCGGTAGCCTCTGCCTGTGCAACACCGCCTTTCTTGGCAAGCGCACCGGTTAGCTTTGCGTAATCTCGTCCACCTTCATTGGCGTTCAACCCGAGATAATCGGCTAGCTTCTGGTAGCGAGCTTCCATTCCCTTGGCGCCCTCTTCACTTCCGGCAGCAACCTTGAATTGTGCGTTGCGTTGCTGTTGGGCATTAGCTGCACGCTCTGCTTCTGAAACAAACTTGAATGCAACAGCGGCCATTGCAGCTAGAGCGACAGTGGCTCCAGTAGCGGCCATAGCGAGCCCACCAAGAGCAGGGAAACCACCAACAGCACTGGACACACGTCCACCACTACCAGAGCGGCCCCCAGATGGCATATGAGGACGGGGAATACCACCGCTCCCGCCATTACGACCGAAGCCACCGAAGTGATTAGCGAGACGGCCAGCGTGACCGGCAAGGCCTACACGGGCATAACCACCACGACCAACACCACCTCCACCATGGAACGGGTTACGGAAGCGTGTTTGAGCCTGTGGCGCTCGTCGAGCGTTACGGTCTGCACGTAGTTGACGAGCCTTAAGACGAGACTCAAGGTCTGTGAGGCGTAGAGCCTTCATCTTGTTGGCAAGCAATGCACCTTGTGTTCTCACTTGATCGAGCTGTGCCCGACGTTGAGCTGTAGCAGCGGCCACTGCGTGGGCCTGTTCAGCCTTACGTACCTTAATCTGTTCAAGAGACTGCTTGGCCTGAAGGCTTCCAAGCTTGGTCTGTTGTTGCTGCTGTGCCAGGGTGAACTTAGACGCTTGCATCTGAGCTGCAAACTGTTGCTTTGTCTGAGCTGCAAGCTTGTTCATTGCACGCCCATCGGGGGTAAGGTTCTTCCCGATCTTACGACCAATAGCGTCACTGAGACGCATCAGGCCACGTAGTTTATGTTCGAGTCTATCAATGGGGCGGGTATCTACCTTGAGAAGAATATCTCCCGTTAGCTGGACAACACTTTCTTCCGTCATGTTTGTTTATCCTTATCGAGAGACAGCACGAGAAAGCAACTTCTCAAGAGCGCCCATCGGTTTATCAGTTGATGCAAGAGCTGCTGCATATTCTTCTGGAGCTAACACAGGCGATACAGTGTCGAGAATGAAAGAAGCTGTGAACGCCGTATTCAGTGCATCGTCCTCTGTGAATGGGACTGTATCTACAGCCTCTTCAAGAGCGGCCATAACGTTGATGAACTGTTCACTTTTCATGAATTTGTCCACGGCTTTCACATCGGAGTAACTGACACGGGATAGCATCGTTTCCCCGAAGTGTTTGCCATATTGCTTAAAGTGAATAGGCTCGATGAATTTTTCCACCACGGCAGGGTCTTCGACTGATTCAAAGCTGGCACGTACAGATTGTTCCGCAAGTGATTGGAAAAATTGAATCTGAGTACGTGTGAGTGTGATTCTGGGAGCGTCTTGTTGTATTGTGTCGGTCATTGGAGTTCTCTCAGTTGGAGTTGAATTAATTGTTGTTGGTGAGCTGCTTCAAGGTAGGTACTAACTGCTTCTGCGTCGTAACTCCCATCTGCGGGAAATGCAGCAAGAGCCGTTCTAAAAGCCTCTGTGACAGCTAAGAGGGAGGTTTGAAGTTCATCATGTGCCTGCGTCATCAGGCAGCTTCTACAAGAGTGACAGCGAGCGTTGCAGCGACTTCAGCCGCATCTAATGCATCACTGGCAGCAGCGAGGAATCCGTACAACTCTTCACGCTCTGCTTCCATCTGGATAGCGTTGGTTTCCATCTGGATAACACGCTCTTGGAAAGCTGCATTCATTTCAGAGAGGCGTTGATAATCGTGTTGTGAAACTGCAAGAGCTTCTTGTAGTTTCACGATGTCTGCACGAGCGACAACGAAGTTACGGGATGCTTGAGCGTGATGTTCAACTGCTTGCTGTGTTTCTTCTTGAGCGATCTGGAAAGCTTGCATAGCGCTGGCTTGTAAGGCGGCAATCTTGCTGAATTCCTCTGCAACTGCTTCTGCTGACTTAATCTGATTGCGTAGAACCAAATCCATAATGATGTGATGTTGGCGACTTGGAACGTCAGCAATGAGACGAGTGATAACCGCCTGCTGAGAATCTGTGCACATGGGTATAGCTCCTAAATTGGATAGTCTGGAAAGACGAATATGTGGGGATGTGTTCGAACGGGGGAGTGTTTATTACTGAAGGGGCCATTGCAGCCCCTATTTACATGAAGTCAAATGTAACCAACTGGCCTTCACTGGTGAATGCTGCTGCTTCTTCAGCTTCGAGCTGTCTCACTGGCGCGAAGTCTTTAGCGACTATCTTTGCAATCACTTTGGGAACATCAGTCTTTTTCTTGCGTGGCTTCTTTGGAGCAACAGATTCAAAGATAGCGCGTGTGTAATCCGTAGTCTTTGCACGGGAAGCAGGGACAGGTCCGGGTCTGCGAGCTGGTAGTTCAAACTCCACACCCTCAAGCTTCGTAAGCGCTTCCATTTCAGCGACAAGCTGTGTCAGAGCTTCAATGTGTGCTTCCGGGAAGTTAGCTTGCTGAGCTGCAACTAGGTAACGTTCTAGGGTAGGAAGAGCGAGACGTGAACGTCTGGCTGTGCGTGTAATCAATTGTTCTGCTGTGGGGCTATTAGCCATGTATCACCTCTTTCATTATTTGTAACGAGACTCACGGCGGGAAGACTTATTTTCGTCACGTTGTTTACCTCTGGCTCTGTCTTGGGAGCGGGACACACGGCGTTTGTGTCGTGCATCATCTGTGTCATCTTCGAATTGGCTCATGCTGCAATGCTCTCTAAGAAGTCGAAGTGCTGAGGGGTACGGCAGTTCTCAACTGCATAGCGATAACGCTTCACGGCTACAACAATGTCGTTGTCCGACTTTGACGCTTTCAAATCTCGAATTAAGACAAGTTTCAAGATGTCTTCACGGGGATCATCAACAGTGTGAAGAGCTTTTACACTCTCCAACAACTGCCAGCGCCAACCACCGATGCTGTACCTGTTTTCAACATTCATTTTGAAGCTCGCTTAGCTGTAGCTGCTTTCTCTCCGAGGATGCGAGCGCGAATAGCTGCAATACGGTCACCCTGCTCTCTTGCAAGAGTGGCTTGCACTTCTGCTTCAATGGCTGCTAGTTCTTCTTCTGCCTCCTTCTCTGCGGCCTTCTGTGCGTTTGCTTCAACCGCTGCACGGTAGTCGTCTTCAATACGAGCGTTCTCTTTTACAAGTTCTTCTGCTTGCAATTCGGCTGGCTTTGCCATGAAACCGAAGAGGGCAATACCAACAGCGTACTCAGTTACTGCGGAGCGTGAATAACCTTCTGCACGCAGAGCTTCGTAGTTGGTCAAGAACTCTGATAGGCTTTTGCCATTTACTTCAACAATTGCTCCGTGCATAAACACACGAGGGTAGTTACCACGAGCATTAGCAGGCTTGGTCATATCGAAATCATGCTTGCTTACACGTTGAGCATATGCAGTTTTGTTCGCCTCTTGAAGAGCGTCTAGGGTGGCTTGGTTAAAGCGTGTGTCGTTAGTCATCTTATATTTTCCTTCTGGATATGGGATTAGGTTATACGTTATGGTCGGAGTAAATTGCTTTCATGCGTTCACGTTGTAGCTCTCGCTGGATCGAGTTAAAGAACTCAACACCCTCAGAGTCTTCAGGTGAGAGCTTTGGAAGTTTCTTTCCGTGGCGCGTGTACGAACGCACAAAGCTTTCATCTGCGAGTCTCAATCTACGCTCAAGGTCTTTAAGGCTTAGATCGGTCATTTGTAATCTCCTTCATATGGACGCACACTGAAGTAACCTTCAATGTTGTCGTCTTCGTAGTCATCTGGATAACGGTTGTTTGCAACGAACACCATTGATTGGTGAGTTTCATTTCCGTCTTCATCTAGGGTAGCTACAAAGCCTCTGCACCATTCAGTTTCTGTAAGCATTGAATTCATTGTGTACGTCCGAAGATGTAACCAAAGGCGAATCCAGCAGCAAGACATCCGAAGGCTGTAAGTGCGAGTAGTGTGTAAATGGTGAACATTGTTTTTCTCTCTGTATGTGGGGGATGGTGAGGGATATCAGGGATTGTTACGTTACGTCGGGGACATTGAGGAAGTTGGTTTCATTGATTGCTAAGTCCAATAGCTGACGTTTCTTTGCACGACCTGCCAACGTTCTGCATGAAGCAGGAGCGGGACAATAAACAGCACGAGCGGTTTTAGATGGAAACCAAGTTCCGCAGTGGGGGCATTGACGCATTACAGCGGCCATGAGAAAGGCTCCTTCTGTTATAGGATTTATGAAATATGTTTATTGGGAATGTTGCGGAGTTAAATCGGGGTACAGAAAAACCGCCTGAATCGGCGGGATTGTGCTGTAGCTAACGATGCGTGCTTCCACCGTATTGCACGGCGAAGCTTAAAGGGCGCCTGCTAGTGGCGGAAAATTTGAAAAGGCATCTATAGCCACTCTCATGCAGGCATTGAATTCGAGGCTGTTTCCACTCCTACGACAGCAACGTAGCTTATTACCAATGTATGCGGGGAACAAATCCGCCATTGCAGAGTGTCCAGTATTCGACTAGAACGTCGTTCGACCGCATCACTGGAAGATGCTTGGAGGTGTCCCCACCTTGGTCTAGCGTGCTCTCGACAAACCATCTTCGGTGGCTGGAGAGCAAGAAAAGAAAGCTACGGAAAGTGGTAAAGCTTATCTTCTCTCCTTTGTACAATTTTACCATGAACATGTGCAATTAGCAACTAATAACTACAAGAAACATTAACTAATTTAACATACACTACAGTTTGTGAGGAGTTCCCGCAGTAAATCTTCGCCAACTTTAACGTAAACTTTTGATAGTGAGACGTCCCGCCCTGAAGAAGCTGTAGTTACAGATGATTCCAGTTACGAAGGTATCACAATATTTAATTTATATTTGGATACCCTTTCAAAAGAGAAGCCAATGCAGCAGGGCTGCAAGTCATTCCTTTGCAACTTCGTTGCGGGTGCAACCCTTCTTTGCCTCCGGCTAACTGGATCAACCCTGTAAGCTCGCTTGTGTCGGTGTGCGTTATTCCATTAGAGAGGTCATTCCATTTGCGGTTTTCTGCCATGAGGTGAAACGCTGTAGACCTTGTAACACATAGCCTGTAGACGAAATGGGGCTAAGATTCGCGTGTAACTATTACACCTAGGAAGGGACAAGATCGACTCAATTCGTTCTCGGTCAGATCCCTTGTCGAATTTTTCGGTCAGCTCCTGTACAACGTCGGTTTGCCAAGAATATGGAAAACACAATGCGCGACCACGGACTATCACGACTAGCGTCCCTTACCACGAAGCTGAAGGCTGAGCGTCGGCTCTTACTCGAAAAGCTCGATGCCTTTGAGAAAAAACTCGTCGAATCAATGGGAGAGCTGGGCTGCTACGGCACGAGCAATAGCGTAATGGTGGAAAGCTGGTTTTACGAAGAAACCGACCGGGCTGGCACTACAAACGCTTGGCTAGTGTTCGACGGATCGAGGTTGATAGTCAGAACCGAGCAATACGAGGATGGGTGGCCGGAGCCAGACTGGGACACACATTTTCTCAAAGACGTGAAGCCGGAATGGCAAGTTCTGCTCAGTGCACCGCACGTCTTGGAATCACTGATAGATAATCTCTTCAGTACTTTGGAAGCGGAACACGACACCATCGCAAGTACAAACGCTCTGCTAACTGAGTTCGTAGCAGCGGAAAAGGCTGCGATTGATACAGACCTTGAACAGGAATTTGACAAGCATCCAAGCCTGCTTGAGTCGTGGCAAAAGGCACGGAAGGCAGTGGAAGTCGATCCAGAAGACTCCATTGCTCGTAGCTGTTCTCATGTCGAGACGGTAATGAAATCCTGCCTTAAGCAGCTCGGGGAAACTGGGTACGAAACCATGACCGTGCAGGCGCTTACCTCTCAGACTGTGAAAAAATTGCGATCAGCAGGAGCGCTTGACGAGGGTGCAGCACAGTCCCTTAGCGGTATTACCACCATCTTTCACGGGATCGGTACTGTAGTGGTCTAATGAAACCGGACACCCATTTAGGCGAGAATGCTCGCCAGATAGAGGTGTCTGATGACCAAACAACGTCGTTCTTTTTCCGCTGAATTCAAACGCGAGGCCGCAGGCCTCGTGCTCGATCAAGGCTATAGCCATATCGAAGCCAGCCGCTCGCTTGGTGTGGTTGAGTCCGCGTTGCGCCGCTGGGTTAATCAGCTTCAGCAGGAGCGCACTGGCGTTACTCCGCAGAGTAAAGCGCTGACGCCAGAGCAACAGAAAATCCAGGAATTGGAAGCTCGAATCGCTCGACTTGAGCGGGAGAAATCCATTTTAAAAAAGGCTACCGCGCTCTTGATGTCGGAAGAGCACGAGCGCACGCGCTGATTGATCAACTGAGCCCCCAAGAGCCGGTTGATTGGCTTTGCGCAGTCTTTGACGTCACTCGTTCGTGTTACTACGCCCATCGTCTCAGGCGCCGAACTCCAGACGTTGAGCGGCTTCGGTTGCGCAGCCGGGTTAACGAACTGTTTACGCAAAGTCGAAGCGCCGCCGGTAGCCGCAGCATCGTGTCGATGATGCAGGAAGACGGCGAGCAAATTGGGCGGTTCAAGGTGCGAGGCCTGATGCGGGAACTGGAGTTGGTCAGTAAACAACCTGGATCACATGCCTACAAACAAGCGACGGTTGAGCGGCCTGACATTCCGAACATATTGAATCGAGAGTTTGATGTGCCGGCGCCGAATCAGGTCTGGTGTGGCGACATCACCTACATCTGGGCTCAAGGGAAATGGCATTACCTGGCTGTCGTTATGGATCTTTACGCGCGCCGAGTGGTGGGCTGGGCGCTGTCGAACAAGCCGGATGCGGATCTGGTCATCAAGGCGTTGGACATGGCTTACGAACAGCGTGGCAGGCCTCAAGGGCTTCTGTTTCACTCGGATCAGGGCTCGCAATATGGCAGTCGCCAGTTTCGCCAACGGCTCTGGCGTTACCGCATGCGCCAAAGCATGAGCCGTCGTGGAAACTGCTGGGATAACGCGCCGATGGAGCGTGTGTTTCGCAGCTTGAAAACTGAATGGATACCGACCGTGGGCTACATGACAGCTCAAGAAGCGCACCGCGACATCAGTCATTACCTGATGCATCGGTACAACTGGATTAGACCGCACCAATTCAACAACGGACTGGCCCCAGCTCAGGCCGAGAAAAAACTTAACGTCGTGTCCGGGATTAGTTGACCACTACACTTCCCAGATAGCTCAGCAAGAGCGCTGGCTAGTTCATACGTGGTTGTTTTCTTATTGAGGATCAGAACGGAATACTGGCTGTGTTCTGGATTATCAACTTCAATCAGAGCTTCAAGCTTTGCGAGAGTCACTACACGCACGGAGTCTTTCAATTTCACCTTCTTAACGAAAGCCTTGAATGTGGTTTCACCGATATAAGCAATGATGCGATCTAGGGTGACTGCACGTCCTGCATCTGACGCAACATCGTTAGCCGGGTTAAGGTTGGCTTTAGCAACGAATGTTCCTGCTCCTGTCGCTGTCATAGCGGCTGCCTTGTTCTTCTCTGATGCACCAATGAACAGGTTTGAAGCGTCGAATGTTCCAAGGCGTGTAGAGTGGGCTACAGGTGCGACGTGGCAAACGTGGAAACTATTCACGCCTGCAACAATGTTGGCTCTCATGCGAGCTTTGACGACCTTGTATGTAGCTTCAAGCGCTGCAACGTTGCCTTTCAAGCGGGTGAACACTTCGAGCGTTCCAGCACGGATAGCTTCATCGATTAGTGTCTGGCAGAAGTGGTTGGAGCGAGGGATTGTTGTTTCTGTGGTGCGGGATTTTCTGGCGTTGTTGCAAATCGTTCGGCATGTGTCGGAACAGAACTTTGCGCCTTTGCGGGGTGGCCTGAATCTCTGGCTGCACCCTTTGGCAGTGCATGTGATACGTGTATCAGCTTTGGCTTTAGTCTTTTGTGCGGTCTGTGTCATGGCTTTTGGCTCCTGAATGGATAGCGGAATGGATTGGGGTTGTAGAGTTGGCTGCTGGGCGAGCCAGATAGATATCTTTGCAGAGACGGGAACAAGTGGCCGTCACCTTCTTGAAGGAACGGACACTACCGCAGACTTTGCAAACACACGTTTTGTTAACGGACATAGAAAAATCTCCTTTAGAGGATGAGCCAGATGGCAATAGGTCAAATGAGAGTTGTGAGTTAGAAAATCTTGTTGCCGGTGGGAGGCAGCTGCACTTAGAGGATTAATGCGGCGGGAAAGGTATTTAATATCCCACATGAGAATTATCTCACGAAAACTCCAGAAGTCAATAGACAAGTGCATAAATATGTGAACTTTCTTTTTACTCCCCATACAGACAAAGAAAAGGGAGCGACCATGTAGGCGCTCCCTCTCGCGTAACTCATGAGCGATTGTAAGCGTACGGACTTACATCAGCAGCACTCTTGTTGGCGTTTGACGTTTTCTCGTTAGCAGCGTCGTCACCCTTCCCCATAGCTTTATCGCTCTTAACACCGCTCTGTCTGCCTTTGTTGGAGCGAATAGCGATAGTAATTGCAAGCTGGTCTGTGTAAACCACCTGCTCCATCTGCATGGACGGGAACAAACCCTCCCCTGTATCTGCATCTTCCTCGAACGTGAGCCCAGTCATCACAACATTGCTCCATGATCGTGCAACAAGGTTACTATTATATTCAACCAGTGTGAACGGCTCACGGTCTTCAAGGATTTGGATTAAGTCCGATCTCACAGCGTGGGCTGTCTTCACCTTGGCTTGCGGGGTGACCGTAACTGTTGGGATTGTGCTTGCAGTGAATTGACTTACTACTTCTGGAATGAAGCTTCGCCACCTAGCGCCCTCCTGTGTGATTACCACCGGTTTAGCGGTCTCTGTGTTGTTCACATATTGTTTATCTGTTACAGAGCGCCATCCTTCGTCACTTGGTCGGTTTAGATTGAAGTCAGCATCAGAGAGAATTCCCCGGATGAAAAACTTTTTATTGTCAACCGTAGTATGGTCACTGACGAAACTACCCGATGATAGTGGATGCTTTGAAACTGTTGCTCTGTAGTCTTCTGCCACGTCGGTGATAGCGTCAAACCACAGCACGTCGCCGTTATCACGGCGGATTGCGTAAGTCATATTTTTATTCCTTGATGATGCGAAACTGAGGTTAGGAGATTTGAAACTTCACGGACTTCATCATTTTACCGGTGTCATACAGCGGATCATTGAATCCCTTCCGAAGAATTGTTGCTGCACTGTTGTTACCGGGATATGCGTCAACGTGTGCCTGCATGGCTTCCACAAGCTTCTTCCCTAGTTCGCGTAGTGTGTGTTGAATCGCTTGGCCTTTGACAGCAGCAATAAAGACCTTACCCAAGCCATGCTTGATTAAGCGTCTAACTACGTCAGTTTCAAAGGTATCGTGCATGAAAGGTCTTGTAGGATTGAGATGTGTTCCATATTCGTTAAAGTAAGCAACTTGAGCAACGGGGATTCCCGTGTCTTCGTATTTGTCTCCTTCAAAGAAACCAACCTGTACCTTTGTGCTATCAAGCGCTTTCAATCGTCTCTTTACCGCGCGTAGCTTGGTGACGTTAAGTTTCATGGATCGCCTCGCAAGGAACGGGGTCTTGTAAAGGGAGCATTGACTACACTGGAATTGCTCGTTGCAATGTTGTTTTCACTCTTACTGATTTGGAATTCAGTAATTTGTCTCAAGAGTGTATTGGTCTGTGCCAACTCAGTTCGGATTCCATCAAGTGACTGATTAACCTCGCGTTGCACTCGGCTATAAAGTACATCTTGCTGTGCCTGAACATATTTCCGCGTTGCTTCTTCCGTGATGATGCTTTGCTCCCTAACCTGACTCTTTGTATCGCAATGAGATAGAAGGACTGCAAAGCCAAATATGAGCGTTATGCCTATACCTCGGAAGAACTCCATAAACTTTGTTGAAAGTATTTGTGTCTGTGTATTCAAGGGTTAATCCTTGTTTCATTCCCCCATATTTCGATGTGTACCGCCGAAAGAACGAACATTTGCAATTGGGGTGAAGTGTGAGAGACGTTCATCAAGAAGCGTCATGAAGGCTCTCTTACTACGACCGCTGTATTCGAGCGTTGCGCCCCCAACTATGCCAAGCTTGATTGCCTTGGTCATGAATTGCTCTACAGCGTGCAGCAAGAAAGAATTGCCAGCGTAACTAATTACAACGCCCTTTCCGGTTTTGAACCAAAAGAAATGATGCTGAGTTACACCGGGGTGTTTACGTTGTACGAACATATTGAACGACCTGCAAAGTCGAGGCATGTCGATACGGCCTGTGATCGTATACATCACCGTAGCTAGGCCAGCTTCATGCAACCCGTCAATATGGGATGCAATCGATTGTTTGACAGACATTGTATCTCCTGTGGTTTGTTAACGTTGTTGAGCTGCTTCCCGCTGGGCTTGTTTATGGAATTCCATTTCTTCGAAACTCTTACGGCACACCGTTTCATACATATTGTAAATGTCCTCTGTGTTGAACAGAGTGTGCAGCTCCCCGTAAGATGCGAGCGAAGAAGTTACAACCGTGTAAACCAAGGCCGATTGCGTGTACGCCTCTTGGGCACGCTCCAAACTTCTTGGGGTTGATGTTCCGTAGTCGTAATCTTCTGGCATATGGAAGCGCTCACGCCATGCACCGTGGAAGTTGTGCTGAAACACCGTAACCAGCACAGCGGACAATTCTTCGTAACGGCCAGCGAAGTGTTCGATAGTCATTTGCTCGCCATTGTGCAGAACGCCTTCAAGGATTGTGTTAACTGTATCTGCGATTAGTTCAGCTTCGACGGCTTCGCGCTTCTCTTCTGGGATCACTGGTTTCCCTTTCTCATACAGAGGCGCTGTGATTGCTTCCATCAAATTTCCAAAAGCCAAAATCCAACCTGCAACGTGCAACCCTCTCCTACTTGTCAGCCTTACAACTATGTCGTCATAATTTCTCAAGAAACTTGTAATCATGGGCTGCATTTTTTGAAGCATCATGCTCCCGTCCACAGCATTCATCTGTCTGATTGTGTATGTGCGTGACCCAATGGCAAATGTCTTAGTAAGACGTGGCATTCTCTTCTCTCCTATTTCTCGGACTCAATGTCCTGCGTTCAGACTGGAATTTCAATCGCTCTTGAGTCTCTGCAATTAAGCGCTTCACTTCCGTTAAGTTTTCTTCGAGCGTCGTTATCATTTGGTGCGCGATATCATCAAAGACACAGTGCATCCCCAGGTAGCCGACGTCATTAAAATAGCGAGATAGAGAACGTTCTGTCTTTGTAACAACGCTCAACAACTCGCCAACAGCAGCAGATGCGACTAAGCATCGGTTGTTGATAGTCATTTCTTTGATTTCCTTATTTATTCGAGTTCGTCAGCAGCAATTTCCGAACATGTGCATTCAACTGTCCAATCATTTCCCCGGAAGTCTCCAGAGAATCGAGCAGCGTTTACACGGTAGAACCCCGTGATTACAGGTGACTCAAGCTTTACGATTGCACCGGGCAGAATCATTGGATTTAACAGTGCCTTGAATTGCATACCTTTGCGGCGGCGTTTGTCCTTCTTGCTCTTTCCCGCCTGTTGCAGAATATGGAAGGGAGTTTCGATCAATCCTGTTACTTCGTTCAGCACCGGACAATTCACGGTGTCCTTTGTGAATACACCGTTAACGTCTGTCGTATTAAGCACGTTGCCAGTGATGTTGTATTCCAATTGATTGGCTTCACAAAGCTTCTTTAGAGCTTCCCTAGGCGTGCCAGAGAGGCGCCATCCACTTACGACTGGGTTGTTAAGGTTTGTCCCAGTTACCGATCCACGGGCTACGCTGGGCATTTCCTTACGGATAGCTTCGATGACATCAGCCACTGTGCTTCCGGGAGAAACAACACCTTTGAGCTTATTGTGATTAAGGTCACTGTACCCTTCGCCCATTGTCAGTTGCGTGACGTAATCATCACCTGACTTACGTGTCACCACTTCCATAACGTTGCCGCTGACAAGCACCCTGTTACCAATGTCACGATATCCGACAGAAAGAGTTGCATCAATGAACTGCGTATCAAGAAGAGCGATTTGTGAAGGGTTGAGATTATAAATCTCAATTGAAGCGCTGTTACCGTTGTTATTCTTGTTGTCCGCTACTTTTGAGACATCGAATGCCATCTGTAGCGTTTCAATCAACAGGCCATTGCCCGTCTGGTAATCCCCAACAACTAGGGAGTAAGTTCTTTCTCTTTGACGCATGGGGATCTTCCTTGTGTGTACTCCGGCTTTACGCGGATCGGTTGGAATGTTTTGAAATATCGCTTACGGCTGTAAGCAGCCCGACATGCGCCAGAGCAATGCAAGCGCGTGCTACGTCGGGCGTTTGATGGAAGGCCACAGTTCAGGCAGTGGCGGACAGTCGTAGAGATAGATTTAATGCCCACGGCAATTTCCTTTGTGTTTGTTTATTGGGAGTTGGGAGGTGGGAGGTGAAGTCGTGTCAGTTAAGCGTGCGATAAAACGTGACGGACAAAGAAAAAGGCTCCCAAAGGAGCCTATCCATTCCCACCGATGTAATCCCACACTACATAGATTCTTGAAACAGCATGTAGGAGCATTGCACTGCTACACAGAATTAGAAACAATCTCAGAACTCGTTGAGTCTGCTGCTACAGCGGATTGTTGACGCCGGATCGATGCATGACATTACATCAGTAGCGATACAAGGAAAGCATGAGAAGGAGCAAAACATTACTTCCTTGTATGGCCTATTTTAACATGCCACACTTTCAACTGTCTATCACTTTTACATTATCTGGCACATAAAATTCGAATTCGAAACATACTAGAGTGCATTACGATTATCACATCCACCGCAGTTAGAATTGTGTCATGAATGCTGCTGACGCAGATTTTCATAATCTGTTTCGTCCCACACAGATACCCCTTCCAAATCTCGGAACGGTTCGAAGTACAAATCATCTGCTATTGAACACTTCGCCACGAATGTCAGTTTGTCATTCTGCATGAGTTTGTATTTATTTAATGCCCTGTCTACGCCAAGGTATCGGTAGACCGTCTGCGTGTGAGTGCTAGTAATTTCTCCATCCGGGCTTATCGTAATTGCATAGTTAACATTACGAAGCATTGCTGCTAGCCGCTGGCTATCCTCCTTCTCTATTTCCCACAGACTACCCATGATCCGCCAGTTTTCACCGGAAGGAGGAACAACCGTCGAGCGAAGTATCACCAGTGCATTCTCCGCCGCTTCTCGTGCTTCATTCGCTTCCTTCAGTTTAGTGGCAAGCTCCGGCATATAACCAACTGCCTCTGCCGTCTGCAAGAGGTTGGCTACCCTCCTACTCAACTCTTGGAGTTCGGCTTCTCTAGTCACAATCTCCTTGTCGTTCACACCCATCTGTTGCTGCTTGATTGCTTCCAAAGCAGCGGTAACGGATGTGTACGAGTAGATAGCGTCCATCACAGGCTTGGGCACGATGTGCGAGTTATCACAGGACTTTGCAACCCTTGAGATACACCGCATCGTGTGTGGCTTTCCATCTTTGTTTTGCATGACGTAATTCTTTCCACAACTCCCGCACTTCACCAGACCGACAAGAAAATGCTTCGCGGTTTTGGTAGGGCGCTGTGTCTTCATCTTCTCAGCATGCACTTGTGCTTTGTAAAACAGGGCGGGTTCGATGATTGCGGGATACACATCGTCAATGACGTGTTGATCGGGCGTATCAACCAGCACTTCCCATTTCCCGATCACAGCTTTGTTTCTCAGCCAGCCTTCCACACCGGGGCCGGAAGATTTGGCGAGTCGTGCAACGCCTGACTCCCGCATCCGCTTTGCAATGGTGGCCTTCCCAACGCCAGAGACGTACAGCTCAAAGGCCGTCTTAATCCAAGGAGCAACGTCTTCACGAATCGAACCATCACTGTTCAACCACACGGGTGTTATCCGCTTAGGCGTGACACCGCCCTCCTTAGCTTGCTTCCTCCGCAACTCGTAAGACGCCGATACACGCTCGGACAGACTTCGAGAATAGCCATGAGCTGCTTGAATCTTTGCAACGAGCAGGAAGATTTGGGAACCGCCGACAGACTCTTTCGTGTAAGTGGTGTTGTCGTCTAGGGTGATGATCGAGACACCAGCTTGCAGGATCGGGGCAATCACTTGCGTAAGCATGTCTAGCGCTTGGAGCCTGCCTGTACGGTCGATAGCCTCAACTAGAACTACGTCCCCGGCCTTGATGGCTCCAGCTTCGACGGCTAACAAAAGCTTTCCGAACCCGCCTCCTTCCTTTACGTGTTCCCCATGGAATCCACTCTTGCCCAAGTCGGAGAATTTCAAGTCAGTGTTGGTGTAATCAGGATGGTCATCCAGCCACCTACGAATCATGGCTTGCTGGCGTTCAACACTACTACCGCCCCGCTGCCGCTCACTGGAAAAACGGACGTAGGAAATGGCTTGCTTCGATGGGAGACGCTTCATAAATGTAATGCCCTGTACTGGTGACGGGATGGTACAGGGTTGAGTGTCACATATGAAATTGTTGCTCCCAGCCCTTGATCACGCGGCCGGTGCCGATCACGCACTGAAAAGGTTTGCCACGGCTGTAGGAAGAGTCGAACTCGCTGCCGTCTTCCAGCCAGCCGGTGTATTGGGTAGTGATCAATGCGCCTTTGACGGCGGCCTTACCCTCGCCCACCTGAAGATCGATTACCTGCAGTTCATCATTCATGACATTCACTCTATTGTTCAACTGGCGGCCGTTTTCCCAGAATTGTTCGTGATTGGCAACCCGCAGGCGCAGATCAACGCTGTATCGGAAGTGAGTGCCGAAGAATTAACATAGCCAACCGCCATTACTTCACGGATCGACTCGTCATGCTGGCAGCGCCTAAATGATTCAACTCTGGATCGGCCTTGCCATGGGCGCTGCCCTGTTTGCGGTGATTGCCGTACTCGTTTTGCGCGAGCGCGATTTGCGCCGGCAGTTGGCCGAGTACCGCGAGCTGCTGACTCGCGCCGCCGAAGGCAGAAGCATCCATCAGGACAACGACGCCGAGCGGTTCAAGCGCAGCCAGTACTTTGCGCGCATCGGCACGTGGGATTGGGAAGTCGATACCGATCGACTGTACTGGTCGGATGCGATCTACGGCATGTTCGGGTTCAAGATCGGCGAAATCACCCCCTCCTATGCGCTGTTCTGTTCCTGTGTGCATCCGGACGACCGCATACGCGTGCGTGAAGGTGAACTGCGTTGCCTTGAGACCGGCGAAAACCACGATGAGGAATACCGTGTGGTCTGGCCCGACGGCACTATTCGCTGGCTACGCGAGACCGGGAATGTGGTGCGCAACGACCACGACGCGGTGATCAAGATGATGGGTGTGGTGCGCGACATCACCGAAGAAAAGGCCTCGGCCAGTTACCTCAAACACCTCGCCCACTACGACCCGTTGACCGGTTTGCCTAATCGTCTGGTGCTGGAGGAGCGCTTGTCCGAAGCACTGGATCAGGCGCGACAAACCAATACCCGAATGGCGCTGGTGTTCGTCGACCTGAACGGTTTCAAAAACATCAACGACCACTACGGCCACGCCGCCGGCGACCGCGTGTTGATCACCACCGCCACTCGCCTCAAACGTATCCTGCGCGCCACCGACACCGTCGCGCGGATTGGCGGCGACGAATTCGTGGTGATCCTGCAAGGCCTGGCACCGAACCTCAATCTGCAGGACGAAGCGCGCAGCATCTGCCAAAAGATTTTCATCGAACTGTCGCCGCCAATCAGTATCGGCAACGACCAGCGCCACATCGGCACCAGCCTTGGGGTGGCGGTGTTCCCCGATCATGCACCGACCATGGATCGGCTGCTGCACATTGCCGATCTGGCGATGTATGAGGCTAAACGCAGTGGGAATAATCAGTATCGGTTGGGGGGCACAGCCCTGCGCACGTAAAGGCGCAGGGCTTTGAATCGCGAAGTTAACGCTCGACCGGTTGCATCTCGACAATCGTCCCGTTGGTGATCATCACCATCACGTACTGATCGTTGATCTGCACCCACTGCGCCTGTTCGATCGGTGCTTTCAAGCCTTTCTGCTTCCAGTTTTTCAACGCCTTGTCGCTGCGCTGATAAACGTCGGGAGCACGATCATTGACCTTCAACTCACGGTCGCTGGTCGGGGATTGGACGGCCGGTTCGCTTGAGGTTTGCGCCGCTTGAACAAGTGGGCTGATCCCGGCAATGCCGGCGACCAGGGCCAGGCTGGCGATTAGGGTTTTGCTGTTCATCGGTGAACCTCCTGAGATGTGTGCTACCTGAACTCCGACTACCGGGTTCTGAAAACATTCCTTGTTTTTCGCCTGAACGGGCCGGGAGATTGTAGGCGCCACGAATGCCGCCATCGCTGGCAAGCCTGCTCCCACAGGGGTTAGAGGGTGTGTCAGAAATAAACGCACGCCGCAAAAACTTGTGGGAGCTGGCTTGCCAGCGATGGGGCCGGCACATTCAACATCTGCCTTGGCGCGCGAGAATGCTCAGTGGTTTTGTTGTGTTCAAGGGACCGTCTCACAATCAGCGCCACGCATTTTGCGCTAACATGCCGCGCCCCATTCCGCCGTGTGAACAAGGAGATCACCGTGAACAGCACCCTCGTCATCCTCCTGGTCGTTGGCGGGCTCCTCGCCCTCTACGCCATCAGCGTCTTCAACCGCCTCGTCGCCCGACGTAACCAGATCAGAAACGCCTTCGCGCAACTCGAAGTACAACTCAAACGTCGCTACGACCTGATCCCCAATCTGGTCGCCACCGCCAAGGGCTACATGGCCCATGAACGTGAAACCCTCGAGGCCGTGATTGCTGCGCGCAACAACGCAATCGCCGGGCTTCAGGCTGCGCAGGCGCAGCCGGGCAATGCGCAGAACATGGCACAACTGGGTCAGGCCGACAGCGCACTGAGCAATGCAATGGGCCGGTTAAACGTAACGGTTGAAGCCTATCCGGATCTCAAAGCCTCGCAAAACATGCAGCAACTGAGTGAAGAGCTGAGCAGCACCGAAAACAAAGTCAGCTTCTCCCGCCAGGCCTACAACGATGCGGTGATGACCTACAACACCCTCAAGCAAAGCTTTCCGGCAGCGTTGTTCGCGCCGCTGTTTGGGCATGGCGCCGACGCATCCCCGCTGACATTTGCCGACAGCGCGGCGATTCAGGAAGCGCCAAAAGTCTCGTTCTAACCCTGGCCAACGGATGGCGACATGAATTTTTTTGAACAACAGCGCCAAGCCAGGCGCCGCACCTTGCTGCTTATCTTTTTGATGGCGCTTGCGGTGCTCAGTCTGATCGTTGTGACTTGCGTGCTGATGACCATTCCAGTCAAGGGTGACGACGGTGAGATCCTGATCGATCTGAAACTCAGTTGGGAATTGTTCGCAACCGTGTCGGCAGTGATCGTCAGCATCGTGCTGCTGGGCAGTCTGTCGAAACATGCGGAGCTGTCCGCTGGCGGCAAGGCGATTGCGCGGCGCCTCGACGGGCGCCTGATCAACCACAGCGCGCAAACACTGGAAGAGCAGCGGTTACTTAACGTGGTGGAAGAAATGGCCATCGCCTCCGGTACCGCTGTTCCCTCGGTGTACCTGCTGCCTGACCTGGGGATCAACGCCTTCGCTGCCGGACTCACGCCCCAGGATGCCGTCATCGGCGTGACCCAGGGTGCGATCAATCTGCTTACGCGTGAAGAGCTGCAAGGGGTGATCGCCCATGAGTTCAGCCACATCTACAACGGTGACATGCGTCTGAACACACGCCTGGTCGCCATCGTCCACGGGATTCTGGTAGTCGGTCTGGCTGGCAGCGTTATCCTGCGCGGCGGGGAAGGTGTCGGTAAAACGCCCGCACGTCGCAATAAGTTTGTTGCGGTCACGATGATGATCGGTTTTGTGTTGTGCATTGTCGGGTTCGCGGGGACGTATTTCGGCAATCTGATCAAGGCTGCGATCGGTCGGCAGCGAGAGTTTCTGGCTGATGCGACGGCGGTGCAATACACCCGCAACCCGCAAAGCATTGCCGGGGCGCTGAAGAAAATTGGCGGTTATGAGTTAGGGGCGACAATCAACGCTGCCCACGCTGCCGAATTCAGTCACCTGTATTTCGGGTCAGGCACTTCAAGCTTTGACTTGATGGCTTCGCATCCGGATCTGAGTGAGCGAATCCGCCGGGTCGATGCGCAATGGGATGGCACCTTCATCAAAATTGCGGCACCGTCAATTGATACGCAATCCACCGCCAAAATGCCCGTACCCGATGCTTTCGGCGGCATCCCCGCCGCGGCCACGGCGGTGCTCTACGACTTGAATGCAGCCCAGCTATCGGTGTCCGCCATCGGCGCTCCACAAACAGAACACCTGATTGAAGCGCGTCGCGTGCTGGAAGACATTTCACAACCGCTCAGAGTCGCGGCCCGCACCATCGAGGGCGCCCAAGCCATTGTTTATGGGCTGCTGCTGTCACGTTCGGTGTCTCTGCTGGGCGTTCAACTTGACGCACTGCAATCGGAGGTCGACGGCGCTGTGTTCGACGCTTTGAATCTGCTGCGTGAACCCCTGTCATTGCTCAATCCAGGCCTGCGCCTGCCCTTGCTGGATCTGGCCATTCCAAGCCTGCGACAGTTGGATAAAAAGCCCTTTGCCAAGGTCAAGCGCACTCTGAATCTGCTGATCGAAGCCGATAACGAAACCGAGTTGTTGGAGTGGACGCTGTTGCGCATCGTTGAACGCAATGTCGAAGGCGCATCTCCAGTGCAATTCAAATTCGGCCTGTTCCAGTGCGCCGAACAGCTCATGGTTTTATTGAACGCATTGGCCCGCGCAGGTCAGCAGAATCAGCAGGCGGCGCTGCTGGCGCTGGATTTTGCCTGGGAAGGCTTACCTTTCGAACAGCCGGAAGAACTGCCGGTTGAACTGGAGGATCTGGCGGGGCTGGAAGCAGCCCTCAAACGACTGCGCCACCTGATGCCAGAGGAACGCCCCGCCCTGCTCAACGCCATGACCCGATGCGTAATGCACGATGGCGTGATCAGCGTGGCAGAAGTGGAACTGTTTCGCGCATTGGCGGATTTGCTCGATTGCCCGCTGCCACCGCTGTTGACCCCGCTGCCAGAAACAGACACCCGTGAGAATGAACCTGCTCGTGATGAGGCCGGCACATCCAGCATTCGCGTCGCCTGACGCGCCGCTTTCGCGAGCAAGCTCGCTCCCACAGGGGTCGTGGCTGCGCCTCGATTCTGGGAACTCTGCAAGAACCTGTGGGAGCGGGCTTGCCCGTGAAGGCGTCGGCACCTCCAGCAGGTTTATTGCTTGAACTACCGCCTTCGCTGGCAAGCCAGCTCCCACAAGGGTTCAGCGGGCTTGCTGATTGATCCGCTTCTGGCATCAATCCATGCCAACAATGCAATTAACAGATTGTTACATCTGCGCCACCATCCACCTCAATAAAAACCGTGCGCCGCCCTCCCTTAGCGCACGTCATAAAAGCGGTGGAGTACTTTTCTATGACAGCCTCAATCCCACACGGCGGCTCGCGGGCCGGCGCCATTTTCCGGGTGACCTCGGGCAACTTCCTCGAACAGTTCGACTTCTTCCTGTTCGGTTTCTACGCCACGCAAATCGCGGCGGTGTTCTTTCCGGCGAGCAGCGAGTTCGCCTCCCTGATGATGACTTTTGCCGTATTCGGCGCAGGCTTTTTGATGCGTCCGCTGGGCGCCATCGTGCTCGGTGCGTACATCGATGACGTCGGTCGTCGCAAGGGTTTGATCGTCACCCTGTCGATCATGGCCAGCGGTACGATATTGATTGTGCTGGTGCCCGGTTACGAGTCCATCGGCTTGTTCGCCCCGGCGCTGGTGTTGATCGGGCGCTTGCTGCAAGGCTTCTCGGCCGGTGCGGAACTGGGCGGCGTTTCGGTGTATCTCGCCGAGATCGCCACACCGGGTCGCAAAGGTTTCTTCACCGCTTGGCAGTCGGCCAGCCAGCAAGTGGCGATCATCGTTGCCGCCGCGTTGGGTTACGCGCTGAACGCGTGGATGGCGCCGGACGTGATTGCCGATTGGGGCTGGCGCATTCCGTTTTTCGTCGGCTGCATGATCGTGCCGTTCATCTTTTTCCTGCGGCGTAATCTGGCGGAAACCGAAGAGTTCGCCGCCCGCAAACATCGCCCGAGCATGAAAGAAGTGTTCCGCACGCTCGGCCAGAACTGGGGCGTGGTACTTGGCGGAATGTTGATGGTCGCCCTGACCACCACCGCGTTTTACCTGATCACCGTGTACGCGCCGACCTTCGGCAAAACCGTGCTGCACCTGAGCACATCCAATGCATTGCTGGTGACCCTGCTGGTCGGCGTATCGAACTTCTTCTGGCTGCCGATTGGCGGCATGTTGTCCGACCGCATCGGCCGTCGTCCGGTGCTGATCGCCATGTCCCTGCTGGCGCTGGCCACGACTTACCCGGCGCTGTCGTACTTGGTGCAGGCGCCGAGCTTCAGCCACATGCTGCTGTCGTTGCTGTGGCTGTCGTTTATCTACGGCTTGTACAACGGCGCGATGATTCCGGCGCTCACCGAAATCATGCCGGTGGAAGTCCGGGTCGCCGGTTTCTCTCTTGCTTATAGCCTGGCCACGGCAATTTTCGGCGGTTTCACCCCGGCGATGTCGACCTTCCTGATCCAGTACACCGGCGACAAAGCCGCGCCAGGCTACTGGATGAGTATCGGTGCGCTGTGTGCGTTGCTTGCCACGCTGTACCTCTATCGCCGCGCGGGCGGCCTTCTGCAACCCATTGCGGCATAAGGAGCCATCAACATGAAAAAACTACTCAACCTCACCGCCGTCGCCCTCCTCGCGTTCAGTGCCCTGGCGCACGCTGAGGAAGTACGGGTAATGACCTCCGGCGGCTTCACTGCCGCTTATAAAATCCTCGGGCCGAAATTTGCCGCCGCGACTGGCAACACGCTGGACACTCAACTCGGCCCATCGATGGGTAAGGCACCGGAGGCGATCCCCAATCGCCTCGCACGCGGTGAACCCGCTGACGTAGTGATCATGGTCGGCTACGCCCTCGATGACTTGATCAAGCAAGGCAAAGTCGACCCGGCGTCGCGCGTTGAACTGGCCGATTCGCGGATCGGCCTGGTGGTGCGCGAAGGCACGCCGAAACCGGACATCAGCAGCGTCGAAGCCCTGAAGAAAACCCTGCTCGACGCGCAGTCGGTGGCCTACTCCGACAGCGCCAGCGGTGTGTACATCGAGCAGCAGTTGTTCAAGAAACTGGGGATCGAAGATCAGCTGAAACCGAAAGCCAAGATGATCGCGAAAATCCCGGTGGGTTCGGTGGTTGCCACCGGCGATTATCAACTGGGCTTCCAGCAGGTCAGCGAATTGCTGCCGGTACCGGGGGTAAGTTTCGTCGCGAAGATTCCGGAATCGGTGCAGTCGGTGACGCGTTTCGCTGCCGGCATTCCGGTCGGCGCGCAGCATCCGGCCGAGGCCAAGGCGTTGCTCGCCTACCTCGCCGCGCCAGCCGCCCAGGCTGACGTGCAGGCCACCGGACTGGATTCGGTCAAGCGCTGAGGTCCGGCGGCTGGACTTTCATTTCCACCACCAGCCGCTCCAGCTCCAACGCCGCCGGGGTCAACGTGCGACCCCGGCGCTTGATGATGCCGACACTGCGCATCACTTGCGGATCGGTCAGCGGCACCCGCGTCAGGATCGGATGATCCGGCCCCGGCAGCGCCATCAACGGCACGGCCGCCACACCCAACCCCGCCTCCACCAGGCCAATCATCGTCGTCACATGCCGGGTTTCGCAGATGCTTTGGCGTTGTGGCACCACGCTGCTCAATGCCTGATCGAGCAAAAAACGATTGCCCGAGGTTTTGTCCAGCGAGATGTAATCCTGCTGATAAAACTCGTTCCACGTCACGCTGCTGCGCCCGGCCAACGGGTGATCGCGCCGGCACGCCACGACGTAGCACTCCTGCACAAGCGGTTCGAAGTCGACTTTGGCATCCTGTGTGCCCATAAAACTCAAACCGAAATCCGCCTCGCCGTTGACCACGGCGCTGAGTACATCGTGGGCGCTGGAGTCGAGCACTTTGACTTTGATCCGCGGGAATTGCCGGTGGTAATGGGCAACCACGCGTGGCATGAAGTAATACGCCGCCGACGGTACGCAGGCGACAGTGACATGGCCCAACCGGGTCGAGGCCACTTCGCTGATGCCGAGCAACGCCACGTCGAGATCATCCAGCAAGCGCTCGACACTCGGCATGAACCCCCGCCCGGCCTGGGTCAGGCTGACCTTGCGCGTGGTGCGTTCGAACAGCTTCACGCCGAGGGCGTCTTCGAGCTTTTCGATACGCCGGCTCAGGGCGGGCTGCGACAGGCGCACGGTGTCGGCGGCCTTGCGAAAACTGCCCTGCTCGACCACGGCGCGAAAGGCTTGCAGGTCGTTGAGGTCGAAGTTGATGGCCATGGCGAAACCCGGAAGATTGATTCACAGAGGTTATAAATGTAACTAATTGATGCAAATTATTACAGATCACACATGACCTGTGGGAGCGGGCTAGCTCGCGAATTCGGTGGCACCTGCAATACACCTGCCGACTGACACACCGCTTTCGCGAGCAAGCCCACTCCCACAGGGGATATTCGGTGGATATGGAATCGATTCAGCCTTTATCCTTGTCCTCCCGCCGTACCGCTGTCAGGAGTCAGTCAATGCCCCATGAAGGCAACCTGTTACAAGCCGCTGTCGTGTTTCTGTTCGCTGCGGTGCTCACCGTGCCCTTGGCCAAACGTCTGCAACTGGGCGCCGTGCTCGGTTATCTGTTTGCCGGGGTCATCATCGGCCCGTCCGTGCTGGGCCTGATTGGCAATCCGCAAAGCGTGGCGCACATTTCCGAACTGGGCGTGGTGTTGCTGCTGTTCATCATTGGTCTTGAGCTGTCGCCGCGACGGTTGTGGGTGATGCGCAAATCGGTGTTTGGCGTGGGCCTGGCGCAGGTGCTGCTGACCGCTTCGGTGATCGGCGTGCTGGCCTTGTCCGTGTTCGGCCAACCGCTGAACAGCGCGATTGTGCTGGGCCTTGGCCTGGCGCTGTCGTCCACCGCGTTTGGCCTGCAAAGCCTGGCCGAGCGCAAGGAACTGACCAGCCCTCATGGGCGTCTTGCCTTCGCGATTCTGCTGTTTCAGGACATCGCCGCCATCCCCTTGATTGCGCTGGTGCCGATGCTCGCCGGCGTCGACCACCACACCAGCACCGCCGACGATGTGCGGCACAGCTTGCAAGTGCTTGGCGGCATTGCCGTGGTGGTGATTGGCGGGCGTTATCTGTTGCGTCCGGTGTTCCGCGTGGTGGCGAAAACCGGTCTGCCGGAAGTGTCGACCGCCACCGCGTTGCTGGTGGTGATCGGCACGGCGTGGCTGATGGATCTGGTCGGCGTGTCGATGGCGCTCGGTGCGTTCCTGGCCGGTTTGCTGCTGGCGGATTCGGAATATCGCCATGAACTGGAAGCGCAGATCGAACCGTTCAAGGGCCTGTTGCTCGGGTTGTTTTTCATCAGCGTCGGCATGGGTGCCAACCTTGGTCTGCTGCTCAGTGCGCCGATCACCGTGCTCGGGCTGACGCTGCTGCTGATTGGCTTGAAGCTGCCGCTGCTGTTTGTAGTGGGACGGCTGGCAGGCGGACTGAACAAGATCAGCGCCATTCGCCTCGGCATCGTGTTGGCAGCGGGCGGTGAATTTGCCTTCGTGGTGTTCAAGATCGGTCGCGATCAAGGCCTGTTCGAGCCGCGTCTGTACGACCTGCTGGTGCTGACCATCACCCTGTCGATGGCGGTGACGCCGCTGCTGTTGTTGATTTGCGCCCGCTTGGTCAGCCCCAAGGTGCAGCCGGTTGAAGTGCCGGAAAAATTCCGCCAGATCGACGCCGAAACGCCACGGGTGGTGATCGCCGGCATGGGCCGGATGGGCCAGATCGTGGCGCGGATTCTGCGTGCGCAGAACATCAAGTTCGTGGCGCTGGACACCTCGGTGGAAACCATCGAACTGTCGCGCAGCTTCGGCGGTGTGCCGGTGTTCTACGGCGACCCGATGCGCCCGGAAATCCTCAATGCGGCCAAAGTCGGCGAGGCGGAATATTTCGTGATTGCCACGGATGATCCGGAGACCAATATCAAGACCGCCGAGGTTGTCCGCAAGCTTTACCCGCACATGAAAATCATCGCCCGGGCGCGTAACCGTCAGCACGTTCACCGCTTGGTGGATGTCGGCGCAGAGGCGATCCGGGAGACCTATTACTCGAGTCTGGAAATGAGCCGGCGCACGTTGGTGGGGCTGGGTTTGACCCAGGCGCAGGCCGATGCGCGGATCAAGCGCTTCAAACACCACGACGAACAGGTGCTGGAGGCGCAACACGCGGTGTACGACGACGCGGCCAAAGTCCTGCAAACCGCCCAGGAAGCCCGGGCGGAACTGGCGCGGTTGTTTGAATCGGATCAACTGGAAGAAGAATCGCGCAAGGCCTGAGCCACATACAAAACCCCATGTGGGAGCGAGCCTGCTCGCGAATGCGATCTGTCAGTGATCGAAGTATTGGCTGACACACCGCTTTCGCGAGCAGGCTCGCTCCCACAGGGAATCGGTGTCAGGCCAGTTCCAGCTCCAGCGCTTGTTTGACCGGCATCACTTCAAACCGATCCGCCAAAAACGGCGTGATATCCAGCGGCAGCGGCTCGTCGTTGACCAGTTTGTCCAGCAGCACACCGGTAATCGCCGAGGTCAGAATCCCGGTGCGGAAGTGCCCGCAGGCATTCAGATAGCCCTCAACTCCACGCATCGGCCCAAGAATCGGCAACTCATCCGGCGAGCCCGGACGCAGCCCGGCCCAGGTGCGCTTGAGGTTGACGTCTTTAAGCTCCGGCAAGCAGCGCACCGCGCCCTGCACCAGCCCGGCGATCTCCGGGTAGGTGGTGGTGACGTCAAAGCCTTTGTCTTCGGTGGTGCTGCCGATCAGGATCTCGCCGTTGTCTTTTTGCGCCACGTAGCAATCGCTGGTGGTCAGGCAACCGTTGAGGATTTTCGACATGCGCTCGGTCAGCAGAATCTGGCCTTTGACCGGTTTCACCGGAATACGAATGCCCGTGGCCCACTCGCTCAGATCCGCCGCCCAGGCACCGCCGGCGTTGATCAGCATCTTGCAGTGGAACACGCCCTCCTCGGCCGTCTGCACGCCCGTCACGCGCGAGCCGTGGTGCAACACGCCCGTAACGTTGGTGTTGACGAAGATGTCGACGCCATTTTGCCGTGCGCCTTCCATGTAGGCATCGGCGAGGCGGAACGGGCTGACCTGGTGATCGCAGAGAAACTCCAGCGCCCCGCGCGCTTCATGGCTGACGCTCGGTTCCGCTTCGCGCAGTGCGGCTTGATCAAGCCAGCGCACCTGATCGGCCAGATGCGGAATGCAGCCGACGATGTGTTCGGCGTAGAGCCGATCCTCATCGTCATAAATCACGAATTTCAGGCCGGTCTTTTCGAACTTGAAATCCATGCCGTGATTGTCTTTCAACTCGCGGTGCAACGCCGGATACAGCGCGTTGGACTGCAAGGCGAAATCGAAGAACGACTCCGGCAGGATGTGCGGCGTGCTGGCGTCCACCGCCACCGCCGCGCCCTGGGTTTCGCGCTTGCGGTTGGCCGACATCATGCGGAAGAAAATCACCCCGCAGCCAAGCCCTACAGACTCACCGATCGCCCACAAACCACCGGCCGAAGCACGGGTCGCGTTGCCTGGACGCTTGGCGTCGATCAGCGCGACCTTGAGGTTTTTGCGCTTGGATAACTGATAGGCGCAGGACGCCCCGATCACACCGCCGCCGGCGATGATCACGTCGTAGAACTTACTCATGGGAAGCGGCCTCCGTGCCGACATTCTGGAACGCGGAAAAAGGAATCGGATCAATCGGGAAGCGCGGGCGCAGCCAACCGACATCCTTGCGCCCGGTAGCCTGGCGCAGGCGGTCGCTGCAATAACCGACGCACATCCGTCCCTGACAATCACCCATGCTCACGCGGGTGCGCATTTTCAGGCTGGCGATGTCTTGCACGCCCTGCTCCAGCGCCCGGTCGATATCGGCGCGGGTCGCGTGTTCGCAGCGGCAGATCACCGTGTCGGCGGCCGGCAATGCAGTCTGGCCGACGCCGCGTTCGGTGTAGCGATCGACTGCCGCGCGAAAACGCACGATGGCTTTCAGCTTGCCCAGATAACGATCACGACGAACCCGCGCCAGTTCTTCCTCCAGCACGCCGCGTTGCAGCAGGATCGACGTCGCGGCGATCTTGCCCGCGAGCATCGCCGCTTCACCGCCGCGAATCCCGCCCATGTCACCGGCAAGATGCACGTGTGGCTCGTTGCTTTGCTGCCAGATGTTCGCGTTGGCGCGCAGATAGCCGTCATCGCTGAAGCCGTGATCCAGCCCCATCTGCTGACTCAGTTGCGTGCGCGGAATGAAACCGTAACCGACCGCCAGGGTCTTCGCTTCAAAGCGTTCGACACGCGACAGGTCCGGCTCCCAGCTGTCCGAGTACGGTGCGACGCTGACGCTTTGCAGTTCGCCATCGCCGTGAGCTTCAACCACGCCCCAGCCGTAGTTCATCGGGATGCCGTGCAGTTTCAGGTACGCAAGCATGCTCAAGCCGTCGAGAAACAGCTGCGGCTTGTTCAGCAGCGCGAGGCTTTCGCGGGCGATTTTGCCGAAAGCGCAGGCTTCATACACGCCCGCGACTTTGACGCCCGACGCATGCAGTTGCGTCGCCACCAGCGGCAGCAGCGGCCCGGTGCCCGCGATGATCACCGGCCCTTGCGGCTTGACCACACCACTCTTGATTTGCAGTTGCAGACCGCCAAGCAGGATCACGCCTGGAAGCGTCCAGCCGGGAAACGGCACACTGCGTTCGTGGCAACCGGCGGACAGCAACACGTGCGAATACTGGAACTCATGCAGTTGCTCATCGCCGTCCAGCACCACCAGTGCCCGAGTGCCCTCGGCGCCGACCACGCGATGATTCAGGTGCACATCGATCAGCCCGGATTGCTCCTGGAATTCGCCGTGCAGTTTGCCCAATGCTTCGGAATAACGCGGCCCGAGGTAATCGAGTTGCACGCCATCACGCAGCGGGCCGCGATAGACCACACCGCCCAGGCGAGAGGCTTCTTCAAGCAAGGTGCAGCGCACGCCGTGGCGCGCCAGTTCGATGGCCGCCGCCATCCCCGCCGGTCCACCGCCGACGATCACCGGTTGCAGGCTCATACGACCTCCTGCGCAGCGACGCGGTTAACCTGGGTTTCGATCTGCATACCGTCACGCACAACGGTCTGGCAGGCACGGCGTTTATGGCGCCCGTTGATTTTCACCAGACAGCACTGGCACACGCCCATGCCGCAATACGCGCCGCTGATCTGGTCATGATCGTTGCGCGCAATCTGGCGTACGCCCAGGGACTGGATAACGCTGAGGACGGTTTCGCCGATGGCGGCGGTGACCGGTTGGCCGTTGATATGGACGGTCATATCCGCCTGCGCCAAAGGCTGGATATCGAAGGTTCGTTCTAGGCAGTGCATTGCGGTGTTCATCCGTGAAGGTTCGGTTGAGGTTGTGTCAGCTCCTTGCTGCACTACACCCTGTCGACGCATTTATGACTGTGATTGGAGCGTCGACGCGGGTACTTCGTCAGCGCAACGAGGTGCGCGAGAAGCACTGTAGTTCATACCTCAGCAAAGGCCTGGAACATTTACGTTAGGTGATAGCGCCAACACAAATATTGATCCAGGCCAGTGAAACAGTTGGATTGTTCAACGATCAGTTGGAGAAGACGAACTGGCCTTTGATCTTTTTCGCGCCAATCAAGGCGAGATCCGGGAACAGCAGCGATTTGACCCAGGCGGCGTAGAACATCATAGCCAGCGTGAAAACCACGCCGAGCACAGTCGACACTGGCTCCTCGCTATAGCCTGCAAACATGCGCGGAACCTGACTGATCGTGAAGGTGACATAGATCGTGTAAACCACCGCGATCCCCTTGTAGAAGCCCCACGCAAACAAGAGCGGAATGACGCCGACAATTAGCATCATGGCCAAAGCCATAGCGATGCCACCATCGTTGATTTGAACAAATCCAGCCAGCATACCGATAATCCCCAGAATGCCCGTCAGCACCACCAGGAAGGTCACTTTGCCTGAATGTCGCTTTCTGAGGGTCGGGTCCGGGCGCCCCCCGATCCATGCCGCCAACACTCGATCCTTGACCTTGCCACCGGACAGCGCGTTGAAGGTTTCAGTCTTGGACCGGCCGGCGTCGAGCATCTCGACCAGTTGCCGCTTGATTTCCCGCTTGTTCAACTTATTCATCCTTAAACGTGCGAGCAACGGCCGACCCGTTGCCGCCGGCGATTCTCGCCGTTGGCCCCCCAGAAAGCAAAAAGCCGCTACCACCCGAAGGTGGCAGCGGCCGAGGCATGAGCCCCAATAGAGCAATCAGTGCACGAACAGGGCGATCAGGATAATGATCGGGATCGGTACGCCGAGGAAAAACAACAGTAATGAGCGCATGGTGATTCTCCTTGTTTAACGGACTGGAGGCAGAGTGGACGAGGTGGCGTAGGTGTCGACTTCAACGTACTCGACTGCATCACGACGACGGCCGCCGTAGGTAGCCGCGAGACTGGCAAAGAAAGCACCGGCCAACAGCGCAATGAACATCCACAACGAAGTCAAGGCAGCGACTTTCGCAGCCGTGTCAGCCGCTTGTTGGGCTTTCACTTTGGCGTCGGCGATGGCTTTCTGAGTGCGGGCGTAGATTTCATCGACGCGACGTTCCGCATCGGCCTGACTCAGGTTGGTACGTTGGGCAACGAGTTGCGCGAGGTAGGTACGGTCTTCAGCGCTGAGCTGACCGTTAGCCAGGCTTTGGGCAAAGATTCGCGCCACTGCGCCATGGGCGGCGTCATCGCTGACGGACGCAGGACGATCATCGCGGAACAGGCTGTCGATGAAGTAGCCGTATTGATTGCTGTCAGTGTTCGCCGCTGCAGAACCGGCCGCTTGGGTCACAGCGCTTGCGGCACCGCCAGCAACACTGGCACCGGCCTGTACGCCGCCGCTGATCACGCTGCTGACCGAGCCGACCAGCAGAATCGCGGTCACCAGCGTGGCCACGCACCAGGCCAGGAAACCATGCGCGGTGTCGCGGAAATACACTTCATCACCGTGCATGTTCGCCCACTTCACTCGCAGGCGACCGGCAATGTAACCGCCCAGCCCGGAGGCGATGATTTGCGTCGCCGCCAACCAGACAATCGTGGAAATGCCCAGGCCCTTGGCGCTGATCCCCTCCCCGGCCCATGGCGAAACGGCTGAGAAACCCAAACCGAAACCAAGCAACACCAGAATCATCGACAGTGCAGCGGCAGCCGCGGCACCCGCGAAGATCGCGCCCCAGGACACGCCTGAGACGTTGCTCGACTCTCCTTCGTAGGCAGCATAAAACCCATCAGAGGATCTATTCATTGTTGTAGTGCTCCAGGCATGAAAAATGGTGTTACAACTCGTCACACTACGAATTGCAGCGACCGTGCCAGTTGCCAACAATAAATAAATCGTTGTATTTCAACACATTAGAAATTGTGAACTTCTTAGGACATTGCAAATTGCAACAAGGGGATGAATACGGCGGGTTTTATGCATTGGCAAAAAACCCGCTATTTACGCTTGTAGCTCTTGTTACCACTGGGCGTCAGGCAATACACGCCGCCCCGTGGACCGGTGCAAAACGATCCCGTGCCACAGGCGCAGCCGTCGTTGCTTTGCAGCAGTTTTTGCGCTCGGGTCTGGCCCTGATTGCCGAACATCGCCGCACAGCTTTTCTTCGAACCACTGATAGAGCCGTCATTGCACAGAAACAGATCGCCGTCGCAGCGATCAATACCACCCTTCTTCCCCGAGCACGGTGTGTTTGCTGCTACGGTCGAAGCGCTCACCAGCGCCAGCAACAGACCGATCACAGGCATCCAGCCAATGCGATTCAAAGTACCCACGGAACAACTCCCTGTTGAATTTATGGCCAGATGATATCAACGTTCCGTCAAATTAATCCCTGGGTCCGCCCAATGGCAGCTACAACATGAAAGTTAATTTAAAGCGTCACGGAAAATTCTTGGCAAAATGCTCCCATTCCGTTTGAACCGATCAAGGCCTGCCCTATGACGCGTATTTTGACCATCGAAGATGACGCCGTGACCGCCCGGGAAATCGTCGCCGAACTGAGCAGCCACGGGCTCGACGTGGATTGGGTCGACAATGGCCGCGAAGGCCTCGACCGTGCCGTGAGCGGCAACTATGACCTGATCACTCTCGACCGCATGCTGCCGGAACTGGATGGCCTGGCCATCGTCACCACCCTGCGCACCATGGGCGTCGCCACGCCGATTCTGATGATCAGCGCCCTTTCCGATGTCGACGAGCGTGTACGCGGCTTGCGCGCTGGCGGCGACGACTACCTGACCAAACCGTTCGCCACCGACGAAATGGCCGCGCGGGTTGAAGTGTTGCTGCGCCGGCAAAACAGTGGCGGCGCCCACGCGACCACGTTGCAGGTGGCGGATCTTCAACTGGATTTGATCAGTCACGAGGCTAGCCGCGCCGAACAGGTCCTTACGCTGCTGCCGACCGAATACAAACTGCTGGAATTCCTCATGCGCAACAGCGGCCAGATTCTGTCGCGGATGATGATTTTCGAAGAGGTCTGGGGCTATCACTTCGACCCCGGCACCAACCTGATCGACGTGCACATCGGCCGTTTGCGCAAGAAGATCGACGCGGCGGGCAACGTTCCGTTGATTCGCACGGTACGGGGCTCGGGTTATGTCATTGCCGAACCCGTCTGACGGCTGGCGCTCCTCCAGCAGCCGCTTGCTGGCGCTGTACAGTTCGCTGTTCGTGGCCTGGAGCGCGATCCTCATGGGGGTCATGTATTACGAGGTTTCCGGCTACCTCGACAACCTCGCCAAGCATTCGCTGATGCAACGTCAGCATCTGTTTTCGCATTTTCGCGGCGAACAACTGGAAGAAGCGCTGGCCGCGAGCATGACCTTCGACATTCGCGGGATCGACGCCTACGGCCTGTTTGACGCACAAGGCCGGTACCTTGGCGGCGCCTTGCAACAGATCCCCGAAGGCCTGCCGCTGGACGGCAAGATCCACATGCTCGCCGAATGCGCCGACTCCAATGATCCGACCCTGCCCGCGGACAGCTGCGACGCCGTCGCCACCCAGACCCGCGACGGCCGCTGGCTGGTGTTGCTACGCGACAACGGTTCGCTGTTCGCGGTGACGCGAATCATTTTGCATGCGTTGTTCTGGGGCGTATCACTGACGATTCTGCCGGGGATTGCCGGCTGGCACTTGCTGCGGCGGCGTCCGTTGCGGCGCATCCGGGCGATCCAGGACAGCGCGCAAGCTATCGTCGCCGGTGACCTGACCCACCGTTTACCGCTGTCCAATCGCCGCGATGAACTGGACATGCTCGCCGCCATCGTCAACGCCATGCTCGAACGCATCGAGCGCCTGATGAATGAAGTCAAAGGCGTCTGCGACAACATCGCCCACGATTTACGCACGCCGCTGACCCGCTTGCGCGCCCAGTTGTATCGCATGCAACAGCAGGCTGGCGAAGGCTCGCAAGAGGCAGCGCAACTGGATCTGGTGCTGGCTGAAGCGGATACGCTGATGGCGCGGTTTCGTGGCTTGTTGCGCATTTCCGAGCTGGAGGACCGGCAGCGCCGCTCAGGGTTTGTCGAGCTCGACCCGGTGCAGTTGCTGGAAGAGTTGCATGAGTTTTACCTGCCGCTGGCCGAGGAAGGCGAACTGCGCTTCGAGCTGAACATGCCGCAGACACTGCCGCCGCTCAATGGTGATCGGGCATTGCTGTTCGAGGCTTTGGCGAATCTGCTCAGTAACTCGATCAAGTTCACGCCGGCCGGTGGCACGGTGATTTTGCGCGGGGTGAATGACGCCGGGCACACGCGGATCGAAGTCCATGACTCAGGGCCGGGGATTCCCGAGGCAGAGCGTGAAGCGGTGTTCCAGCGCTTCTACCGCGCCGAAGGTGGGCAGGCGCAAGGCGGGTTTGGTTTGGGGCTATCGATTGTCGCGGCGATTGTCAGCTTGCATGGGTTTACGCTTGAAGTGAACAGCAGTGACCTGGGTGGGGCGAAACTGGTGCTTGATTGTCGGCAGAGTTTGATCGAAAGCTCCTGATCCCCCACCTTGGAATGAAATCAATGTGGGAGCGAGCCTGCTCGCGAAAGCGGTGTGTCATTCAACAAAGATGTTGCCTGACATTTCCTCTTCGCGAGCAGGCTCGCTCCCACAGGTTCTGTGGTGGCTGATTAAGCCGGGTAGTTGGCGCGCAGCGCTTCAAGGCCGCCTTGGTAGATACCGCTAAAAAGCGCCACCACTTCCTCATCACTCACGCCTTTGGCGTTAAAGCGCCCAGACCAGGTCACCCGTGCGCCCTGCCCTTGGGCTTCAACCTTGATCGTCGCCAGATAATCAGTGGCCGGGAACGGTGCCTGCTCAATCGAATAGCTGTAGGTCTTGGCAGCGTTATCGAACGCTTGCAGGCGCTCGATTATCACAGCGCCATCGGCGGTTTGCAGGGTGCGCACACGCCCGCCGTCGCTCAGTTGGCTGTCGGCAATGAACGGCAGCCAGTCCGGCAGCGTGTTGAAGCCGCCGATCAATTGCCAGACCTGATCGGCCGAAGCCGGGATATCGATTGTTGCGGATGCAGTTGCCATAAAAAATGTCTCTCCTAAGGAATTCAGATTGTCAGGCTGTCGGCCACGCCACCGTCGATTCGCCGAGCGGCGCCGGTAGTGGCCGAGGCCCCGGCGTCTACTGACTTCAGGTCGCGTATCTGACGGGCAAGGCCGCTCAGACCGAATCGAACAGCTCATGCGTGGGCAAATTATCGCAGTTGCAGATCACCCGATTGCGTCCACTGGCTTTGGCTTCATACAACGCCTGATCGGCGTCATTGAGCCAACGGGTGGCATCGTCGTGAGCCGGGTCGTACGCCGCCAGACCAATGCTCAGGCTGACCTTCAACGCCGGATTCTGTTCGTAAACGAGGGTGGCGAAGCGTTCGCGCAAGGCCTCCATGGCCTGCGCGGCATTGAACAACGGCAAATCCGGGAGGATCACGCAGAATTCATCGCCGCCGTAGCGCCCGGCAATATCGTCGACGCGCAAGTTCTGCTTGAGCATCTTGCTCAGTTGGCGCAGGACGATATCGCCGGCCACATGGCCATAGGTGTCGTTGATCGCCTTGAAGTGGTCGATGTCGATCAGCGCGATCGCAGCGCCCTGCTGCTGGCGTCTGCAACGCTGAAAGGCGATGTCCAGTTGATCCTTCCAGGCGCCGTGATTGAGCAGGCCGGTGAGGCTGTCGGTGCGGCTCAGGGCCAGCAGTTCGCGCTTGTGCAAGCCCAGCGTATAGGCCTGGCGAAAGCAGATCCAGCCCAGCGCCAGCGGATACAACATCAGCAACGGCAAACAGGCATACAGTTGCAACGGTGAGGTTTGCGCAACGAACGCCGGGGCAAACACCACCAGCCCAACACCGACCCCGAGCAATTGCGCAGCAGACCCGGCCAGCAGAAAACGCAGACCGCCAATGGCCACGTTGTTCATCGCCATCATCGAAATGGTCGTGGCGCTGGGCAGCGGATTGAAATGCATGGCGGCAACCCAGAAGCCGCCGAGAAAAGCATCGATCAACAGATTGCGGTGTTCGGCGTGGTAAGGAACGCGCGCACGGCGAGCCCATTGAAAGGCCAGATGCGGCCAGACCAGACCGTTGAACGCCATCAGCGCCCAAACCCAGAGCGGCGGGTCCAGCGGGTACATCGCCACGCCCACGCAGAGCAGCCCCAGCACTAGTCCGAGGGTTCGCGACGTGTACAGCCTCCTTGCCAATGAAAGTCCCTTTCCCCCCTTGTTTCCCATAAGGGCCTCGATAACTCGATGGAACTTGCGCACACCCCCAAAAGCGGTGTTCCCGGAGTCTAACAGGGCGCCGTTGAATAGCCATCACCGGCCGGCAGGCTCCCGTCCACCGTGGGAATTTGCGAGCACACAGTGCAAATATTTGGCTATACATGAAAGGACGAAAACGGAAAAAAATTTATAAGAAGGAGGCTCATGCACACCTATCGAGTGTTGATCATCGGCAGCGGGTTTGGCGGCCAGTGTGCGGCGGTGAACTTGCTCAAGGCCGGGATCGACGATTTCCGTCTGCTGGAGCGTCGGGACTTCTTCGGTGGCACCTGGTGCCAGAACACCTACCCCGGCGCGGCGGTGGATGTGCCATCGCCGCTGTACTCATTGTCGTTCGCGCCGTATCGCTGGTCGCAGATGTTCGCCGAACAGGCAGAACTGCAGCGCTACACCGAACATGTGATCGACACGTTCGACCTGCGCGAGCGAGTGGAACTGCAGGCCAACGTCGAATGCATCGAGTGGGACGACGTTGAAAAGCGTTGGGCGGTTCACACCAGCGCCAAGGGCATCTTCCATGCGCAGTTCGTGATCAACGCCAGCGGACCGTTGAGCCAACCGGTGATCCCGCACTTTGCCGGGCAGGAGCGTTTTCAGGGCAAGACTTTTCACACCAACCAGTGGGACCACCGCTACGATTACCGGGGCAAACGCGTGGCCATCGTCGGCAGCGGCGCCAGTGCGGCTCAAGTGATCCCGGCGATTGCGCCGCAGGTTGAGCAATTGCATGTGTTCCAGCGTACACCGCACTGGGTGCTGCCCCGTGCAGATCGCCGGTTCGGGCGTTTCCAGCGCTGGCTGCTGGGGATCAAACCAGCCCATAAACTGCTGCGCTGGCTGCTCTACTGGCAATTCGAAACACGGGTTATCGCCTTCAAATACTCAAAACCGGCGATCCATATGGTGCAGCGCCAAGCGCTGCGTTTTCTCAAGCGCCAGGTGACGGATCCGCAACTGCGAGAAAAACTCACGCCTGATTTCACCATTGGCTGCAAGCGGGTCCTGGTCTCCAGCACCTATTACCCGGCCCTGACCCGGCCCAACGTTACGCTGCACAGCCACGAGCAAGGCATCGCTTCCATCGACGAAACCGGTGTCAACACGCAGGATGGCCAACACATCAAGGTTGACCTGATCGTCTGGTCGACCGGCTACGACGCCACCGACGGGGTGATTTCCTACCCTGTCAGCGGAAAAAACGGCGTACAACTCAGAGAGGTCTGGGCGCAATACCCGCGCGCTTACCTCGGCACCAGCCTGCCGGACTTTCCCAACCTGTTTATCGTCACCGGCCCCAACACCGGCATCGGCCATACCTCGGCGCTGTTCATCATTGAAGCGCAGATGAACTACATCCTCGACTGCATCCGCACAGTGCAGACTAAAGGCTTGCGCAGCATTGAAGTGCGCCCCGAAGCGGAACGTACCTACACTGCAATGATCCACCGTGAGATGGAGCGCACAGTCTGGAAGTCCGGCGGCTGCCACAGTTGGTATCAAAGCCGCGACGGTCATGTGATCGCGATGTTTCCCGGCTTCAGCTTCAGCTATTACCGGTTGACCCGGGCGTTGAAACCGGCAGACCACATTTTGTCCTGAACACGTAAAAGGAAGACGTCTGATGCTTTTGCTGTTTGTCGCTCTCGCGGTTTTCGTGGCCTGGAGCTGGTTGAGTTACCCGGCGGTAGGTCATTGGCTATATGACCTGAGCATGGCCCTTGAGGCCAAGTTGTATAAATTGCACAAAATCGAGGTGCCGATCACCGAGATGACGGTTTCGACCTGGCAAGGCGGGCCCTACGAGGCGGCCAGCGCGATATTGATGCTGCACGGCTACAGCGCCGACAAAAATCTGTGGCTGCGCTTTGCCCGGCATTTTGTCCGCGAGTACCGGGTGATCATCCCGGATCTGGCCGGCCATGGTGAAACCGGCTTCAAGGCCGGCGGTGGCTACGATATCCCGGTGCAGGCCAAGCGCATGATCCAGTTGCTCGACGTCTGCGGCGTGGAAAAAGTCCATGTGATCGGCAACTCGATGGGCGGCTACATCGCCGCGTGGCTGGCCGCAACCTACCCGGAGCGGATCGCCTCAGTGGCACTGATCGACCCGGCCGGCGTCACGGCACCGCAGGCCAGCGACATGGAGCGGCATCTGGCCCGTGGGCACAACCCGTTTCTGATCAACTCCCGGGAAGAGTTCCAGCAGTTTTATGCAATGACCATGGCTGAGCCGCCGTGGGTGCCGAAGCTGGTACTGGACGCCATTGCCCAGCGCTATGAACGACAACGAGATGAACTGGAAGAGATCTTCCGCGATTTCCGTGCCAGTGCGCCGATGGAGCCAAAACTGGCCGACATCAAATGCCCGGCGCTGTTGCTGTGGGGGCGCAAGGATCGGCTGATCGACGTCAGCAGCGTACCGATCTGGAGCAAGGGCATCGCCAATCTGCAGGTGGACGTCTGGGACGGCGTCGGACACATGCCGATGGTCGAACAACCGGCGAATACGGCGCGCCTGTATCGGGAGTTTCTGGGTAAGCAACGATAAATGCCCGCACCCTGCAGCCAGTAAACAGGATTTGAGATGAACATTCTTTACGACGAACGCCTCGACGGCCCGCTCCCCGTCGTTGATAAGGCGAAGCTGCTCAAGGTTATGCAGCAGGCGCTGCCGGATCTCGACCTTCTCTGGCGTGAGGAAGAACTCAAACCCTACGAATGCGATGGATTGTCGGCCTATCGGACCACGCCCATGCTGGTCGCCCTGCCCCGGCGACTGGAACAGGTGCAGACCCTGCTCAAGCTCTGCCATCAACACAACGTGCCGGTGGTCGCGCGTGGCGCCGGCACCGGGTTGTCCGGCGGGGCCTTGCCACTGGAACAAGGTCTGCTGCTGGTGATGGCGCGATTCAACAACATCCTGCACATCGACCCGGCCGCGCGCACCGCACGCGTCCAGCCGGGCGTGCGCAATCTGGCAATCTCCCAGGCTGCCGCACCGTTCGGGCTGTATTACGCGCCGGATCCGTCGTCGCAAATCGCCTGCTCGATCGGCGGCAATGTCGCGGAAAACGCCGGTGGCGTGCACTGCCTCAAGTACGGTTTGACGGTGCACAACCTGCTGAAAATCGAAGTGCTGACCATCGAAGGCGAACGCCTGACGCTGGGCTCCGACGCCCTCGATTCAGCGGGTTTCGACCTGCTCGCGCTGTTCACCGGTTCCGAAGGCTTGCTGGGGATCATCACCGAGGTCACGGTCAAACTGCTGCCCAAACCCCAGGTCGCCAAGGTGCTGCTGGCCAGTTTCGATTCCGTGGAAAAAGCCGGGCGCGCCGTGGCCGAAATCATCGCGGCGGGCATTATTCCCGGAGGCCTGGAAATGATGGACAACCTCGCCATCCGCGCAGCTGAGGATTTCATCCATGCCGGATACCCGGTGGATGCCGAAGCCATCCTGCTGTGCGAACTCGATGGTGTCGAAGCGGATGTCCACGACGATTGCCAGCGGGTGCGCGAGGTCATGACCGAGGCCGGTGCCACCGAAGTGCGCCAGGCCCGTGACGAAGCCGAGCGCGTGCGCTTCTGGGCCGGGCGCAAGAATGCCTTCCCGGCCATTGGCCGCCTGTCGCCGGATTATTACTGCATGGATGGCACCATCCCGCGTCGCGAACTGCCCGGCGTGTTGCAAGGCATCGCTCGCCTCGGCGAGGAATACAACTTGCGCGTGGCCAACGTGTTCCATGCCGGCGACGGCAATATGCACCCGCTGATCCTGTTCGACGCCAACCAACCCGGCGAACTGCACCGCGCCGAAGCCCTTGGCGGCAAGATACTGGAACTGTGCGTGCAGGTCGGCGGCAGCATCACCGGCGAACACGGGGTCGGCCGCGAGAAAATCAATCAGATGTGCGCGCAGTTCAACAGTGACGAACTGAGCCTGTTTCACGCGGTTAAAGCCGCGTTTGACCCAAAGGGCCTGCTCAACCCCGGCAAGAACATCCCGACCCTGCACCGCTGCGCCGAATTCGGTGCGATGCATATTCATGCCGGGCAACTACCGTTCCCTGAACTGGAGCGCTTCTGATGGCCGACTTCGATGCCAGCAGCGCCCTGCTCGATCAGGTCAATCAAGCGCGCGCCAACGCCACGCCACTGAAGATTCAGGGCGGCAACAGCAAGGCTTTCCTTGGGCGCGAAGTGGCCGGCGAAGTGCTCGACACCCGCGCGCATCGCGGCATCGTTCGTTATGACCCGACTGAATTGGTGGTCACTGTACGTGCCGGTACGCCGTTGTCCGAGCTGCTCGCCGCGCTGGACGCTGCCGGGCAAATGTTGCCGTGCGAGCCGCCGGCATTCGGCGAAGGCGCCACGGTCGGCGGCATGATCGCCACCGGGCTGTCCGGGCCACGGCGACCATGGTCGGGCTCGGTACGCGATTTCGTCCTCGGCACGCGAGTGATCACCGGCCTTGGCCAGCACTTGCGCTTCGGCGGTGAAGTGATGAAAAACGTCGCCGGTTATGACCTGTCGCGGCTGATGGCTGGCAGTTACGGCTGCCTCGGCGTGTTGACTGAAGTGTCGCTGAAAGTCCTGCCCAAACCTCGGCAATGCCTGAGCATCCGCCTCGATATCGACTGCACCCGCGCCTTGGCCAATCTTGCCGAATGGGGCCAGCAACCACTGCCGATCAGCGCGGCGTGTCACGACGGCGCCAGTTTGTACCTGCGCCTGGAGGGCGGCGAAGGCTCGGTGACGGCGGCGCATCAACGCTTGGGCGGCGAGCCACTGGACTCGGTGTTCTGGCGTGACTTGAACGAGCAACGTTTGCCGTTTTTCGATGAAGGCCTGCCGCTTTGGCGCTTATCGCTGCCGAACAATCTCGGCCCACTGGACTTGCCCGGCGCGCAACTGATCGACTGGGCCGGCGCGCAACGCTGGCTGAAATCCGACAAACCGCACATCCAGATCCTCGCCCAGGAGCTCGGCGGTCACGCCACGTGCTTCACTCACGGCGCCAGCGACTCGCCGTTCCAGCCGTTGGCCTGGACCCTGCTGCGCTATCACCGGCAACTCAAGGCGCAACTCGACCCGCAAGGGCTGTTCAACCCCGGTCGTATGTACGCGGAGTTCTAGCCATGCAAACCACCCTCAGCGAGCAATCCCGACAGCTGCCCCGCGCTGCCGAGGCGGAAAAGATCCTGCGCACTTGCGTGCATTGCGGCTTTTGCAACGCCACCTGTCCGACCTATCAACTGCTGGGTGATGAACTCGATGGCCCGCGCGGGCGCATCTATCTGATCAAGCAAGTGCTCGAAGGCGCGCCGGCCACCGCGCAGACGCAACTGCACCTGGATCGCTGCCTGTCGTGCCGCAACTGCGAAACCACCTGCCCGTCCGGCGTCGATTATCACAACCTGCTCGACATCGGCCGGGCGGTGGTCGATCACGCGGTACCGCGTCCGGCCGCGCAGCGGTTGTTGCGTGAAGGGTTGCGGGCACTGGCGCCGAATCCCGGTTTGTTCAAAGGCTTGTTGCGGCTGGGCACGACATTCCGACCGCTGTTGCCGCGAATATTTGAAAGCAAACTGCCGCAGCATCTGCCCAGTTCAGGCTTGCGTCCGGCACCACGGCATGCGCGCCGGGTGTTGCTGCTGGAGGGCTGCGTGCAACCGGGTTTGTCCCCCAATACCAATGACGCCACGGCGCGGGTGCTGGATCGACTCGGGATCAGCATCACCGCGGTGACAGAAGCAGGTTGTTGCGGCGCGCTGGACTACCACCTCGACGCCCAGGCCAAAGGCCTCGACCGCGCCCGGCAGAACATCGACGCCTGGTGGCCGCATCTGCAAAACGGTGCCGAAGCCATCGTCCAGACTGCCAGCGGTTGCGGCGCGTTCATCAAGGATTACGGGCATCTGCTCGAAGACGATCCGGCTTACGCCGACAAGGCGCGGCGAATCAGCGAACTGACCCTCGATCTGGTGCAGGTCATCGCGCAGGAACCGCTGGAGCAAGTGTGCGCCGCCAGCGAACGGCGGATCGCCGTGCATTGTCCGTGTACCTTGCAGCACGCGCTGAAGCTTGGCGGCGCAGTGGAAGCGGTGCTGACTCGCCTGGGCTTCAACCTGACCCACGTGCCGGACGGGCATTTGTGCTGCGGCTCGGCGGGCACTTACTCGTTGACCCAACCGACGATCGCCCGGCAATTGCGCGACAACCGTCTCAATGCCCTGGAAAGCGGGCGTCCTGAGCTGATCGTCACCTCCAACATCGGCTGCCAGAGTCATCTGGCCAGCGCTGGTCGGGCCCCGGTCAGGCACTGGATCGAACTGGTGGATCAGTCGTTGGCAGAATGAAGTTCGTAGGATTCTTCGTTTGCCCACGCGGGAGAAGGCTGCGATCTTTTCCTCCACCCATCTCGTGACCGTGGCAGGAATTTTTTTCATGACCGTGCAGCCTTTCGTCAGCCCCGACCTGATCCGCCAACGCTTCTCCAAAGCGATGTCCGACATGTACCGCGAAGAAGTCCCGCTGTACGGCGCGCTGATGGAACTGGTGGAGCAGACCAACCGCGACGTGCTTTCACGTCAGCCAGACATCGCCCGGCAACTCGACAATACCGGCGAAATCCAACGCCTCGACATGGAGCGCCATGGCGCCATCCGTGTCGGCACCGCAACGGAACTGGCCACCCTCGCTCGCCTGTTCGCGGTGATGGGTATGCAACCGGTGGGTTATTACGACCTGACCCCGGCAGGCGTACCGGTGCATTCCACGGCGTTTCGCGCGGTGCATGAAGAGGCGCTGCAAGTCAGCCCGTTTCGGGTGTTTACCTCGTTGTTGCGGCTGGAGTTGATTGAAGATCCTGAGTTGCGCGCCTTTGCCGACTCGGTGCTGGCCAAGCGTTCGATCTTTACTCCTGCGGCATTGCGCCTGATCGCCGAGGCTGAAACGGCAGGAGGACTGAGCGAGACCGAAGCAGCAGAGTTTGTCCTACAGGCATTGGAGACCTTTCGCTGGCATCACAGCGCCACCGTCACCGCCGCGCAGTACCAGACGTTGAGCGCCCAACACCGTCTGATCGCGGATGTAGTGGCGTTCAAAGGTCCGCACATCAATCACCTGACACCGCGCACTCTCGACATCGACGTCGTTCAGGAGCAGATGCCGGCCCATGGCATCACGCCCAAAGCAGTGATCGAAGGTCCGCCGCGTCGGCAATGCCCGATCCTGCTGCGCCAAACCAGTTTCAAGGCGCTGGACGAGCCGATCGCCTTCACCGACCAGAGCGAAACCCGTGGCAGCCACAGCGCGCGTTTCGGCGAAATCGAACAACGCGGTGCAGCGCTGACGCCCAAGGGCCGGGCGCTGTATGACCGCCTGTTGAATGCGGCGCGGGAGGAACTGGGTGATTTCCCCAATGAAGCCAACGCCGCACGCTACAACGCGCTGATGACTCAACACTTTGGCGAATTCCCTGACAGCGTCGAGGGCATGCGCGAACAGGGTCTGGCGTACTTTCGCTACTTCGCCACGGCCAAGGGTCTGGCGGCGGGTAGCCTCGGTGAGGCCTCGCTTGAGGATTTGTTGCGCGACGGTCATGTGAAAGCTGAACCGCTGGTGTACGAAGATTTCCTGCCGGTCAGTGCGGCGGGGATTTTTCAGTCGAACCTTGGCGATGCGGCGCAGACACACTATGGCGAGCACTCCAATCGTCAGGCATTCGAACAGGCGCTGGGACGTCCGACCATTGATGAGTTGGGGTTGTATGCGCAGACGCAGCGGCGTTCGATTGAAGAATGCGCGCAAGTGCTGGGCCTGAAAATAATCTAACGGCAGGTCGTCGGTAGATCAAAAGATCGCAGCCTTCGGCAGCTCCTACATTTGGAATGCATTTTTCCTGTAGGAGCTGCCGAAGGCTGCGATCTTTTGATTTTTTAGTCAGTGCACTGCCAGTGATGGCCTTCGGCCGTACTGCGCAAGAAGTTGCGCAGTACCCCATAATAAAACACCCCTCTGAAGCGCTACAGCCCATACGTCACGGGGCCTGCAGCCAAGTGCGCAAGAAGTTGCGCAGTACTGCGCAACTTCTTGCGCACTTTTACCCCCAAACCACGACCAAACATCCTATGTTTAGCGACCGACACCCGCTAACCCCCCGGATTCAGGTCCCCTCACACAAGCTGGCACGCTCCTTGATAGCTCTTAGGCACCCACCGGGCGATTTCGCCTCCCGGGCACCCTAAATTTATCCGCAAGGAGAGCACCCCATGGCAACACCAGCGTACATGTCGGTTACCGGCGAAAAACAAGGCCTGATCACTGCAGGCGCCTTCACTGCCGACTCCGTTGGCAACACCTACCAGGAAGGCCACGAAGACCAGGTCATGGTTCAGGCTTTCAGCCACGACGTGATCATCCCGCGTGACCCACAATCCGGTCAGCCAACCGGTCAGCGCGTTCACAAGCCAGTTGTGATCACCAAGGTCTACGACAAGGCTTCGCCTCTGCTGCAAGCCGCTCTGACTTCCGGCGAGCGCATGAGCGAAATCGTTATCCAGTGGTTCCGTACTTCGGCTCAAGGTACCCAAGAGCACTACTACACCACCAAACTGGAAGACGCGATCATCGTCGCCATCAACAACAAAATGCACAACTGCCAGGATCCAGGCAACTCGCACTTCACCCACCTGGAAGAAGTGCAGTTCACCTACCGCAAAATCACCTGGACCCACGAAGTATCCGGTACTTCGGGTTCCGATGACTGGCGTGCTCCAGTCGTTTAATTACGGCTGATCGTTACAAACATCGGCCAGCTTTGCTGGTCGATGTTGTTTACGCCCCTCCAGAATTTCGCGTACGTTGACCCGCTTTTGCGGCCGTCGACGAGCGCCGCTGTACAGCACGAGGAACAAGGGATGTTCGCGCCGGCCAATGAAACTCACTTTGCCCTGACCATCGAAGGGCTTTCCGCCGATTTTCAGGTGTTTACCCTCACCGGCCGGGAAGCCATCAGCCAGCCTTTTGTCTTTGAGGTGGAGCTGGTCAGTGAAAAACCGTCGCTGGACCTCGAAACCCTGCTGCACAAACCGGCCTTCCTGCAGCTGTCGCCCGATGGCAGCGGCATCCACGGCCAGATCTACCGCGCCGCGCAAGGTGACTCCGGCAAACGCCTGACCCGTTATTCGGTGACCCTGCGCCCGCAACTGTCGTACCTGGCGCACCGCATCAACCAACGCATCTTCCAGAACCTCAGCGTGCCGAAAATCATCGGCATGGTCCTCGAAGAGCACGGCATCCAAAGCAACGCCTACGAATTCCAGACCGGCTCGGTTTACCCCGAGCGCATCTACTGCGTGCAGTACGACGAGTCGGACCTGCATTTCATCCAGCGCCTGTGCGAAGAAGAAGGCATTCACTACCACTTCCAGCACAGCGCCACGGCGCACAAGCTCGTGTTCGGCGATGACCAGACGGTGTTCCCGAAACTCAAGCCAGTGGCCTACCAGCAGGACTCCGGCATGGTCGCCAACGACCCGGTGATCAAGCGCTTCGACCTGCGCCTGGAAACCCGCACCAGCCGCACCACCCGCCGCGATTACGACTTCGAAAAACCACGCCTGACGCTGGAAAGCGAAAACCGCGGCGACGCCCTGCCCGACCTCGAAGACTACGACTACCCAGGCCGTTTCATCGACCGTGAGCGCGGCAAACACCTGGCCAAACGCGCCCTCGAACGCCACCGCAGCGACTTCCAACTGGCTGAAGGCAAAAGCGATCAATCGTTGCTGGTCAGCGGCCATTTCCTCGCGCTGACCGCGCACCCGAAAGCCAAATGGAACGACCTCTGGTTGCTCACCGAAGTCCTGCACGAAGGCAAACAGCCGCAAGTGCTGGAAGAATCGGTAACCAGCGACACCACCGCACTGAAAGACGATTTCCACCAGGGCTACCGCAACCGCTTCCAGGCCACCCCGTGGGACGTGCCCAACCGCCCGCCGCTGCGCCATCCAAAACCGCGCATCCTCGGCAGCCAGAGCGCCGTGGTCACCGGCCCGAAAGGCGAAGAGATCCACTGCGACCAGTACGGACGCGTCAAAGTCCAGTTCCACTGGGACCGCGAAGGCCAGGCCGACGACAAAACCAGTTGCTGGCTGCGCGTCTCATCCGCCTGGGCCGGCGCCCAGTACGGCGGCATCGCCATCCCGCGCATCGGCATGGAAGTGCTGGTCACCTTCCTTGAAGGTGACCCCGATCAACCGCTGATCAGCGGCTGCCTGTACCACAAGGAAAACACCGCCCCCTACGAACTGCCGGCGAACAAAACCCGCAGCACCTTCAAGACCCTGAGCTCGATGGGTGGCGGCGGTTACAACGAACTGCGCATCGAAGACAAGAAAGGTCAGGAGCAGATTTACCTGCACGCCCAGCGCGACTGGGACGAGAACATCGAGCACGACCAGAAGATCCGCGTCGGCAACGAACGCCACGACACCGTGGAAAAGAACAGCTACAGCGAATTCAAGGCCGAAGAACACCACACGGTTTATGCCGATCGCAAAGTCGAAGCGCGGGCGAATGATCACCTGACCGTGGGCGTGAATCAGCACATCAAGATTGGGACTGGGCAGTTCATTGATGCCGGGCAGGAAATCCACCTGAGCAGCGGCATGAAAGTGGTGATGGAAGCCGGCGCTGAACTGACGCTCATTGGCGGTGGGAGCTTCATCAAGATCGACGCTGGCGGCGTGACCATGAGCGGGCCGGTGATCAACATGAACTCCGGCGGTGGACCGGGTAGCGGCACGGGCGCTGCGCCGTTGTTGCCGGGGCCGTTGAAGCAGGCGGATGCGGATAAGGCTGGGCAATTGCTGGTGCCGGCCCAGCGGCAGGCGTTGATGCAGAAGAAGCCGATTTGTGCGGTGTGCGAGAAGGCCAAACTGGAGGCTCAGAATGCTTAAGGCGGAATTTCCATTGGAAAACGGCCTTCCCCAAGGTCTTCCGTGGAATGGCACGGTTGGTTTATTGCTTGATGGTGTCAGCGTTGAGAAGCTCCCACAGCACTTATATCAGTGGGCAGAAAACCCTCAATTCGAGCCGCTTTATCTCGGGACACGCTGGGCAGAACTGGGCGATATTTCCCCATGCCTCGTGCTCATAAAAAACCAAAACGACCCGATCTTGGCTCAGTTCCTAAACGCCTCAAACCAAGAATGGGGTCACTTGGTGTTCAGCGATCAATCATGGGATCAACTGGTCGCACACTTTCGCTGGCTCACCAGCGTCTTGCACCCGATGGGCGAAGAAGTGTTGTTGCGTATCGCGGATCCGGCCGTAACCCATGCACTGCTCGCCCACGCAGCAACCATCAAGGATCCGACCCTGTTCGGCCCTTGCATACAAATCGTTACTGCCGATGCTGCATTGGGTTGCTGGTACATAAACCAGCGGCCGGGCAATTCTCCCGAGCCCGACCACAATAAGCGCTATCGATTGAGCGACGCACAACTCAGTCAACTGGATGAGGTGAACTTTCGCAACGTAGTAATGCGCCTCGATGCACACATGCAAGAATACTTTCCAAGCTATCAGGCACAGTCGACCCCACTGCAACGCTGGGAACACCTGCACGCACTCGCAACGACCTCCTACGATCGCGGCTTCAACACCGAACTCGACATCACCCTCTACGCCAACATTCACGGGTTCCTTGGCGAGCGAGCACTGGAAGAACATCCAGACCTCGACGCCATACTCAAAACCCCGTCGGAACAAACGCCTGCACAACGACTCGAAAGGGTCGCTGATATTGCCCAGGAAAGGGCTACAACCCTGAACAGGAGCCAAGGATGACAACGCCAACATCGGCAGCAAAAAACCCGAACAACGCTGCGAAAAGCCGGGACGATGGCAAATGCGCTTTGGGCGGCTGTTCGCTGATGAAAGCCAAGATCCAGCTCATTCCGTTACGTTACGGAATTGTGGAAAGGCTAGATCCATCGAGTGCGCTGGCTATGCCGTACAAATTGGAGTCGCGCCCGCTGGGTATTCGTTTGATCCGCGACGGATGGCTTTACGTCATCGTTGAAAAAAAGCCCGAAGCGATCCTTCATGAATACCGTGTGCAAAACGGTATCGTGACCCAACTGCTTTGGGAAAAAGGCGAGATCAAAGCCAACAAACGCGAAAGTAATGTGGGCGAAGCCACTTTAGTTTTTCCTCGATTAAGCAAACTCTACGTCAACTACTCCGAGGTGCAATGGACCGCCGCGAAATGCGCGCAGGTCATCAAGCACAAGTCTGAACGTGAATACTTCATGCAGAAGGTCGATCTCACCAATGCTGACCCTGAGAAAGGAGCAGCTAATCTACTGACTCCGAGTCAGGCGGAAAAGTGGATTGCGGAGGTTGCGGAGCAACCGAGTAAAGAGCCGTCGGTTACGGGTGCCAAACCTGAGGAAAGTCAGGACTATCTCTGGGAGCAAGCATCGCACTTCAAGAAAACTCAGTTGGGCACGCTGAAAAAGCAAGTCAAGGCAGAACATGAGCGTGACCATCTGTACTTGGTCTTACAGGATGACCTGGGCGTGTTACGCGATCTCGCTGAGCATCAGGACTTGGTCACAGGCTGGATCAGCGACTGGAGCGACGCTGAGGCCAATCAAAAGAAGTATGTGTTTGGTTGCTACATCGAATCGTTGTACACCGTAACAGGCGAAACCATCCTGAATGCTGCGCAAGGCGATCCACGCTTCGCCAAACTCAAGGACGAAACAAGCGAAGAGCAGCGGCAATCGATCGTCGACTACGTCAACGTTAAAAATCAAACCCAGTATTCAGGCGCTGGTACGCATCGTGGGGCTATTGGAGCTTCAAAGTCGCGGATGCGTACGAATCTTGGACCTTTGTATTCCAAATACGAAGACCTGATCGAGACCATCGAAGACAACGCGGATGAAGCGCTCAATGGCGCAAAAATGGGACAAGAAGGCATTAACGACCTGATTGACCGACCGGCTATGGAAGCCTTTCTTAAACAACAGCGAGCACAATTAAGCCGTTGGAATAAGCGTTTGGATCTGATAACTGAAGATCGAGTAAAATTAGTATGTGAAAAACGCTTCTATAAATCTGCTTGGTATTTTGATCCAAAACTTGTAACCCAACTTGAATCGGCTCTTGCTACTGAATACGCATGCATGAAAGATATATGTCGCACCGACAAGGCTACCGAAGCGATTGCAGACCTAATAGAAAAAGAGCCGGGCTTTACAGTTCCAACCTTCTTTACTGCAAGTTTGACCGATCAGAAGGACCTGTTTGCAAAAATCGGCTCATTAATAAAATCGGCCCGGGATATACCCCTTTCAGCGAAGGACTTCCAAGGACTGCAAAAAATTAGTCGAGATTTTGTAACACTCCTGACTCAGGATCTCGCGGCATCAATCAATCTAAGTAACGATGGTATAACTTTCGATCAAGCACGAAACACTGCTTATGAACCTGCCAAACAACTCCGCCTGGCGAATGCTCTAGAAGAAGCTATAGAAGGACTACGCAACGGCCGGGCAATAGACCCATCTAAAATTCTACGAAATATTCCCGGCTCAGCATGGATCGACGTACTAAGAACATTTGGCAAAAAAGGAATTACTCTTGAGTTTGCTTCTGCAAGCCAGCTTCATGCGTTCGAAGCTGACATGGCGAAACTCACCGAACTCCGCCAGCAGATGTCCTCGTTGAAAAACAGGATCAGAGAGACATTGGCTAACGAGCGAAAAGGTCGGGCCCCCAAGGGGAGCTATCGATCTTTGGTTGCACAGCGTAAATCTGTTCAGCAATCCGTCGCCCCGTTAGAGAAAAAAATCGCACCTGCGATGATTGCTGTTGGCGAAGGCCCGAGTAAAGCAAGTATAAAAATTAAAGGCCTAACCAGCGCCCAAGAAGCTGAATTCCACCGAATGGCCGAAGATCATCGCTTAAATGCAGGCGATAAGGTAAGAGGACTAGGAAAAGATATCTTTCAATCTGCGGGAGGCGACATCTTCGCATCAGCTGTATTTGTCGTGCAATTAATTAGCTTTGTCACTGTTTATTCAGAGCTAAGAAGAAAACCCAGCTGGGATAAAACTGATTACGTTGCATTTGGCAATGCGTTCTTCTCTGCAAGCGGAGGAGGCTTTGCGGCTGCACAGGGGATATCAGCCACCACTCTAAACGTAGTCAAAAGCAACTATTCAAGTGCTGCCGGCAAAGTCCAGCTAGCCGCGCGCATTGGAAAGCTCACCGGGGGGCTGGGGCTAGCTGCTTACGGGTTCGGTATGGCAGCGGCAGCCACAAGTCTGTACGGGGAAAAAGGCTCTGTCGCTCGTTGGACTGAAGCCTTGAGGTCGGGAGATAGTGCAAAGCTGGCTGGTGCCAGCATGACAATCGCGGGCGACTCTGGACAGTTCGTCGTTAACGGTTGGGCAGTTGCACGAACAGGGCAATATATGTTTGAAGCGGCTTCAAATGTTAGTCAAGCAAGAGCTGTCGCTTGGGTTACAGCTGGAGGAAAACTTCTGAGCGTTGCTGCGAGAGCTAATTTAATAGGGTTAGGCTTGACGGTGTTGCAGCTAGGTGGCGAGTGGATTTACAACCGAAACAATAAAACGAAGCTTGATAACTGGCTTCAGCAGGGCGCGTGGGGAAAGAAGAACCAAAATCGCGGATTCCAAGAAGATCGCATGCAATTGGCAGAGATCACTTCAACCCCTCAGGTCGGTCTAAGACAAATAAATAACAGACCTACTGCGGTGATTAGCATTCCGAATATAACAATTCGAGAGCTGGATGATGTTGGATTTGGCCTTACCGCGTATTGGTCAAGCAATCTCCAGCGCAATGACTGGGAGCCTTGGACTGAACCTTTGCTATATCAACTCAACTTACTGAGTCCACCAGACGCGCCACTCCAACTTGGGTTAGAAATTTTTGCGCATGAGGCTAACGCTCAGCACGGTCTTGCCATAAAGTTGCGATACCATCCACTCCCCGGAGCCCAAAAATATCAGGAAATA